>JAYVQK010000311.1:0-3576 GCA_043757005.1 Verrucomicrobiaceae bacterium
CGCCACACCACGCCCATCCCGCCCTCGGCAATCCGCTCCAGTAATTCATAATCCTCCCCCACCGCTGGCAACGCCTCCACGAGCGCGGCATCCTCCTCCAGCGCGCTCCCCAGCATACAGCCCGGGCACATCCCCCCGAGCATCTCATTCCCGCAAGTGGCGCATTTCTTCATCCCCGGAAAGCCGTGAAAAGATGCTGCATCTCCGCCGTCACCTCCTCCGGCGAGGAGACCGTCTCGCGCACTTCCTCGCGCACCAGCTCGCGGAAACGCGCCCGCAGGCGATGCACGAGCGACTTCATCGCCGCCAGTGAAACGCCGAGCTGCCCCGCCGCCTCCGCCAACGAAAGCGCCCCCTCGTCGCCCTGGATAAAACCCTGCAACACCGCAAAGCGCCCCGCCTTCCCATCCCCCTCGCACTCCTCGCGCAGCCGCGCCAACACACGGTCCAGCAGCGACAGCGCCCACGCCCGATCATAGTCCAGCGCGGGCGTGCTCGCCGCCGAGAGGTGGCGTTGCAGCCAGTCCTCAGCGTCCACATTTTCCAGCGAGAGAAAGGCGACGCGCCCCCCGCGTTTCACCCGCTGCGAGCGCGACCACTCGTGGGCGAGGAAGTGATTCAAGCACCCCAGCAGGAACGAACGAAAGCGCCCCCGCTCCGGCTCCGCCCGCGCCACGAGCGTATCCGCGAGCAGCTTTTCAAAGAACGCCTGAACCAAGTCCTCCGTATCTTCCCGCGTATAGCCGCGCCCCCGCACGTAGGCGAAAAGCGGATACCAATACCGCTCACACAACCACACCAGCGCCGCCTGCCCATCCCCGCCGCCCGCCGCCAGCACAAGGCTCCAGCGCGTCGCGGTGAAGCGCGCAGGTGTAGCAGCATTTGGAGTGGTCTCGGGCACGGCCTCCTATAAAGCCGCCGCCCTCCGCGCTGACAAGCGCCTTCCCCCCGCCGAGCTACGCCCCCAGCAGCAGCCGGGCGGGGTTCTCCAGCTCTTCTTTTACCCGCACGAGGAAGGTCACGGCTTCTTTCCCATCCACCACACGGTGGTCGTAACTCACGGCGAGATACATCATCGGGCGCGCGACGATCTGGCCATTCACCACCACGGCGCGCTCTTGGATTTTGTGCATCCCGAGGATGCCGCTTTGCGGGGGATTCAGGATCGGCGTGCTGAGGAGGCTGCCGTAGATGCCCCCATTACTGATCGTGAAAATTCCGCCCGAGAGATCTGCCGTGGTGATCTTCCCATCGCGCGCCTTTACCGCAAACGCGGCGAGATCGCGCTCGATGTCGGCAAAGGATTTCGCCTCCGCATCGCGGATCACCGGCACCACCAGCCCGCGCTCCGTGCCCACGGCCACGCCGATGTCGTAGAAATGATTTTGAATGAGATCCTCGCCCTCCATCCGCGCATTGAGCGGCGGCACCGCCTTGAGCCCTGCGACCACGGCTTTGATAAAGAACGACATGAAGCCCAGCTTTACCCCGTGCCGCTTCAGGAACTCTTCGCCGATCCCCTTTCGCATCTGCATCACCCCGGACATATCCACCTCGTTAAACGTGGTGAGAATCGCCGCCGTCTGCTGCGCCATCACGAGCTGCGCAGCGATCTTGCGGCGCAAAGGCGAGAGCCGTTTGCGAGTCGTCCGCCCGTCCAGCACAGCAGGCGCGACGACGGCCACCGCCACCGGCGCGGGAGCGGGAGCGGGTGCGAGCGCGAGTGCGGGAGCCTCCACTTTCTTCGTCTCCGCTTTCACCTCAGACGTTGTGGCTAAAGGCGCAGCGCCACTTGTTTCCAGCGTCGCCACCACTTCGCCGATCTTCACCTCCGAGCCCGCCGCCACTTTGATACGCAGAGTCCCCGCCGCATCCGCTGTGATCTCCGTGGAGACTTTATCCGTCTCCAGCGTCAGCAGCGCATCGCCCTTTGCCACAGCCTCCCCTTCGTTCTTCAGCCACGCGGAAATCAACCCACTCGTTACCGATTCACCCACCGCTGGAATTTTGACATCAAGACTCATAAGAAAAATAGAGCCGCGAACAAACCAGCCCTATCCCTCCCTGACAAGCGCCACTTGCACCGCCGCTCGTAGCGCGGACGCCCCGTCCGTCTAGCGTCATGCGGACGCCTCGTCCGCAGCAGGCACACGACATTCACGGACGAGGGCGTCCGCACTACGAAGCGGCGCGGGCAGCCGCAGCTCGAAGTCCGTGCCATTCACATCCGAGCGCACCAGCCGCAGCTCCCCGCCTTGCGCCCGCACCAGCTCCCGCGCGATGGCCAGCCCGAGGCCGTGCCCGGTCAGCGCCTCTTCGTTTTCACCGCGCACGAAGCGATTGAAAATGAGCGGTATCTTCGCACTCGGTATCGGCGCGCCAGTATTCGTCACCACGATAGAAACACCCTCCGCCGCAACGCTCGCCCTCACCCGGATGGTGCCGCCGGGGCGGTTATACTTCACCGCGTTCTCCAGCAGATTCAGCAGCGCTTGCTCGAGGCGCGGCGCATCCACGAAGCACGGCAAATGGGCGGGCAGCTCACACTCGATGGAGAGCTGGCGTGGCTCGGCGAGGATCTCGGCGTCTTCGATGCAGCCCTCGATGACCTGCACGAGATCGGTCGTCTGCTGCTTCACCGCCAGCCGCCCAGCATCCGCACGCGCAAGCAGCAGCAGCCCCTCGGCGAGCGAGGAAAGGCGGCGCGTCTGCTGGAGGAGGTCGGCGAGTTCCAGCAGATTATCCGGCGCTTGGCCGGGCTGCTTCATCAGCGTCTCGATGCCAGCGCGCATGACGGTGATGGGCGTCTTGAGCTGGTGCGAAGCATCGGAGGCAAAATGGATCGCCTGTTGGTAGCTCGTCTCCAGCCTCCCAAATGCTTCATTTAAAACCTCCGAGAGCATCCGTATCTCATCGCGCGCAGCAGGCACGGGCAGCCGCTGGTTCAGCCCTTCGGCGCTGATGCGCTTGGCCGTGGCGATGATGATTTGCACCGGCGACAGCGCGCGACGCGCCACCAAAAGCCCCCCCGCGAGACTGAGCAAAATGACGGCGGGCAGCGCCACGGAGATGGCGAGGTCGAGCCGATGGAGCGTGGTGTAGTAGGCCCAGAGCGGTGCGCCGAGGGCGAGGGTCACAGACTTGTGGTAGAAGGTGCCGACGAGAAAACGCTTCGCGCCAAAGGCGACTTCATGCGGCTCGGCGGTGCCGTCCGAGAGCGTCTGGCCCTTGAGCGTGGAGGAGCGGAAGAGGAGCTTGTGATCGTTGCTGTAGATTTCCACGACCAAGTTGGGCGCGTTCGCGGGCACCACGGCGTCGGCGATCTCCGCGAGCGTCTGCCCCGGCTTGGCGCTCTCGCGATCAATGTTCCGAAGGATGAGCTGCGCCTGGTGGGTGAGGTGTTCATTCACCCCATCCATCATCTCCCCGCTCACGAAATAGCGGATGCCAAGCAGCGCGACGGCCATCGTAGTTCCCGCGCAAAACGCCGACCAAAGCCCGACTTTCACGCGCAGCGGGAACCGCATCATAGCGAGCGATGTGCCTCACGACGTGGGACAGGCGCCCCGCCTGTCG
>JAYVQK010000312.1:0-3575 GCA_043757005.1 Verrucomicrobiaceae bacterium
CGATTTCGGAAAGCGACGGCTTTTCAGAAAGCGGTGATTCTGAATACGCAAACAGCATCATCGAAAATAGAAAGAGAACTGCTTTGCTCATGTCCGCAGCTTACAGCGGGGATGGACGCAGCGGCAAGACCTCTTAGAGAAGTGAAGAATCTAACGTGGCACACGGCAAGGGCACCATTTGCCAAGTATCTGCCAAGTATCCGCCAAGCGAGCCCACCGATTTTGCGCAGTGCGTTGGCTCCAGTTGATACGCAAAGACGGGGGCGGATGGGCAAAAGGGAGGGGCATGGGGCCGGGGCGGGTCTTGCCCGGCATCGTCCGCGCCCACGTCCTCACCTGCCATCGCACGCGCGCGCAAGTAGCCTCGCCCCACCTCCCTCTGAAAAATCAAATCACACGCACCCACAAAGGGGAAACGCCACGCTAGAGTTTTGGCACCCGCCAGCAATCCGCCGTGCATCATGAAAGTTTTTAAGCAGAAGCCCGCCGCCGAACCCAAACAAGCGAGCCACAGAGAGAAAGCGACTTGGCGAATACTTGGCGAATAGACTGCGCAAAAGTGCGTTTCCCCGCGCCACCATTCGCAACCCATCCAAACACAAAAAAGCTCTGGAACGCTGATTTAATGCGGTTTCCAGAGCTATTGAGGGAGTGGGTTGGGCGGGACTCGAACCCGCAACCAACGCCTTAAAAGGGCGCTGCTCTACCATTGAGCTACCAACCCTTTTGTGAAAAAGGGAGGCGCGAAATATCCCAGCTCGCGGCGTGACGCAAGCGGGAAAAGCGGGTAGAGGGTAGAAAGTTCATGATTACTCTGTCGCCAAAAGTCCGCTTGCTCGCTCTTCGCACCATCCTGTGTGCGCTCTTGGTGCTGGCCGGGTGGCTGGGGTGGCGGTGGCTGAGGCCGTGGCTTTTCCCCCCGAGCCCACTGGTGGTGACGCCGCAGCTTGCGCTGGAGTCGCTGCAAGGGCAGTCGCTCGACTACAATGGCGTGGCGCTGCCGTGGCTGGTGGCGCGGCGCCCGGAGCTGCTGCGGGCGGAGGATAAGGCGGGGGATGGATTGCGGGCGCGGGCGTTTGCGCAGGGGGCGCAGAGTGCGAAGCTTTTCCGGCAGATGGATCGGCAGTTCCGGTTCGATACGGTGGTGCTGTTTGGCGACCCGAGTAATTATCAGCGGTTGCTGGATCATTTGCTGGAGCCGGAGGTGGAGCAGCGGGATTTCCGACTGGTGTATCTGGATCATTGGGCGCTGGTTTTCAAAAGGAACGCGCCGAGGGAGTGGGAGCTGGCGGATGCGGAAAAGGTGCGGGCACGAGTGGCGGGGACGCGGGCGGAGGATCGCGCGGCATTTCTGGCAAAGGCGGCGGCGAAGATGCTGGCGGTGCGGCAGTATGAGTCGGCGCGGCGTTGGCTGGATGATGCGCTGGCGCTCGATGGGGGCTCGGTGGATGCGCTGGCGGGGATGGGCGGCTACTACATCTCGCTGGGGAAGTGGAAGGAGGCGGAGTCGTATGCGGACAAGGCTCTGGCGAAGGATGAGCGTTCTCCGCAGGCGGTGGCGGTGAAGGTGCTGGCGATGCGGGCGACGAATCACAAGGGGGATGCGTTCAAATTTTCCGTGCGGCTGAATACGCTGATCCCAGTGGAGCCGGTGCGGCTGTGGCAGCACGCGCTGCTGGCGCACGATGCGGCGGAATATGAGGCGGAGATCGCGGCGCTGGGGCAGCTCATCCAGCTCGCAAAGGACGGGGATCGGCCTGTGGGGGATTATGAATTCCAGCTCGGCGAGGCGCACACTTTCGCGGCGATGCAGGATATGACGCACACGCCGCTGGCGGTGGAGCATCTGAAGAAGGCACTCGCAGACCCGCTGCTCCCGGCGGAGAAGCGGAAGTTTGCGGAGGAACGGCTGAAGACGATCCGGGAGCGGACGGGGGCGAAGTAGCGAGGGGGGAAAACTTCGAACTCTGAACTTAGAACTCTGAACCTCGAACGGCGCTATCGAAGCAGCAACGTTCGAAGTTCAGAGTTCGAAGTTCCCCCCATTATTCGTCGTCGCCACTGCCCGCGCCTTTTTGCCGGACGAGGCCGCGGAGTTTGCCTTCGATGAAGGCGGTGATTTCGCCGTCCATGGTGGCTTGGATATTCGAGGTCTCTACGCCGGTGCGGAGGTCGAGGATTTTTTGGTAAGGCTGGAAGACGTAGCTACGAATCTGGTAGCCAAAGCCGACGTCGGTCTTGGCACCGTAGGCGGCGTCGAGTTCGGCGCGCTTTTTGTCCTGCTCTAGCTGGTAGAGCTTGGCTTTGATCATCTTCATCGCGGTAGCTTTGTTTTGCGCTTGGCTACGCTCGACTTGGCACGCGGCGACGAGGCCGGTGGGGATGTGGGTGATGCGGACGGCGGTCTCGACTTTGTTCACGTTTTGCCCGCCCTTTCCGCCCGCGCGGTAGGTGTCCACGCGGATGTCCACGTCGGCGACTTCGATAGGGGCGTCTTCTTTCATCTCGGGCACGGCGTCCACGCTGGCAAAGGAGGTGTGGCGGCGTTTATTGGAGTCGAAAGGGGAGATGCGGACGAGGCGGTGGACGCCGCGCTCGCAGGCTAGGTAGCCAAAGGCGTATTCGCCCTCGATGCGGAGGGTGACGCCTTTGATGCCGACTTCTTCGCCGGTCTGGATGTCCACGGTGGAGACTTTGAAGCCGCTCCGCTCGGCCCAGCGCATATACATCCGCATGAGCATATCGGCCCAATCGCAAGACTCCGTGCCACCCGCGCCGCTGTGGATGGTGAGGAAGCAGTGGGCGCGGTCATTGGGCCCGCTGAGGAATTGCTGAAGCTCGAAGACGTCGAGCGCTTTGAGAAATGCGGTGTGCTCGCGCTCTAGCTCGGGGAGCGTGCCTGCGGGGTCGTCGGCGGCAAATTCCACGAGGACTTCGATGTCGGCGAGCTGCTTTTCTAGCTCAAAAACGGGGTGGATCTTGCGGCGGAGTCCGCTGACTTCCTCTACCTTTTGTTGGGCTCGCTCTTGATTGTTCCAGAAGTCGGCCTCAGCCATGGCGGCCTCTAGCTCGGTGAGCCGGGCTTGGAGTTTCGGGAAGTCAAAGAAACCTCCGCAGTTCGGCCAGCCGGGCCTTCAGTGCAGAGGTGTGGATTGTAGCGAGATCGAATGCCATGAGGGCGCGAAGGGTAGGAGGGGGATTTATGATTTACGATGGATGATTTATGATTTTTTTGAGGGGCAATGGATGGAGGTGGAAAATTGAGAATTGGTCATTGGTCATTGGAAATTGTCGCAAGCGCGGGGGAGGCCCAAATTTGCAATGAACCCGAACACCTCCACATATTTACAGGGCGGGATTACTGCCCTCCCATTCCCCCACAGCGCCCACGCATCCCGGCCTGCCAAACCCGCCTTCTCCACGGAGAAAACACAAATCGGCCAGCCGGACAGCCCTTCCTCCACAGAGGAAACACTTCCAGCCGCCAGAAACCCGTTTTCACCACAGAGGAAGCCCTCATCCGCCACCCGAACACCATTCTCTCCGTGGAGGAATGCCAAACCCACCGCCCGAAA
>JAYVQK010000313.1:0-13989 GCA_043757005.1 Verrucomicrobiaceae bacterium
TGGTGGCGGGGGAGACGGGGTCGGGGAAGACGACGCAACTGCCGAAGATGTGCCTGGATGCGGGGTTGGCGGAGCGGGGGCGGATTGGTTGCACGCAGCCTCGGCGGGTGGCGGCGCTGAGTGTGTCGAAGCGGGTGGCGGAGGAGCTGCGGGTGCAGTGGGGGCGGGAGGTGGGGTGCAAGATGCGCTTTAATGATGATACGGGGCGGGAGACGCGGGTGAAGTTCATGACGGATGGGATTTTGTTGGCGGAGATTCAGTCGGACCCGATGTTGCGGAGCTATTCGGCGCTGATCCTGGATGAGGCGCATGAGCGGTCGCTGAATATAGATTTTCTGCTGGGATATTTGCAGGGGCTTTTGAAGAAGAGGCCGGAGCTGAAGCTGATTATTACGTCGGCGACGATTGATACGGAGGCGTTTTCAAAGGCGTTTGGCGGGGCTCCGATTATTGAGGTTTCGGGGCGGCTTTGGCCGGTGGAGATTCATTATGCGCCGGTGGCGGATCACGAGGATCTGAGCCATATCGAGGCGGCGGTGCGGGTGGTGGAGGATGCGTTGCTGGAGTCGGAGGCGGGGGATGTGCTCGTTTTTATGCCGACGGAACGGGACATCCGCGAGACGCGCGACTTGCTGGAAGGCTCGCTGGGTGCGGGCTACGAGGTGATCGGGCTTTTTGGGAGGATGCCGGCGGCGGAGCAGATGCGGATTTTTACGCCGGGAAATAAACGGCGGGTGATCGTGGCGACGAATATCGCGGAGACTTCGCTGACGCTGCCGCGCATCCGCTATGTGGTGGATGCGGGGCTGTCGCGGATGAGCCGGTATAATCCGCGCACGCGGACGAAGCGGCTGCCGGTGGAGGAGGTGTCGCAGAGTAGTGCGAATCAGCGCGCGGGGCGGGCGGGGCGGGTGCAGGATGGCATCTGCATCCGGCTGTATGCGGAGGATGATTTTGCGCAGCGTCCGCGCTTTACGCAGCCGGAAATCCAGCGGGCGAATCTCGCGGAGGTGATTTTGCGGATGAAGGCGTTTCGGCTGGGGGAGATTGAGACGTTTCCTTTTCTGAATCCTCCGCAGGCGGCGGCGATTCGCGCGGGCTACGCGCTGCTGCACGAGCTGGGGGCGCTGGATGATGTGAATGAGATGACGCCGCTGGGGCGGGAACTCGCGCGGCTGCCGATCGACCCGACGCTCGGGCGGATGCTGCTGCAAGCGCGGGCGGAGGGTGCGCTGCCGGAGATGCTGGTGATCGCGGCGGGGCTGAGTGTGCCGGACCCGCGCGAGCGGCCCGATGAGCAAAAGGAAGCGGCGGCGGTGGCGCATCGGGCGTTCAGCGATCCTGATTCGGATTTCCTGACGCTGCTGGCGATTTGGAACGCTGCGCCGGATGGGGAGGGGAAGGGTGGGGGGAACGCGATGCGGCGGTTTTGTAAAGCGAACTTCCTCTCGCAATCGCGGATGCGGGAGTGGCGGGATATTTATAAGCAGCTCGCGGAGGCGGTGCCGGAGGAGCGTGGCAACGCGGCGGACACCGGCGAAGCCAGTTACACGGCGATCCACCGCTGTATCCTCTCGGGGCTGCTGGGGCAGATCGCGATGCGGCAGGAGAAGAATATTTACAAGGCGACGGGCGAGCGGGTGGTGACGCTTTTCCCAGGGTCGAATCTTTACGAGCGGCGCGAGAAGGCGGGGAAAACAAAGCCAGATGAAAAGACGAAGCAGCCGCCGTGGATCGTGGCGGGGGAGGTGGTGGAGACGTCGCAGCTTTTCGCGCGCACGGTCGCGGGGATCAACCCGGAATGGGTGATCGAGCTGGGCGCGCACTTGTGCCGCTTCCGCTACACGGAGCCGCACTGGAGCGCGAAGGCGGGGCGCGTGTTGGTGCTGGAGCGCGTGCTGGTGAGCGGGCTGGAGATTGCGCGGCGGTTTGTGGACTACGGGCGGATCGAGCCGGTGGAGGCCACGGAGCTTTTCATCCGAGGCGCGCTGGTGGCGGAGGAGGGGAAGATACCGCTGCGGTTTTTCACGGAGAATCACAAGGTGAGGGAGAAGATCGAGACGGCGCTGACGCGCGTGCGGAGCAGGCGGGCGCATGATTTGGACGAGGCGATGTATCTTTTCTACGCGGACCGCATCACGGGCGTCTCCTCGGTGCCGGACCTCAATCAACTCGTGCGCGAGCGCATCGGTGAAGAGCCGGATTTCCTCTGCGCGATGGAGGCTGACATCATCGGCGAGGAGGACGCCAGCTACGACCGCGTGATGTTCCCCGACCACGTCACGCTGGGAAATACCGCGCTGCCCGTGACCTACGCCTACACCCCCGGCGACGAGACGGATGGCGTGACTTTGCGTGTGCCGCTGCCCGTCGCGGATCAGCTCACCACGGGGCAGCTCCAGTGGCTCGTGCCCGGTCTGCGCGAGGAGCAAATCGGCATCCTGCTGCGTGCGCTGCCGAAGAATGTGCGCAAGCCGCTCATGCCGCTGGAGCCGAAGATCCGCGAGATTGCGGGCGAGTTTCAGCCGGGGCGTGCGGACTTCCTCGTGGCGCTCGCGCAGTTCCTCACGCGGAAATATCGCGTGCCCATTCGCGCCGAAGATTGGCCACCACAGAGCCTGCCCACGCACCTCCAGCCGCGCGTGGAGATTATTGATCACGGCAATAAAACCGTGGCCAGCGGGCGCGACCTCGCGGCGGTGCAGGCGCAGGTGGAGAGCACGGACGTGCGCAGCGGCGCGTGGGAAAAAGCGGCGCGGCAGTGGGAAAAGCGCGGCCTCTCGGAGTGGAGCTTTGGCGACATCCCCGAGTCCATCGTGGTGGAGCAAGTCGGCGGCGCACCGCTGCTGGCCTACCCCGGCCTCAGCATCCGCGAGAGCGCGGTGAACGCTGTGGAGATCCGCCTTTTCCGCAAGCAAGAGGAAGCCGCGAGCGCCTCTCTGCCCGCCATCCGACGCCTCGGCGAACTCGCGCTGGCCCGCGACCTCGCGAAGCTGTGGAAAGAACTCATCGCCCTCGGGCGGCACATCCCCGGTGCGACGAAAACGACGGCCAATTTCCAAGATGCGCTGCAACAGATCGGCGCAAAACTCAGCACCTCCAGCGCGCCATTCGTCACGCCCGAGCTGCTGCAAAAGACCGCCTACGAACACCTGCTCGCGCACACGCTCTGCCTCTCGCCTGTGCTTCCACTCACGCACGCGCGCTTCCTCGCGATGCTGGAGGCGGCGCATCGCGAGCTGCCTGCGCTGGCGTATAAAGTGGGCGATTGGACGCGCCAGCTCCTCGACCTCCGGCAAAAAATCCTCGCCTCCCCGAAACGCTACACCGGCATGGAGAGCGACGTTCTGCGGCTCCTCCCAGGCGACTTCCTCGCGCGCACGCCGCACCCGCAACTCGCGCACCTGCACCGCTACCTCCGCGCCGTGCAGATCCGCGCGGAACGCGCCGCCGTGAGCCCGGCGAAGGACACCGAAAAGGCCCGCCAACTCACGCCTTTCTCCGGCTGGGAAATGCGCGTGCCCGCTGCGAATCGCGACGCCTTCCGCTGGATGCTGGAAGAGTTTCGCGTCTCCCTTTTTGCCCAGGAACTCGGCACTGCCCAGCCCGCTTCCGCCCAACGGCTGCACGCGCTGGGTGGGTTTTAATTTCTTACCGGATACACGTTTCGCGTAGTTCCTCGTGCGTGGGGATTACGAATTCATACCCGAGCGAGAGCAGTGTATCTACGACGGTGAGGATGGTGCGGAGGCTGTGTGGGCGGCCTTCGTGGAGCAGGAGGATCGCGCCCGGCTCCACGGCGGCGAGGATGCGAGCGACGAGAGGGCTAGGGTCGGCTGCCCAGCTATCGCGACCACCAGTCGTCCACATAATGCAGGGCCAGCCGCGCGCGGCGAGTGCGGGGTGGAGGCCGGGCGGTTTGTGGCCCACGGGGGGGCGGAAGAAATGTTTGGCGGCGTCACATTCCAGCGCCTCGGCTCCGCCATCCAGCTCGCGCTGTAGCCGCGTGCCGTGCGTCATCCACATGGTGGCTCGCGGGTGTGTCTGCGTGTGGTTCGCGAGTGTGTGCCCGGCGGCGAGGATGGCGAGGGCCGCGGGGCCGGTGACGTGGTTGCCGATGACAAAAAAAGTGGCGCATACCCCTCTTGCACGCAGCTCCTCCGCAAGCTGTGCAGATTGTGCGCTCGGCCCATCGTCTATGGTCAGCCATACTGCGCGGCGTTCCGTTTTAAATGATCGGATGACGGGCCCAAGCCACGGGCAGTGGGGGTGAAGCACCGCCGTGAGGAGGAGTAAATGCGAGCCCATCGCCACTGCCGCCACTGCAAGCGCGCACATCGAAAACCCTCCTGCCCAAACCACAAGAGTGACGAGCGGGAGCAGCAGGTTCACCGTGAGTAGCACGCGGCGGAAAAGTGGATAGTGTCGGCCCCAAAACATGGCACGCACTTACCGCACACGCCGCGCGATGGGGGAAGCATTGAATTTCAGAAAAACGAGGCGTGGGCAAAAAAACACGCTCAACTCCGAAGAGTTGAGCGTGCTTTGAAAAATCAAATCTCAGGCGCAGCCTAGTCGCTGAGGAAATCGCGCGGCGTGCGTGGAGGGAAGGCGAGGCGACCGGGGGTGAATCCTCCGGGGCCTGCTCCTACGGCTGGCGGAGTGGTGGGGCCTTGGCCTACTGGCGCAAGTGCTTTCCCATCCTTGCCGCTTGGGCCTTCACCGACGGGGGCGATGGCTTTCCCATCTTTGCCGTCGCTGTTGGATTGCACGATCTGCTTGCCGTCGCTGGTAGAGGCGGTGTCATTCGCCTTTTCCTTGGTCATTTTTTCGGCTGTTGGTTCGGCTGGATTTGCGGCCACATTCATCGCGGTATCCGCTACTTCGTAGCTCGCGAGCGAGAGGTCGGAGAAGGTATTCAACTCGCGGACATTCAACGAAGAATCGCCACTCTCTGGCTGCCACACGATGGCCATTGCCGAGGCGCTGGTCTCGGCGAAATCCGCGCTGCTGCGAGCGGTCGTGCCGTCGAAAGTCAAGGTGAGCGAAGGTTTCAGGCCATCTACGCTGACGGGCTGCGGCCCCTCGGGCGCTTGGCTGAGTAGATAGATGTCGGCTTTTCCGCGTGCGTTTTGATCGGCGAGGATCGAGAGACGCGAGACGGATTTTGGCTCATTAAATTTCACGATCATACCGGACTCTTTTGGAGAGGCGTGGACGGCGGTGAAAGTCTCTGGGTTGTCATCAATCGCGCGCTGCCACGCCGTCGCGCTGCCACCGCCGCTCGCGTAGGAGACGCGCGCACCGGCGTAGAGGCTGGAGACGCTGAAAGCAGTCTGGTTATTGCTAAATTCACCGACGAGCGAGCGGACATCCGCTGCTTGTGTGCGCTGCACGATGCCTTCGGAAGCCGCCGATTTTTCGCCGTAGAGATAGAGGCTATAGATCGGGCCGGGGTCGGCGATATTGGTCTCGATCAGGACGAATTTCCCCGTCTTATTGATCCCATTAGCGAGCCGCTTGTTATTGAGCGCGCTGAGGGCCACATCCTTCTCCACGAGCTGCCAAGCGGCGTCACCTGGGGCCACCTCCGTGTTGCTCACGTAGAGCGAGACGGTGCCTGCGCCGGGCTTGCAGGAGAGGCTGAAGTTTGTGAGCATCTGTGGCTCCGTGAGCTGGAGCATATAGTGCTGCTTGCCAGCGAGCGCGGGCCAACCAGTCGTCACATCATCATCCATCCAAGCAGCAGCGGCTTCGGTCGCCACGTAGCGTTTGGAGGCGGTGTCATACAAGAAAAGATTGGTCGCATGATGTTGGCGAGCCAAATTCTTCGGGTAGGCTTGGAGTTGTTTGGCGCTCGGAGTTTCCGCCGAGGCTGAGGTGAGCACTGTCGCGCAAGCGAGTGCGAGGAGTGTGGATATGCCAGTGGTTTTCATGTTTAGTGGTCTGGTTTTAGCGATTTTACGATTTGGTGAAAGAAGTTTTTCCACAGCGAGTGAGATCGTTTTTGAAAGCGATTTAGCTCTATGGATTTCATAGTCCTAATTGCAGACAGCGGATTGGCAACCCATTTTCCGCGTTTTTATATTTTCTATAATTTCAATCACTGTCAGAAAGTGGCACTGAAATCGCTTTGCTTGAAGCAATCAATTTTTAACCAACCAATGTCCGCTTCCGGCAAGATTCGTATGAAAAAGTGCTCTGTCTGTTCACAGATGACAGCGGCCATGTATATGGCACCCACGAGCTGGCTGGGCCAGCAGATCTGCCGCGTGTGCAAAGAGCAAAATACGGCGGTGCGCAAAGACCATCGCGATCAGCGCATTTACGCGCGGGATGGCTATGCAAAATTGGTGCTTTTCGGAGTGGGCGCGCTGGGTTTTGTCTTGTGGCATTTTCGTGCAGAGGTGCAGGCCAATAAGACTTTTAAAGCAGTTACGAGTGAGTATTTCGGCTCAAGCTCCATCGGCGGTGGAGGCCGAGCGGGACGCTCGGCTCCAGGTGGGCAGTCGGCCTCGCAAGTGTCTTTCCAAGCGGGTTCTCAGGTGAATTCGCAGTCTAGCTCGCAGCCGAAGTATCAGACGGTGACGCTGAATTTGCGCAGCGATGTGCTCTTTGAATTTGGCAACGCTTCGCTGAAATCGGGAGCCGCAGAGACGCTGCGCGATGTTGCAAAAATGGTGCGCCAACGACCCGCCGCAACGGTGGTCATCCGAGGCTATACGGACAGCATCGGCACGGAGCAGGCAAACATGGCGCTCTCCCTCCAGCGCGCGGAATCGGTGCGCGATTGGATGGTAAAAAAAGCGAGCATCCCCGCGAAACAACTCTCCGTGCTGGGGCTCGGCGCACGCGACCCGGTGGCCCCAAATACCACGCCCGACGGCAGCGACAATCCCAGCGGACGTGAGCAAAATCGGCGGGTGACGGTGGCGGTGACGGGCGGCTGAGAAAAGTTAGAACGCAGTGAGAGCTGCTGCGGACTATGAATGCTTTCGCCGAAGTGAAATCGAAGATCGTGCCGCAAATAATGCCATCCTCAATTATGTAAGTTGGTATAATCCTACGAAAAGGGCGGGCTCAGATGATGGGCCCGCCCTTTCTTGCGGAAACTCGAACTCGCGAAAGACCTACTTCGCGGCTGGCGCAGGCGCGGGCTCTGGCGCAGGTGCGGGCGCAGGTGCGGGCGCGCTCACGGGTGGCGTCACCGCCTCGACTGGCACATGGACGGGCGCGGGCGCGGCGGCAGGCGGTGTGGCGACGGCTTCAGGCGCTGGCATCTGCGCGGCGGCGGAGAGTTCTACTTTCGCCTTTGCACGGAGTCCGGCGATCATCGCGTCAATGGCTGCGCGCTGTTTTTCTTTGCCGAGGAAAGCGACGATTTTTGGCTTCGCTTCTTCGAGCGTCTGCTTGCCAGCGGGCTGCGCGGGCTTGGTGTCAGTCACTTTGATCACGTGGTAGCCGAACTGTGAGCGCACGGGCTCCTTGGAGACTTCGCCCTTTTTCAGCGCGTAGGCTGCGTCGGCAAATTCCTTCACCATTGCGCCTTCTTTGGGGAAGAAATTCAGATCGCCGCCGCGCTCTTTTGCGCCGGGCTCTTCGCTGAGTTCACCAGCGAGTGTGGCGAAGTCTTCCTTTGCAGCGCGCACGATGGAGGCTTCCGCTTTCTTCAAAGCGGCGGTCACTTTTTCCGGCGCGTCGTCCTGCTTGAGCAAAAAGAGGATGTGGCTGGCGCGAACTTGCTCCGCCTGCGCTGGCACTTCGAAATACTGCGGGTTTTTCTCGAAGAACTCTTTCGCATCAGCATCCGTAGGATCCTGCACTTTGCCCTTGGTCTGCTCTTCCACGTAGCGGCGCTGCTGCATCCGCTGTCCGATGTCCTTTTTTACGCCCTCGATGGTCATGCCCATCTGTGCGAGTTCCTTCTTCGCGTCGTCGAGGGTGCCGCCTTTTTGTTTGAGGATGTTGTCAAACTCGGCGTTCACTTCTTCGGGCGAGACCTTGATGTCGGCGCAGGCTTTATTGAGGAGCTTTTCGTTGATGAGGTCGTTGACGAGCATCCCCATCATCATCTTCTTTTGCTCGGCGGGGACGGAGTCAGGCGATGCACCGCGCTGGGCGGCGATTTGGGCAAAAGCCTTCTCGGCATCCGCGCTCATGATCTTCTCGCCGTCCACGGTCGCCAGCACTTCGTTCTTTGCCGGAGCATCGGCCTTGGGAGCTGCGTCAGCCTTTGCTGGAGCGGCAGCGGGCTTAGTGGTGGCAGCAGGCTTGGCGCTCTTTTTAGGAGTCGTATCTGCGCCGATGACGGCGGCTGCGGCTGCGAGTGAAGCGATGAGAGTGAGTGGTGTGCGAGTGAGTTTCATGAAAAAGAGGCGGGACGCTGCCACGCCTTTTTGCGGCTGGCGAGGGCTTTTGTGGAAAAAATACGACGCGGCAATGATGGAACGCTCGCATCTTGCCAGAGCGCATCCGTTTCGCGCATTCATGTGGGATGATTCCTGGTTTTAAAGAATGGACGTTGGTGTGCGATGCGCTCGGTAGTGGGGCTCAGAGTTTGATTATCCGCAAAGGCGGCATCGCCGAGGGGCGCGCGGGCTTTCGTTTTCAGCACGATGAATTTCTGCTTTTCCCCACGCTCTTCCACGAGCAAGTGGCGAAGCTCAAGCTCCCGCCCGAGACGCCGCTGCCCGCGCTCCGGGCCGATGGTCAGCACGAGCTGACGCTGCGCGCGCGGGTGGAGTGGACGCAGGATGTCGCTGACCTCGCCGTGGTCGAGCGGCTCGCGCCTTTCCACTGCTGGCAGGCGAGCGAGATCGAGAAGCGTTTCCATTACGAGGAAGTCGGCGTGAGCGTCGCCTTTGTGCGGATCGAGCGACTCCGCGCGCCGTTCGTCTTTCCCGATTCACCAAAGTATGGCGGTTGTCGCTCGTGGATCACGCTCCCGGAATGGCCGATTGAAATCACCTCCGCCACCGTGCTTGTGGAAGCCACACACCGCGAGCGCGAGGCAGAGGTGAAGGCGGTGCTGGGGCTGTGAGCACGGCGATTCATTGGTTCCGCCGCGACCTGCGTATCGCGGATAATACGGCGCTAAACGCCGCCGCCGCCGCGCACGATCATGTGGTGCCTGCCTATATCCTCAGCGGCTGGAAGCAGCACCACGACTGGTGCGGCGCGCCGCGTCAGGAATTCCTCTGCGGCTGCCTCGCGTCGCTGCATCGCAATCTCGAAAGCAAAGGCGGACGCCTCGTCCTCCGCCAAGGCCGTGCTGCCGACGTGCTGGAAAAACTCGTGCGCGAGTGCGGCGCAGACGCCATTTATTTCAACCGCGACCCCGATCCCTTTGGCCGCGCGACCGAGGCGCTGGTGGCGCAAATGGCGGCACGCCTCGGCGTAAAAGTAATCGCCTGCAAAGACACCGCCCTGCACGAGCGCGACGAAGTAATGACCG
Organism: Verrucomicrobiaceae bacterium; assembly: GCA_043757005.1. Classification (GTDB taxonomy): domain Bacteria; phylum Verrucomicrobiota; class Verrucomicrobiia; order Chthoniobacterales; family Chthoniobacteraceae; genus SXWH01. The sequence goes on from JAYVQK010000313.1 coordinate 9,455, forward strand.
GCGAAGGTCGTTCTTTCCGCGTCTTCACGCCCTTCGCCCGTGCGTGGTCGAAGCTCCCGAAAGCCGCACCAGGCCTCACGCTCGCGCGCATCTCCGTGCCGCCCGCCTTGGCCAGCGATCCGCTGCCCACGATCTCGCACTGGGGGCTCGTGTCGGATGCCCAGATCATCGCGCCCGGCGAATCCGCCGCCCGCAAGCGACTCAGCCATTTCCTCGACGGCCCTGCATTTACCTACAAGCAGCGGCGCGACCTCCCCGCCGAGCCCGGCACCTCGCGCCTCTCGCAAGACCTCCGCTACGGCACGCTCTCGATCCGCGAGGTTTTTGCCAAATGTCAGTCGCTCGCCGCGCGCACGTTGGTGGAAAAAGAAGGCGTCAGCACGTTCATCAACGAACTCATCTGGCGGGAATTTTATATGCAGGTGCTGTGGCATCATCCCGATGTGCTGGAGCACGAGTTCCAGCCCGATACTCGTGATTTAAAATGGCGCGCACATTGGCGGCCCGAGCAGCCGTGGGAGCTGGGCGACAGCGCGCGCGATGCGTTCCAGCGTTGGTGCGCGGGGCAGACGGGCTTCCCCATCGTGGATGCTGGGATGCGCCAGCTCGCCGCCACCGGCCACGTCCACAATCGTGTGCGGATGATCGTCGCGATGTTTCTCACGAAGGATCTGCACATCTGGTGGATGCACGGCGAAAGCCACTTCATGCGCCGCCTCGTGGACGGCGAGATCGCGAGCAATAACGGCGGCTGGCAATGGAGCGCCAGCACGGGCACCGACGCTGCTCCCTACTTCCGCATCCAGAATCCGTGGTCGCAAACGAAGCGTTTCGATCCCACCGCCGCCTACATCCGGCAATGGATCCCCGAGCTGCGCGACGTGCCCGCCGCCAAGCTCTGCGAGCCTCCGCCCGGTCTGCGTTTGGCAAAAGATTACCCGCTCCCAATCGTAGATCACCACGTCGCCCGCGACCATGCGCTGGCGATGTTTCGCTGAAAGCTGCCGTGCTGGACAACTCGGGGCGGACTCGTCACGTTCCCGCGCATGAATCGCCGCACTTTCATCACCATGACAACTCTCGCCGCCGCCAGCCTCACACTCCATTCCGCCGAGGACACTCGCTGCTACGAGATGCGCGTTTATTACGCCGCCGAGGGCAAGCTCGATGAGCTGCACAAGCGGTTCCGCGAGCACACGTGCGCGCTTTTTGTGAAACACGACATCACGAATATCGGCTACTGGGTGCCGCTGGAAAATACGGAGAACAAACTCATCTACGTGCTCGCCTACCCCAGCCGCGAAGCGCGCGAGGCCTCGTGGAAGGGCTTCATGGGCGACCCGGAGTGGAAGGCTGCGCAGAAGGCGAGCGAGGAAAATGGGAAGCTCGTGGCGAAGGTGGAGAGCACTTTTATGAGCGCCACAGATTTCTCGCCCGCGATTGCGCCGTCTGTCGCGGAGCCGCGCGTTTTCGAGCTGCGCACTTACACGACCACGCCGGGGAATCTGGATCGTCTGCTGGGACGTTTCCGCGAACATACAACTGCGCTTTTCACTAAGTATGGGATGACTAATCTCGCCTACTGGAAGCGGATGCCCGGCCAGCCTGCGGCGGAAAATACGCTCGTCTATATCCTAGCGCACAAGTCCGTGGAGGCGGCGGCGGAGTCCTTCAAAGGCTTCCGTGCCGATCCCGAGTGGATCGCAGCAAAAGCAGCCAGCGAAGTAGCGGGCAGCGGTTCGCTCACCGTCGAGGACGGTGTGAAGTCGGTCTTTATGAAGGCGACGGATTATTCGCCCACGAAGTAGCTTCCGCTACGCCACCGTCACGGTCTTCCCCGTCTTGGCGCTTTCGTAGATGGCGCAGATGAGGGCCACGGCGTTGCGGGCGTCGCTGCCGGGGACGGCGGGTTGGCGCTTTTCGCGGATGGCGTTGCAGAGGTCTTCGATCTGGCGGCGATGGCCTTCGGGGTTGATCGCCATTGGGTTTGCAGCTCCGCCACCGATGGCAGCAGCATCGGCATCGCCCGCGCGGATGGCGGCGTCGCCGGGGAGCTCTTCTTCGAATTGCCAAAATTTAATTACGTCGTCTTCGAGGATGATCGAGCCTTTGTCGCCGCTGAGTTCGATGCGTTTATTCCAGCCGGGATACGCGCTGGTCGCGCCTTCCACGACGCCGAGCGCGCCATTCGCAAAGCGCAGCGTGGCCACGGCGGTATCCTCCACGGCGATGCGCTCGTGGGCGAGCGTGGCGATGTTGGCCTTTACCTCCACGGGCGTGCCGACGAACCACGTGAGCAAGTCGAGCGCGTGGACGCCTTGATTCATCAGCGCGCCGCCACCATCCATCTCCCAAGTGCCGCGCCAGCCTGCGCTGTCGTAGTAGGCCTGTGTGCGCCACCATTTCACGTAGGCGCTGCACAGCGTGAGGCGTCCGAAACGGCCCGCCTCCACTGCGGCCTTCACCGTCTGCGCGCCTTTGCCAAAGCGGCTCTGGAAGACTGCGGCGACGATGCAGCCGCTCTCTTTTGCCGCCGCGAGGATGGCGTCAATTTTCTCCACAGTGATCTCTAGCGGCTTCTCGCAAAGCACGTGCTTGCCCGCTTTCAGCGCCGCAATCGCGGGCTCGCCGTGGGAGCCGCTCGGCGTGGTGATGCACACGGCGTCCACATCGTCGCGCGCCACGAGTTCCGCGATGGAGCCCGCCGCCGCGCAGCCCGTCTTGGCGCAAAAAGCCTCCAGCCCCGCGATGGAGTAGGCGGCGGTGAGTTGTGCGCCGGGGATTTGGCTGATGACTTCTGCGTGGATGGCGGAGATAGCTCCGGTGCCGATGAGTGCGAAACGAACAGGTGTGGACATGGTCTTCACTCCACGAAAAATGCGCGGGCGGGGGAAGCACGTTTTTTAAACTCCAGAAATTGAAGCATAAAAAACCGCGCTTCCTTTGCAGAAAGCGCGGTCTTTTAAAGAAGCTACGGCAACTAGCCCTGCGTAGTGGGCATATAGCGGTAGAAGACCTCTAGCATGAGGATGCAGAGGGAAGTGCGGTAGGTCTGGCCGGTCAAGTTTTCTTCGTGGTAGGGGCCAGGGGCTTCTTTGCCGCCGGGGGAGGGCCAGCTTCCGTCGGGATTTTGCACATCGCAAAGCTCGTCTTGGAACCACTTGTTCCACCGCGTCCACGCAACACCGCCATACATGAGGCAGGCTTGGGTATCGTAATACCATGCGTAGAGATCGGCGTGGTCGCTCTTGTATTTCACGGGTTTGTCTTTCTCCGTGGTGTCGAGCACCCATTCGAGACCCTTGTGGACTTTGCCCTTTTCGCCTTTCCAGAAAAGGCGGCAGAGGATGCCAACGCCGGAGGTGCTGTATTTGTCCTCGGGTTTGCGATAGCCGTAGCCGCCTTTAGCACCTTGGAGGCGATCAATCATATCCATCGCTTTGTCTAAAGCCGCATCCACACCGGGGAGATTCAGCCCAGAGAGATGCGCGGCCTTGAGGGCCTGGATCTGCCAGCCGCTCACGGAGAGGTCGTCCTCGCTTTTGTCGTAGCTATACATCCAGCCGCCGCCGGGGCCTTGGCCGTCGGTGATGTATTTGATGGCTTGTTTGAAAAGCTCGATCACGCGCTCGTCTTTGGTCATCGCGACGTATTCGCCCAGGGCGTAGGTGCAGATGCCGTGCGAATAGACGCCAGGCTGGGTGAATGAACCTTCCATGCTGAGACGCCCTTGGTTTTTCGTGCCGTTATCAATGATCCACTGCACGGCTCTATTCACGGTCAGGCCGTATTGTGCGGAATCGTTCGTCTCGCCGTGACCGAGGAAGCAGAGAAGGGCAAAACCAGTCATCGCGCCTTTATTTGCCTCGCCCCACGAGCCGTCTGGGTTTTGATGTTGGCGGAGCCATTCGAGCCCGCGCATCACGGCTTGCTCGGAGCGCGTCTTCATCTTGTTTTGCTCCATCGCGCGAGCTTTGCCAGAGCCCATGCGGCCAGACATCGCGCCGGGCAGCCCGCCGACTCCGCCGGACGCACCTTTTACGGCGGCGGCGTTTGTTTTTGTAAGATCGGAGGAGGCCACGGAGAGAGTGATCTTCGGCGCGGCGGTGGTGATTTTAAAAGTATTCGTATTCGACGTGGTGGTGATCACGTCGAGCGTCGGTGTATTGATCGCGGGCGTCGTGGGCTGCACGGTCTCCGTGGGCACAGCGTCCGGCGGGGTCTCTGGCGGTGCAGGGAGATTATCTGGAGCGGCGATGAGTCCGTCGCCACCTTCTGCGACGAAATCCGGCGGATCGGTGACGGCTTTAAAAAGGTAGATCGTGCCCGCTAGGAAGACGAGCGACGTGTGGATGAGCAGTGAGAGCGCGAAAATTCGCGACTCGGCCATCTTGCGTTGAAAGCGTTGGCCGAAGGTGAGTGGTTGTTCAAGGGTTGCGTCCATGATGGGTGTAATGAAGTGGTTTCTTTTTGAGCTGTCAATTACGAGACGGGCGAGAAATGGGGAAAATTAGGGCGTGGTGGAAAAAGTTTGA
>JAYVQK010000314.1:0-13977 GCA_043757005.1 Verrucomicrobiaceae bacterium
TAGCGCGCTTGCGCCAATCTGCAATCTGCGATTTTCAATCTGCAATCTGCAATCCATAGCCACCGTTCCATCTGCTCCCCCCGCCGCCCGATCCGCTCCCCGTCCGTGTTGATCGCTCGGATCCCGTCCTCCAACACCACCCCGCTGGGGCGAGTGCCGTCGGGGGGGCGGTTCCGGTGGCTCACGCCACCGGCTAATCTCTAGCAGGCCCTCCGGGCCTCAGCCTTTGAGCCAGAGGCAGAGCTTTTGAGCCGGAGGCTCAGCCCGATATTAGCCGGTCGGCGCAAGCCACCGGACTTCGCCCCCCACAAAAACCAAGCCCCAGCGGGGCGACAGAACCGCGCCCGCAAAGCAGCATCCTGTTGGCATATTGGAAAGCTGGCATTTGCAAAGCACATGCCAAGAGCCCCCCAATATGCCAACCTCCTCAACGCCCAGAATCCTCCCTTGACACAGAACCCCCACCCCGCTCCCCTCGCCATCCACAACCCATGTCCACCAATAAGCCAACGTCCTACGCAGAAACCCACCGCCCCTTTGCGGGTGAGTAAGATGTTAGGCAGCCTGGAGATCGCATAGTTTATGAACTCGTCGCCGTCGGACAGTCCTGATTCAGGACAACCAGCCAAGGCTGTTTATCGCGCATTACCCAGAGGCATTTGGGTTCTTGGGTTCGGTTCGATGTTTATGGACATCTCCTCGGAACTCGTTCACAGCCTGTTGCCGATCTTTATGGTGAGTGTGCTCGGGGCGTCTATGGTCACCATCGGCGTGTTTGAAGGAATCGCTGAGGCTACGGTCGCCATTACGAAGGTGTTCTCCGGCGCGATGAGCGACTACTTTCGCAAACGTAAGCTCCTGATCGTCATCGGGTATGGACTGGGTGCCATCACGAAGCCGGTGTTTCCGCTGGCTACGGTGATTCAGTGGGTCTTTGCCGCACGGATTGTGGACCGCATTGGCAAGGGTATCCGAGGCGCGCCGCGTGATGCGCTGGTCGCGGATCTTGTTCCAAAGAACATGCGCGGCGCGGCCTTTGGCTTGCGTCAGGCGTTGGACTCCATTGGGGCTTTTGTCGGGCCACTGCTCGCGGTCGTGTTCATGGCTTGGCTCGCCAACAACATCAAAGCGGTGTTGTGGGTGGCGGTCGTGCCCGCCTTTATCGCAGTGGCGCTGCTGGCCGTCGCTGTGCGCGAACCTGAGACCGCCGCCAAAGATTCCGGCTCGCGGAGCCGTTTAAGTCTGGCTGACGCCAAACGCCTTTCCCGCCGCTACTGGTTTATTGTGGCTCTCGGGGGGGTGTTCACGCTGGCGCGCTTCAGCGAGGCATTCCTGATTCTCCGCGCAAAAGACGTTGGGCTCACCTTGGGACTCATCCCGATTATTATGGTCGTCATGAATGTAGTCTATGCAGCGTTTGCCTACCCGGCGGGTGTTCTCGCTGACCGCGTCCATTCCCGGGTTTTGCTGGTGGCCGGTCTCGGCGTGTTAATTGTTGCCGATGGGGTATTGGCTGTTGCGGCTTCGCCAGTGTTGGCATTCATCGGCGCCGGCCTTTGGGGGCTGCACATGGCACTCACGCAGGGGTTGCTCTCGAAGCTCGTAGCCGATGCTGCGCCCGACGAACTTCGTGGGACTGCCTTCGGTCTGTTTAACTTGGTCAGCGGCGGTGCCGTTTTACTGGCGAGCGTGATCGCAGGTGGCCTATGGAGCGCGTTCGGCCCGTCGGCCACGTTCCTTGCCGGGGCAGGATTTGCGGCGATAGCAGCAGCGGGGTTACTGCTCTACCGCCCGAGGCCGCAGGCGGATGAACACGAGGCGAAAACATGAGGTCAAGGCTGCCTAACCATGCGCTGCAGCAAACTGCTCCGCGCATCGCTGAACTTGGGGTCGTTAGGCGTCGCTCGCGTTTTGTATTGCAATGAAAAAGTAGCCACAGCAGAACAACTCATGCGCAAGATTCACCGTTGGCTGGGCGTTCCAGCCGCTATTTTCCTCTTACTCGCTTCATTTACTGGCGTCTGGCTGGAGTGCGTCCGGTTCTTTGGCGCGGAGGAGACGGAGCGTGAGCGGATCCGGGACCTTGTTTCACCCGTCTCCGCGCAGAGTGTAGGCGCGGAGTTTGGCGCGGGCTTTGAAAAGGCTCGCGCGGCGGCGGCGGCAAAGGTGGACGCGCAGCCGCTCGACAAGATGGTGTGGCAGCTCAAGGGCGATGCGCCGACCATCACTTTCTTTTTCGGCCCGCAGGGCCAGCAGGGGGGGCGGCGCACCGCCGTCCACGCCCGCACGGGGGAGGTTCTCGGCGTGGAGGATTACGGCGAGGATTCGTTGATCCTCCGGCTGCACTCCGGCGAGGCGTTTGGCGACGGCGGCATGGTGCTCGGCATGGTCTGGGGCACTTTGCTGTTTGCGCTGACGGTTACCGGCATCATCATTTACTTCCGCATGAAACCACGCACTCCACGCACCGGCATTCGCAAAGTCTTTTGGGCTTTCGCGGGCACTCTCTTACTCGCCTCCGGCGAATCCGCTCACGCGGACTCGCCGTTCTTTACTGACGACCCGCTTTTCTCGCCCGGCTGGGAAATCAAGTTCGGCGTGGGTGCCGAGCATAACGTCTCCGGCGACGCGCTCACCGGCCCGATTCTCGACATCAACTACGCTATTATTCCCACCATCCGCCTCGACGTGACGATGGCTTATCTGGGAATTTACCCCGACAGTGGCCGGAGCATTTATGGTTTTGGCACAACGGACTTCAAGGTGAAGTGGCGCTTCATCGAAGAAGACCCGAAGGGCTGGTGCCCTACGGTGTCCATCGCGCCGAAGGTAACTTTCCCGACGGCGAGCACTAATCACGGCCTGCACGATGGAGTGTGGCGCGCGCAACTACCCATCGAGTTCGGCAAGACCGTCGGCGACTGGTATCACTTCGCAGAGGTGGGCTATCAGTGGGCGTTTGACCGCTCGGCGAGCGACGTAGCCTTTTGGGGCGTCGGCACGCTATACAACTTCAACAAGCACTTCGCCGCTGGCGCGGAGCTTTACGGGCTTTCACCCGTCGAGCAGCAGGAGGCGCACGTCTTCGCCGCCACGGTCGGCGCGGTCTATACGTTCAACGCTAACTGGTCGCTCAAAGCCAGCATCAGCCAATCACTCCGCGACGACTCGCAGCCTGGGCCACGGCCCGCTGGGGTGTTTTACGTCGTGTGGAACTTTTAGCATGAACGTCTCTCGACAAGGACCGCGAACGGCTTCGCGTGTCACGGCATCTGCTATTTCTAGCTTGAACCCTTCTAGCCCGAGCCACCTTTTGCCGTAGCTCGTATGTCCCTCTTTCGCTCCACCACGCAGCAACCGCGCCGCACTCCGCCGCCGCTGAGCTTGGGGTCGTTAGGCGACATTCGCGCGCTCTTTCAAGCGACCGGAATCGAAACTTCTCGTGCCATGTCTTTTCTGGTATTTCAACCTCAACCATGAAGCAGGCTCTTATCGTCGGTCTCGGCGGATTTATCGGCACCATCGCCCGCTACAAGCTCGGTGGTTTTGTCCTCCATCACTCGACGCAGTGGCGCTTTCCACTGAGCACGTTCACCATCAACATCCTTGGCTGCTTCACCATTGGTGTGCTGGCCGGATTGGCCGAGCGACGCGACTTCTTTTCCCCCGACCTGCGGCTGCTTCTCTTCACCGGCGTCATTGGTGGCTTTACCACGTTTTCCGCATTTGCTTACGAGGGTGTCTTCCTCTGCCGACGGGGAGAGTGGTTCGTTGCCTTGCTTTACGCGCTGCTCAGCGTCGTCTGCGGATTCATCGCACTCTGGCTAGCCATCAAGCTCGTCAACTTCGGCAACCATGACGCCTCCTGAATAACAAGATTCGTGTTTTGTGGTGTAAGGCTTTATGCGGGGATGAGTTTCATGTTTAGGACTTGGGCTTGGTTTTGTAGGTTTTTGAGGCGGCGGGCGGCGGGGGCGGGGGTGAGGTTGACGGCTTTGGCTTGCCTGATGGATTTGAAGGATGTTTGTCAGGCTATCTCGCTTCGCTCGGTTCGTCATACGACTGGCCGGTGACGATGGCTCCCCAGATGATTCTGGCGAGTTTATGCGCTCCGGCTACGATGCCTTCGGCCTTGCCAAGTCGCCCTCTGAAAATCCTCACATAGTCCCCCATTTTCCCGTCGGCTCGGCTCACGGCTTGCGCCGCCATTCGCAGGATGTTGGCGATTGGGTTGGCTGCTTTTCTAGCGCCGAAGGGCTGACAGGAATGGCACCCATACCATTTACTACAAATAAAGAGACGCAAAGAGCGGAGGCGAAGCCCAAGGAGCGGCGACAATCGAAGACCGACGAAGTCATTCCTGTCGCTGTCCCCCCCATCGCGCGAAGCGCCCAATCAGATTCGCGCGGCTTTCGGAAACTGCACGATGCTCGATATTGGGCGCTTCGCGCTTTTAGGACAGCGACAGGAATGACTTCGTCGGTCTTCGATTGTCGCCGCTCCTTGGGCTTCGCGAGCCGTTTCCACGGTCTGTTTAGCCCGAACGCGGCGATGGGGCGGGCTTTTAGCTACGAGTAAGCGGCGGGGCGCGCGTGGCACAGGCGTCCCGTCTGTGGGGCCAGCGGGCGTCTCGCCCGCAGTCTCGCTGCCTCGGATGCGGCGGGCAGGATGCCCGCTGGCCCCACAGGCGAGACGCCTGTGCCACGCGCACGCCGCCGCGCCGCAACACGCGCTTTATTCAGCATTTCCCAGAGGGATAAAATGCACCACTCCCTGTCTGTTTATATTCAAGAGTTGGGATGAGTGGGCGTGCGCTGCACGCTGGCTTCGCCGCTCGCGAGCTGTCAGTTTTGCGCGATGAAAGCCGTTCTGTTTCTCGCCATCGCTACTACGACACTCTTTGCCGAAGCTCCGCGCGTGTTGCCTGTGGGCACGCTGCCGGACGATGTGCGGCTCGGCGCTTTGAAGGAACTGGATGGCTATTTCCCATGGTCGCCGCCCGCGACGGCGGCGGCGTGGGCGGAGCGGGCAGAGAAATTGCGGATGCAGATGCGGGTGGCGCTGGGCGTGTGGCCGGCGCCTACGCGCACGCCGCTGAACGCGGTGATCCACGGGCGCACAGAGCGCGAGGATTACTCGGTGGAGAAGGTGTATTTCGAGGCGATGCCAGGCTTTTTTGTGAGCGGCAATCTGTATCGCCCGAAGTTGGGCGGCAAACATCCCGGCGTGCTCTGCCCGCATGGGCATTGGCCGGGCGGGCGGTTCATGGACGAGGGCGTGGAGGCGGTGGAAAAGAAAATCGCCACCGGGGCGGAGGCGCTCGTGGAAAGTGGCCGCAGCCTGCTGCAATCGCGCTGCGTGCTGCTGACGCGGATGGGGTGCGTGGTCTTGCAATACGACATGATCGGCTACGCGGACAGCGTGCAGATCTCGCTGGAGCGGGCGCATCAATTCGCCAAGCAGAGCGGCAACGAGGGGCTCTACAGCCCGCTGGCCGAGAGCCGCGCGCAGAGCGTGCTGGGGCTCCAGCAGTGGAGTTCGGTGCGCGCACTGGACTTCTTGGAGTCGCTGCCGGATGTAGATGCGACGCGCCTCGCCTGCACGGGTGCGAGCGGCGGCGGCACGCAGACTTTCCTGCTAGCGGCGCTGGATGCGCGGCTGGCGGCGGCTTTCCCCGCTGTGATGGTGGGCACGGGAATGCAGGGCGGCTGCACGTGTGAAAATGCGAGTCTCCTCCGCGTGGGCACGGGCAACGTGGAATTTGCCGCGCTCTTTGCGCCGAAGCCGATGGGGATGACGTGCGCGGATGATTGGACAAAGGAGATGCCGGAGAAGGGCTACCCGCAGCTCCAGCAGCACTGGGCCTCGCTCGGCGCGGCGGAGAATGTGCGGCTCTTTGCGCACACGGAGTTCCCGCACAATTACAACCTGCCGTCGCGCCTCGCGATGGCGGGGTGGTTTAATACGCACCTCCACCTCGGCCAAAGCGTGGTGGAGGAGCGCGCCTACACGCGGCTCACGCGCGAGGAGATGAGTGTGTGGGACGCGGCGCATCCTGCGCCAGAGGGCGGTGGGGACTTCGAGCGGAAGCTCTTGAGCTGGTGGAGCGACGACGCGGCGGCGCAGCTCGGTGCCACGTTTGAGAAGATCGCGCGCCCTGCGGTGGAGGCGATTTTCCAGCGCACGCTGGCAGGAGAAAAGGCGACGCTGGTGCGCGAGACTTTGCAAAAGGAAGATCGGGGCGACTGGATGTTGCTGCGCGGGGTAATCGCCAACAGCGCGCGCCACGAAGCACTGCCCGCGTTCTTTTTCCACCCAAAGCACTGGAATGGTCGCACGGTCGTGTGGCTCACGGAACAGGGCAAGGCGGGGCTGCTCGAGAGCGCGGAGGTGCAGCGGTGCTTGCGCGCGGGGGATAGCGTGATCGGCGTGGACTTGATGATGCAGGGGGAATTTACCACCGCGAGCGACACGCCCACGCGCCGCTCGAAGAACCCGCGCGAGGTGGCCGCATATACGTTTGGCTACAATGCCAGCCTCTTCACGCAGCGCGTGCAGGATGTTTTGTCTGTGCTCGCCTTTGTCCGCGACCAGCCCGAGCACCATTCGCAAAAGATCGCGCTCGTCGCGCTGGATGCCACTGCGCCCATCGCCGCCGCCGCCCGCGCACTCGCTGGCAACGCCATCCACGCGACGGCGCTGGATACACGCGGCTTTCGCTTTGCGGCGGTGGACGATCTGCGCAGCCCGTGGTTCCAGCCCGCCATTGCCAAATACGGCGATCTCCCCGCGCTGCTCCGCCTCGGCAGCGGCGCGCTGTGGGTGAAAGGCGAGGGCACCGCGCCGGAGAAAACGGCGAGTGACTGGCTGGCCGAGCAGTGAGCTTGTCGTAGCAACGAGCGGGCGATAGGTGTGCGCGATGCACTTTCTCAATGACTTGCTGAGTCAAGAATTCATGCGCCGCGCGCTGCTCGGCGGGGCGCTGATTGGCTTCACGAATGGCTTCCTCGGCTCCTTCATCGTGCTGCGGCGGATGTCGCTCATGGCGGATGCTCTGAGCCACTCGATGTTGCCGGGGCTCGCACTGGGGCTGCTCTTTTTCGGGCTCAGTCCCGGCGGGCTTTTCCTCGGCGGCATCGTGGCGGCCTTCCTCGTAGCAGTCGGCGCGATGCTGCTGGCGCGAGGCTCGCGGCTAAAGGAAGACACCTCGCTGGCGATCCTCTACACGATGGCGTTTAGCGGCGGTGTGGTGCTGCTGCGCTTCGTGAAGTCGCCCGTGGATCTAGCGCATTATCTTTTCGGAAACGTGCTCGGGATGGGTGATGCAGATCTGTGGATCGCTTACGCCGTGGCGCTCGTCGTGGTGCCGGGGCTGCTGCTGCTCCAGCGCCCGCTGGTGCTCACTCTTTTCGACCCCGCTGTGGCGCGCAGCCAAGGCGTGAAAGTGGGCGCGCTCCATCTCGTGCTCATCGCCGCGAGCGTGCTGGCGATGATTAGCAGCGCGCAGGCGGTGGGCGTCATCCTCATGCTCGGCCTACTGGTGACGCCCGCCGCGACGATGTATCTACTCACCGATAACTTCCCCCGGATGCTCTGGGGCGGCGCGGCGCTCGGGTGCTTTGGCGCAGTGGGCGGGCTCGTCCTCAGCTACCGCTTCGATCACCTGCCGAGTGGCGCTGCCATCGTGCTAGTGCTGGGCGTGTGCTTCCTCACGTCGTGGTTTTTTTCTCCCCGCTACGGCCTGCTCGCACGGCTGCGCAAAGCTCGGCACTTCCACGATGCGTCGCTGCAACGCTGGGAAGGCGCTGGGGATATTGACTGAAAAATCAACATGAAACTCCGCATCCTATTCCTCGCTCTCCTTTCCACACTGACGCTTCGCGCGGAGGTGCGTCCGCCCAATGTCATCGTGATCTTGTGCGATGATCTGGGCTATGCGGACATCGGCTGCTTTGGCGCAAAAGGCTACGCCACGCCGAATCTGAATCTTATGGCGGCGGAAGGACGGCGGTTCACCAATTTCCACGTCTCTAGCGCCGTATGCTCGGCCTCGCGCTCTGCGCTGCTCACAGGCTGCTACCACAGCCGGGTGGGCATCCACGGTGCGCTCCCGCCGCACTCGAAGACGGGGCTCAATCCTAGCGAGACGACCATCGCCGAGATGCTGAAAGCGCGGGGCTACGCCACGGGCATGGCCGGTAAATGGCACCTCGGAGATCGCGCAGACTGGATGCCGATGCGGCAGGGATTCGACGAATATCTCGGCCTGCCCTACTCGAACGATATGTGGCCGCGACACCCGGAAGTGAGGCAGGACGGCTATCCTCCGCTGGCGATGTATGAAAACGAGAAGGTCATCATTCCATCCATGACGCACGCGGATCAAAGCCAGCTCACCACTCGCTACACGGAGCGCGCAGTAGCCTTCATCGAGCAACACAAGGAGCAGCCGTTCTTTTTCTACCTCGCCCACAATATGCCGCACGTCCCGTTGCACGTGAGCGACAAATTTGCGGGCAAAACAACACGCGGGCTTTTCGGCGATGTGATCGAGGAGATTGATTGGTCCGTGGGGCAAGTGCTCGATGCGCTAAAGCGCAATGGGCTGGATGAAAACACGCTCGTCGTCTTCACCAGTGATAACGGTCCGTGGTTGAGCTACGGCGACCACGCGGGCAGTGCCGAGCCGCTGCGCGAGGGGAAAGGGACGAGCTGGGAGGGCGGCACGCGCGTGCCGTGCATCCTACGCTGGCCGGGCAAAATCCCAGCAGGCTCGGTGTGCCAGGAGGCAGCGATGACGATTGATCTACTGCCCACCATCGCCACCATCACCGGCGCAAAATTGCCAGAAGTGAAACTCGATGGGCAAAACATCTGGCCCGACATCGCAGGCGACGCGACGCCACACGCGCCACGCAGCTACTGGATTTATTACGCGCAAAACGAACTCCAAGCCGTGATGCGAGGGAACCTCAAACTCGTCCTCGCGCACACCTACCGCACCCTGGGCGATACACCGAAAGCGACGGGCGGCGTGCCCGCAAAATACCACGCGAATAAAGTGGAGAAGCCCGAACTTTACGACCTCGCCAGCGACATCCGTGAGGCAAAAGACCTCGCGGATTCCAAGCCCGAGCTACTCGCCGAGCTGCTGCAATCCGCCGAGCAAGCGCGCGCGGAACTCGGAGACTCGCTCACGCAACGCAAAGGAACCGCCAACCGCGAGCCGGGGCGGTAAGGCTTATTTTTTCTGCCGCAGGTAGAGGAAAAGATCGCGCACATCCTCCTCGTGGAGCGGCGCGAGCAGGCCCTCGGGCATCATGCTTTGAGGGCTGAGTTCTGTGCTGGCGATGTCGGCGCGCTGGATGGCGATGGGCTCGCCGCCGAGCACTTTGAGCGTGATGCCGCGCTCGGTATCCTCCGCCACGATACCTGCGAAAGTCTGCCCGTCCTTTGTTTTCACAAAGGTCATCTGGTAATCTTTTCCGATGATCGCATTGGGATCGAGAATGTTTGTGAGCAGGTAATCTATGTCTTCGAAAGAGCCCGGCAATTCAGGCCCGATGCGCCCTCCCGCGCCGAAAATCGTGTGGCACACCGCGCACGTCTGGGTGAAAAGTGCGCGCCCGTGCTCCACGTCGGCGCGCAAGATGAGATCGGCACTGAGGAACTCTTTATACTTCGCAATCTCCTTTTGTTTATCCGCCGTGAGCACTTTCACCGCGCCCCAGTTTTTGGCCAGCCAAGCATCGAGCGCGGGCTCCTTCAGCCCCTGCATCTGCCGGGCGAGCGGTGCGCTGAGTTCTGTCTTAGCGATAGCACCCGTGTCTATCGCCGCGACGAATGCTCGCGCTCCCGAAGCCCGCGCGAGCAGCGTCTGCACGGCTGCACGGCGCTCGGCGGCATCGAGCTTTGCAAAGATGCCGGTGATCGTGCCAGCCACGCGCACATCGTCGTAAGCAGCAAGCCCGCGTAGCGCCGGTGCTCGTAGCGCACTGGCCTCGGTGGAGAGCTGGAGCAGCGCAGCGAGCGAGCCTGCGTCGCGCTGGGCGACGAGGGACTCCAGCGCCTGCTGGCGTTGCTCTACGGGCACAGTGGCATCGAACAATTTCCCGCGCATCGCATCTGCCGCACCGCCGCCGCCAAAGATCACCGCAAGCGCCTGCGCATTGGCGCGCACGGCTTCATCCGGGCTGTCCTTCAGCTTCACGTAGAGCGCGCTCCAACCACGCGGCTCCGCGAGCCCGCGCTGGCCTTGCAGGGATTCCTTCATGCCACGCAGGATGTTCGTCTGCACAGCGGGCGACTCGATTTTCCCGAGCGTCTGCACGAGCAGCTCCAGCCGCCCCGGCTCCTGCGCGAGGAGCGTGGATGCAACGACGGTCAGTAAAAAAAAACGGCGAATGATCATGGTGAAAAGAAAGCACCGAGAGAGTTGGATCTTAAACTAATATGGCGAAAACCACGCCTCTGGGGCATCTCGCGAGAAGCGCTAAGAGCGAATGTTTACCGCCTTTTTGGCACGACTCAGTGCGCAGACGCGGCTTTTTTTGCGGCATCCGTTGCGACGATCTTTTCCGCTTCGGCGATTTGCGCGGGGGTGAGTTTTTCACGGAGCGCGTCGCGGCGTTTCGCGGCTTCTGGTATTGTCTTCGCGGCGCGAATGTAGAGGGAAAGTGCCTTCACGGGATCAGGCGCGGTTCCTTTGCCAGACTCGAAGAGACCACCGAGCAGGAACTCGGCTGGTGCGAGGCCGAGCCGTGCGCCAGCAGCGTAGTTTTCACCGGCTTTATTATAGTCCAGCATCGCGCCGTTGCCGGTTTCGTAGCAGTTCCCGAGATTCACGTAGGCAGCGGGCGCGCCGTGCTGCGCGGCGATGCTAAACCAGCCGATAGCGGCGACATTATCCGAGCTGATGCCGGTGCCTTTTTGATAGCGCACACCCATTTCATTCATCGCCAGCGCCGAGCCCGCCTGCGCGGCTTGGATGCAAAATACGGTCGCTTTCACCTTATCCACATCACCCGAGCGCCCCTCATCGTAATAGCGCACGAGGGCATAAAGCGCCTCCGCATCATGCTGCGCAGCCGCTTTCTCCAACCAGGTGCGCGACTCGCGCCAGTCCGGCGTGCGATGGTAGAGATCCACGCCCGCCTCCAGCAGCCGCGCGAAGTCCACCTGCGCCGGTGCGTGCCCGCTCTCGGCAGCTTGCTGGATGAGGAATCGCGCGCGCTCCGCGTCCTGCTTCACCCCTGCCCCGGCATTGAGTAAGCGCCCGAGATTGAGTTGCGCCTGCGCATTGCCAGCGTTCGCCGCTTTCTCAAACCACTGCGCCGCCTCCGTCGTCGAAGGTGCCGTGCCGCGTCCGCTGAAAATCATCTCTCCCGCGAGATTCGCCGCCACCACGTTCCCCTTTTCCGCTTCTGTTAAAAGCAGCTTCAGCGCAGCGGGGTAATCACCCTTTTTCATAGCCTCCTCAGCCGGTTGCAGCTCTGCCGAGACAGGCTTCTGCGCAAGCAAGGGCGAGGTGAGCACGAAGAGTGATGCGAAGAGTGCGCGGCGCATAATTTGAAGAAGTTCAGCGCGAGGCCGTCCCTTTTTTCGGCTGTGCGGAAAGCGTCTGCGCCTTGCCATCGAACGGCAACTCCATCGTCCTGCCATCGCCGAATCGCACCTCCACTTTGCCCGGTGCGTTACTTGCTCCAAGACCCAGCCACGCAGCGTTTGGATTCTGTCCCAGATAGCCACTGCCAGCGGCAAGCTCCACCGTCTGCGCGACCTTACCGCGCGTGAGCGTTACCCGTGCGCCAGGGGCTTTTGCGGCGGGCACATTGACGCGCAACCATTGCCCAGCCTTACTTTCAAAGGCAGCGGCGGCGGCGCTATTGCGCGTCACAGCGAGATCGGGGCGACCATCTCCATTGATGTCTGCGAGCGTCGCGCTCTTCATATCGCCGGTGAGCGCGATGCCACTCTCGCGGTGAGGCACGCGGCGGAATCCGCCCTTACCATCTCCGAGCAAGAGGTCGCCGAGCCCGCCGTCATATCGCGGGTTTTCGATCTGCGGGCCAAAGAAATTTTGCGCGAGGAAAAGATCGCACTTTCCATCCCCATCGAGGTCTGCCGCCACGATCCCGTGAACGGGCGCGATCTGCACGATGCGCTCAAAAGGCTGGAAGGTGAACTTGCCGCCTTTATTTAAAAATACGCCGCTCTGAAACTCCGTGGCCTCGTATTTCTCAGCCTTCGCGAGCATCTCGGGCGAATACACCTCGTCCAGTTTCGCCAGCGCGAATTGCTTAAAGGTGGGGAATTTTTCTTTCACAAATGGCATCGCGTTACTGGTGCAACTGCGCCCACGCTCGGGCAGCAAATTGTCGCCCTCGCGCTTCACCTCCACGATGTTCGAGTGGCCCGTGCCGTCGAAGTCCGCGTAGTAAGTGAGCTGCGGGTGGTGCTCGTCTGGCTGCTTGTATTTCGAGTTTAGCCCCACATTCCCCACCGCGTAATCCATCTGCCCATCGCCGTCGAAATCCCCCGCCACGATGCTATTCCACCAGCCCTTGAGTCCCGCCACGCCCGTCTCCGCCGTCGCATCCACGAGCTTGCCCTGCACGTTTTTAAAAAGGCGGATCGGCTGCCATTCTGCCGCTACCAGCAAGTCCACCCAGCCATCACCATCCACATCCGACCATAGCGCGGAGTTCACGATCCCCGCCGCCGCGAGGCCCTTCACGCTGTCCGTCACGTCCACAAATTTCACGACGCCATTCGTGCTTTCATTGTGCAGCAGCCGACTGCGCCCACAATGCGGGTAGTCGCCTGGGATGCAGCGTGCGCCGATGAAAATATCCACCCGCCCATCGTGATCGTAGTCCACCGCCGCGACTGGCCCATCGTTCTCCGTATCCACCGGGATGGCCCCCTCGCCAGCACGGGTGAAGGCTCCGTGTCCGTCATTGAGATACAGCCGGTCTTGCAGCTCTTTTGCGCCGGGTTGAAATTCATTGCTCCCGCTCGCCACATACAGATCGAGATCGCCGTCGCCATCCGCATCCAAAAAGACCGCGCCCGCATCCTCAGCCGCCTTGTCCTTGCGGAAATCCTCCACCCATTTCGCTGTGAATTTACCCTTCCCATCGCCGAGCCGCAGTTCCCCAATATTTCCCGCGCTTGCGCCGAAATATAGATCGTCATTGCCATCTCCATCCACATCGCCCCACGCCAGCGCGGGGCCGTTTTGACTCTGCGAATGAGGTAGCAAAATCTGCCGATTAAAATCGCTTTCCCACCCGGAGTCCTTGTGTTTGAGCACATCCAGCTCCGCGCTCCGCGCAAAAAGCGTCGGCGTCGGCGCAGCGGATTTTACCGGCACTCCGCCATCCGCAGGCTGCGTGATCGTGTAGCGCATATCCGCCTTTAGCCCCGCAAGCTTCTGCTCGCCACCTCCCGGCCAGCGGATGCTCAGTTCCTCGATCACGTCATCCTTCCCGAGGCCAAAATGCACGATGTCCTCATTGCAAGTGAGGTAGCCGCTCTGTGGCGAAAGCTGGCGCATCTGCGAGCCACTCTTCGTCTTCACCACCACCTGCGCACCGATACCGTGCGTATTCCCTTTCGTCCCCACAAGCCGCAGCACCAGCCGATGCCCCTCCTGCACGTCGTTGCGATAAATGAAGTTCGGCTCTTCCAGGTTCACCTCCACGATGTCCAAGTCGCCATCCCCGTCGAAATCCGCACTCGCCGCCGCATACGTCACCCCATTATGCGCCAGCCCCCAAGCCTCGCTCGTGTCCTCAAATTTGCTCTGCCCCGTATTCCGATAGCTACGATTCACCTCCTTGCGCATCTCGCCGTTCTTGTAGAAATCGAACATATGCTTCCCCGTCAGCATATCCTGCGTGATCTTGATGTCCGAGTCGTTCATGTGCCGACTGATCCCATTGGTAAAATACAAGTCCTGCCAGCCATCCAGAT
>JAYVQK010000315.1:0-3526 GCA_043757005.1 Verrucomicrobiaceae bacterium
CGCCGTGCTCCTCGCCCGCGCCGAGCTAGGCCTGCGCAACCCCGCGCAACTAGAGCTGCTCGCCAAGGCCGTGATGTCGCGGTGCGATGAGACGGTGAAAATGCTGACCGTCTTCGGCGACGAGCTCACCGCGAAACTCCGCGACGGCAAACCTGCATCGTCCGCCCCGCTCTCCGGCGTCTTCCCGCCGTTGAGCTGACGCTGTTTGCGCCCGCGTTTCGCTGTGCTGGGGCTCACTCCTGCGTGTTGCCCGCCCTTTTCCCCCGCCCCTCCAGCAGCGCGGCGAGGATGAAGAGACCGGCGGCGGTGGAGATGCAGGCGTCGGCAACATTAAAGGTCGCGAAGGGGTGGGCGTAGGGCACGTGGAGGTCGAAGGAGAGGAAATCTACGACGTAGCCGTGCAGCAGGCGGTCGGTGAGGTTGCCGAGGATGCCCGAGAGGAGTAGCGCGACGGCCCAGCGCGAAGGGCGGTCGGTGAAGGCGCGACGCTGCCAGCCGATGAGCAGCGCGACGAGCGCGAGGATGGAGATGCAAATGAAGAGCCCATTTTTCCCCGTGCCCATGCTGAAAGCCGCACCGGTATTGGCTGCGTGGATGATGGTGAAGAAATCCGGCACCACCTCCCACGCCGGCGGCAAGTGCGCCGTCTGCGCCTGCACCTCGGGGAAAAGATGCTCCATATTCTCCGGCAGTCGCAGCGCGTAGTGCGTGAAAATCCACGCCTTCGTCGCTTGATCGAGTGCGTAGAGAGGGAGGGCGAGAGCTGCCAGGAACTTCATACGGCGCAGCTTTGCGGATGCGGCGTGCGGGGTGAAGCGTGAAGTGCGGGCGTGATGTGTGCGGGTGGATTTGCCGTAGTGTTTAAAAGGCGCGGTGCCTTGGCGCTTGCCAGCCGTGGGCGTGCGCGCTAATCGCCAAGCATGAGCCAAAACGCATACCACGCATCCATCGAAGGCGCCCAGCACGGCGCAAAATCTCTCGCCCAATTCCTCGACTACGCCAAGGCCGCCGGGGCCGCTGGCGCGCAGCCGAGTAACTATATGCTCGGCGACGGCAAGGGCGGCCTCAAGAAGGCCAAGGAAATCCGCCAGACTTTCGCCGACCGCGAGATGCGGCTGGATGGCATCTCGGCGCACTGCCCGTTTTGGGTGCATACCTCCATCTGGACGGGGACGAAATCCGGCCACCCCTTCATCGCCCCGGAAGTGGCGAAACTCTCGCCGGAAAAGATCGAGGCGTGGCATGAGAAATACCTGCTCAAGCTCATGGATCTCGCGGCGGAACTCGGCGCGAAAGCGATGCCCATGTTTTGGGGCGTCGCCTTCGGTTGGGAGATGGCGACGGGCTACCCGTGGGGCTTCTGGGCTGGGCCGGGCTACGATCTCATGGCGGAAGGGCAGGAGCGTTTCATCAAGAAAACCAAAAAGCTGCGCGACCACGCACGCAAGCTCGGCATTTACCTCTGCCACGAAATCCACCCCGGCACCGCGGCCTCTACGGCGGACGATTTTAATATGCTCGTGGACATCTGCGACGGCGACGCAACGCTGGCCGTGAACGCCGACCCTTCGCACTGCTGGGAGGGCGAGGATTGGGAGACGCGGTTTGCGAAAGTCGGCAAGCGCATCTACGCCGCGCACATCAAAAACTACACCATCCGCCGCGGCTTCCCGCTGCGTGCGATGGAGGCGAGCTGGCCAAAGCGCGCCATGCAATTCACCGACCTCGCCACGGGCGATCTGAATATGCACCGCTACGCCGAGCTACTCCTCGCCGTCGGCTACAAAGACCGCTACTGCAAGCTCCACAAGTGCGCGAGCGCCCCGCTCGTCGTAGAGGCCGAGAGCGCGCACAAGGAGCTAGATTATTGCTCTGCCGACGGCATCGCCTACGTGGCCAAGTCGCTCTGCTTCCCGCAAGCCGCCGGCAGCTTTGAAGAGGGCATGGGAGCGTGAGGGGCGAGGCAGGTGCGGGCTATGAGGTGGCGATTTTGCGGAGGGCCCATTTGAGTTGGTCGAGGGTGCCGTCGTTTGGGATTTTTGCGCCTTCTTTTCCGGTGATGGAAAAGGAATCCATCGCTGCGCCGATTTCGGTGGTGATGCGGGCGGAGACGATCTCGTAGCCGGCTTCGCTGATGGTGCAGAGCACTTCGTAGAGGAGGCCGAGGCGGTCGGGGGCCATGATCTCGATGAGGGTGTGGCGGGCTGGCGAATTGTCGTAAAAAACGCGCGCGGGGAAGGCGGCGGTTTGTTCGCGCTTCCAGGAATGTTTGTGGGCTTTTGCTAGCAATGGGCGGAAGTCGTGGGTCTCGGATTGTAGGGCTTGGTTGAGCAGTTTTTCTACGAGGCGGATGTCGCGTTTATCCTCCACGGCCTCGAAGCGCGGGGTGCAGACGCGGAACATATCGAGCACGAGCCCGTCGGCGCGGGTGAAAATATCGGCGCTCAAGATACTCAGCTCTGCCGCCGCGAGTGCGCCGCAGATGCGGGCGAGCAGGTGGCTGCGATCCCACGTGCAGACCCACAGTTCGCTGTGCCCGGCATTGGGCAGGGGGACCCAGCGCAGCACGGGGGCGAGTGTTTTTTCATCGCTGCTCCAGCGGGCTTCGAGGAATTCGTGAAACATGCGCACGTGCTCGGCGACTTCTCCGGCGCGATCCATGCCGTGGGTGAGGAAGTAGCGCTCGTCCATCTTTCCAAAGTGCGCGGTGACTTCGGCGGATAGCTCATCGGGCAGTTGCGCTTGCACCTCGGTGAGGAGGGTCTCGCGTTCCACTTTGCGCAATGTGCGGAAGCCCTCGCTGTCCGAGAAATACTGGGTGGTGAGCCGGTAGAGTGTGCGGACGAGCGACTGCGTCCAGTCGTTCCACATTTTCTCGTCGCCCACACCGAGGCCATCGGCGGCGGTGAGGAGCATGAGCATATCGAGGTGCGTTTGGTTGCCGATGATCTTGGCAAATTCCTCCACGGTCTCCGTATCTTGGAGGTCTTTTTGTTTCGCGGTGCGTGCGAGGAGGTCGTGGTTGTCCACGAGGAAAATGAGGAGCTGTCGTTGTTCGCGCGTGAGCTGGAGTCGGCGCGAGACGCTCTGTGCATTGACTGCGCTTTGTGTGGCGTGGGATTTCACATTCGCGGCCTTGCCCGTGTCGTGCAGGATCAGCGCGAGATACAGGATGAATGGGTCTTCTAGCGCGACGAAGAGTTGCTTGTGCCCGGCGAAGCGTTCGTCCTCGGTATCGAGCAGGCCGTCAAGTTTCTCGATGCAGACGAGGGTGTGCTCGTCCACCGTGTAGCGGTGGAAATACTCGTGCTGCACGAGTGCCGTGAGGCCGCCAAACTCGGGCATCCACGCGCCAAGGAAATCCACGCGGTGCATGGCCCGGAGGATGTGGCCGACTTGGCCTTTTTGCCGGAGGATCTCGCTGAAGACTTCGCGGTTCACCCGCGCGTAGCGGAAAGTATCGTCCACATATTTCAACCGTCGCCGCACGAGCTGGCGTAGGTCGGCGCTCATGCTCACGCCTTGG
>JAYVQK010000316.1:0-13888 GCA_043757005.1 Verrucomicrobiaceae bacterium
TCGGACACGATCCATCCTTTCAAATGGCGCGGCTTCCTCGAATACGGCGCGGGCGCGTTTGGCGACATGGGCTGCCATCTCATTGATGCGCCCTCGATGGCACTCGGCCTCGGCGTGCCGAGCGTCGTGACCTCCACGCAGGTGGACGATCTCACCACACTGGCGTGGCCGACTGGCGCGATTGTGAAAATGGAATTCCCATCCAACAAAACGCACGGCGACGTGACGCTGACGTGGTATGAAGGCAAGAAGCCCGACGGCGCGCCGTATCTGCCCGAGTTCCCAGCGGAGATTGATATGATGGAGGCTTTCAAAAACGAAAAGAACCCCGCGAAGAACGGCAAACCCACCGATGGCGGCTGGATGATCGTCGGCACGGAAGGCGTCATTTTGAACAAAATGGATCAAGCCAAAGACATGGAGATCTGGCCGAAAAAACGCCGCGAAGAATTCCTCGCCAAGCCGCCGGAGAAGACCGAGCCGCGCAGCAGCTCGCCCGGCAACCCGCAGCAGGAATGGACGGACTCCATCAAGAAGAGCAAGGAAGACGCATGGGCCGGGCACTTCGACTACTCCAGCCCGCTCACCGAGCTCACGCTCATCGGCGGTCTCTCGATGCGCTTCCCAAATCAACGCCTCGAATGGGACTCCAAGGCACTAAAAGTCACGAACCTCGCGGCGGCAAATCAGTTCATCAAACGCAGTAAATACCGCGCAGGTTACGAATACAGCGCGGATAAAATCTAGCGCGCCGAGCGAAAGAAAATCACACGAAGGCAGGAAGGCTGAAAGGCTTTCCTGCCTTCTGTTTTTTGCTGTGGCGTAGTCCATTTCAACCACCTCATAAAAGGTGACTACGAAGGACGCGAAGAGCGCCAAGAGTCCGAATATTAAAACCTCTTCGCGCCCTTCGTAGCCACTGGATTTCTACATCGCCGGCCCGCTCCACGACTTCGAGAGGCGCGCGGTGGGCACTGCGGGGATGGCGTTGCCAGCCTCGGAGTAGTGCGAGGTGTCGTTGAAAAGCGAGAGGCGCGCACGCACGGGGTCTTTGAAATCCACGATGTTTAGCGCGCACGGATTTTGGTCGAGATTGTCCCGGTAGCGGCGCGGGTCGAAGCCGAGGAGGCTACTCAGAAGCAGGCGGATCGTGGCTTTATGCGAGACGACGAGCACGTGCCCGCCGGGGTGCTCGCGCACGATGTCCATGAGCACGGGCAGCGCCCGGGCCGTCACCGCGAGGCCGCTTTCGCCGCCTTCGGGGGCAAAGGTGTAGGGGTCTTTGTCCCACGCGGCGGCTTCGGCAGGCCAGGCTTTCTCCACATCCACGCGCGTCATCTGCTCCCAGCGCCCGTGCGAAATTTCCTTCAACCCATCGCGCACTTGGATGGGCAGGCCGTGCGGCGCAGCGATGATGCTCGCCGTCTCCTGCGTGCGCCCGAGCGTGGTGGCATACGCGGCGCAGAGCTTTTCCGATGCAAGCCGCAGTGAGAGTCGGCGGGCCTGCTCGCGGCCTTCGTCCGAAAGTGGAACATCCGTTGCGCCCGCAAAACGATCTTCGGCAGTGAGGATCGTGGCACCGTGGCGGACTAGGAAAATGCGTGTCGTAGGTGTGCTCATGCCGCGAGCAAAGCGGGCGCGGGCGCGTGCGGCAAGCGCGGCGTGGGACAGGCACCCCGCCTGTCCAGAGCCGCTCTGGACAGGCGGGGCGTCTGCCCCACGTCCCTAAAGCAAAATCCCCACAATCGCCGCGGTGACGTAGCACGCGAGTAGCCCGCCGATCATCGCGCGCAGGCCGATGCGGGCGAGGTCTGCACGCCGCGTGGGAGCGAGCGCGCCGATGCCGCCGATCTGGATGGCGATGCTGGAGAAATTCGCAAAGCCGCAGAGCGCGTAAGTGGCGATGATGAAAGAGCGGGAATCGAGCGTTTCTTTGTGCTGTGAAAGCGAGAGGTAGCCGATGAATTCATTTAGCACGATGCGCTCGCCGAGTGCCGCGCCGACCACCGCGCAGTCGCGGGCGGGGACGCCCATGAGCCATGCGATCGGCGCATTCACCCAGCCGAGGAGCGTCTGGAGCGTGATGGGATGGGCGACGCCACAGAGCGTTTGCAGCCAGCCGAGCAAGGCATTGCCGAGGGCCACCACGGCGACGAAGGCGATGAGCATGGCCATGACGTTCAGCGCCATTTGCAGACCCTCGCTGGTGCCCCGGCAGAGGGCGTCCACGCTATTGATGTCGGTGCGCTCGACGGCCATCGCCGCGCCCGCCGCCGTGTCGCTGCGTTCGCGCTCGGGAAACATGATTTTTGCAATGAGCAACGACGAGATCGCGCTAAGGACGCTCGCCGTGAGGATGTGCCCCGCGTCCATGCCGAGGCGGGGATAGACGACCATCACGCCCGTCGCAATGGTGGCCATGCCGCCGGTCATCAGCGCCATGATTTCGCTGCGCGTCATGCCCAAGATATAGGGCTTCACGAGCAGTGCGGCTTCCGTCTGGCCGAGGAAGATATTGCTCGCCGCCGCGAGGCTTTCGCTCCCGCTGGTGCCCATCGCACGCTGCATCACCGACGCCATCGCGCGCACGACGCGTTGGAGGAGGCCCCAGTGGTAAAGCAACGCCGACAGCGCCGAGACGAGGATGATCGTGGCCGCGATGGAGATGGCGAAAATGAAGCCATTCTCGGGGCCAAACGCCTTCGTGAGGAGGTCGCCTTTCGCCAACGGCCCAAACGCCATCGCCGCGCCCTCGTCGGAGAATTTGCCGAGGCTGGAAACGACGCTCTGGATACCGCGAAACACGCTCATCCCCAGCGCGGTCTTGAGGATGAAAATCGCGAACGCAAATTGCAACGCCAGCCCCCCGATGATCGCGCGCCAAGGCACCGCGCGCCGGTGGTTCGAGAGCGCCCACGCAAGCGCGATGAAGACGACTAATCCGAGGAGCGAAGTGAGCTGAGGCATAGCAGCGAGAGCTGTAAAGGGCGGCGGGAATTTTGGAAATAGAGAAGCCGACTACAAAACAAACCGCCGCGCCCTTTGCAGAGCGCGGCGGTTGTTGATTTGTTTTAAGCTAGAAGCCGAATTCGTTTAGAATTCGCCGCCGCCGTGACCGTGGTCACCGCCGCCGGCTGGTGCTTTCTTCTCCGGGATCTCGGTGATGAGGCACTCGGTGGTGAGGAGCAGGCCGCTGATGCTCGCGGCGTTTTGCAACGCGCTGCGGGTCACCTTGGTCGGATCCACGATGCCAGCCTTCACGAGGTCCACCCATTCGCCGGTGGCGATGTTCAGACCTTCGTTGCCTTTGCGGCGCTTGGCTTCGGCGACGATGAGCGCGCCTTCCAGACCCGCGTTATCGGCGAGCTGGCGGAGCGGCGCTTCGATGGCGCGACGCACGATTTCTGCGCCGACCTTCTCGTCACCTTCGAGGTTGAGGGTGTCGAGCACCTTCTGCGCACGGATAAGGGCGACGCCGCCTCCGGGGACGATGCCTTCCTCGACGGCTGCGCGGGTTGCGTGCAGCGCGTCTTCCACGCGGGCTTTCTTTTCCTTCATCTCCGTCTCGGTGGTCGCACCGACGTTGATCACGGCCACGCCGCCTGCGAGCTTGGCGAGACGCTCTTGGAGCTTCTCACGGTCGTAATCGCTGGTGGTTTCTTCGATCTGGCGACGGATTTGATTCACGCGGCCTTGGATGTCGGACTGCTTGCCCGATCCTTCGACGATGGTGGTGTTTTCCTTATCAATCGTGATGCGCTTGGCCTTGCCGAGGTCTTCGAGCGTGAGGTTTTCGAGCTTCAAGCCGAGGTCTTCGGTGATGCAGCGTCCACCCGTGAGGATGGCGATGTCTTCCATCATCGCTTTGCGGCGGTCGCCAAAGCCGGGAGCTTTCACAGCGGCGATGTTGAGCGTGCCACGGAGCTTGTTCACCACGAGCGTAGCGAGGGCTTCGCCTTCCACGTCTTCTGCGATGATGAGGAGCGGCTTGCCGGTCTTCGCGACTTTTTCGAGCAGCGGGAGGATGTCCTTGAGCGAGCTGATTTTCTTCTCGTGGATGAGGAGATAAGCGCTGTCGAGGTTCACTTCCATCGTCTCTGCGTTCGTCACGAAGTAAGGCGAGATGAAGCCCTTGTCGAACTGCATACCTTCCACCACGTCGAGCGTCGTCTCGATGGACTTCGCTTCTTCCACGGTGATCGTGCCGTCCTTGCCCACCTTGTCCATTGCGTCGGCGATGATGTTGCCGATTGCGGTGTCCCAGTTAGCGGAGACGGTCGCGACCTGTGCGATCTCGGTGCGGTCTTTGACCTTCTTCGAGATCTTCGCGAGTTCACCCGCGAGAGCCGTAGCGGCCTTTTGGATGCCACGCTGGAGCGAGGTTGGGTTTGCACCGGCGGTCACGTTGCGGAGACCTTCGCGGTAGATTGCCTCTGCGAGCACGGTCGCCGTCGTGGTGCCGTCACCAGCGATGTCGCTGGTCTTGCTGGCCACTTCGCGAACGAGCTGTGCGCCCATGTTCTCGTAAGGATCTTCGAGTTCGATCTCCTTGGCGACCGTGACACCGTCTTTGGTGATGGTCGGAGAACCGAATTTTTTGTCGAGGATGACGTTGCGTCCGGCTGGCCCGAGGGTCGCCTTTACCGCGCGAGCGAGTTTTTCCACGCCCCGCAGGAGTGCCTGCCGTGCCGTCTCGTCGAATTGGAGTTGTTTAGCTGCCATTGTATTAGTTGATGGATGTTAGTTGATTGTTGAGTGGGCAAATTAGCCGATGATGCCGAGGATATCGTCCTCGCGCATGATGAGATAGCTCTCGCCTTCGATTTTGATTTCGGTGCCACCGTATTTGCTGATGAGCACTTTATCGCCAGCCTTCACGACGAAAGGAATGAGCTTCCCGTCTTCATCGCGCTTGCCGGTGCCGAGGGCCACGACCTTCGCTTCCGTTGGTTTTTCCTTGGCAGTATCAGGAATGATAATGCCGCCTTTTTTTACTTCTGCTTCCTCGATGTGTTGCACGAGGACGCGGTCCCCGAGAGGACGGACGTTCACTTTAGCCATATTGGTATGTGTATTGTGTTGTTGTTGTGTTTTGTGGGTTTCTAACGAACCCGAGTCGCCATTGCGGCTTAGGTTCGATAAAGTGTGTGACGCCATTGCTGGGACTGCAAAAGCAAGGCATCCAAGAGCGAGTGTGAGTCGGCGTTTCATGGTAGTTGGTTCAGAAATTTTTCAGTTTCCGCGACGAATTCCTTCGCGTGAGCGATTTGCTCAATGGCTTGGCTCTCTGTAAGTTCCTCGTTCGGTTCGTAATCGCCAGTAGCACGCGCATCGAAAGCATCTATAAAGTAGCGGTGTAGATGAAGCGGCACCTTCCCAGTGTTGGCAAAATCACGTCCGAAAGTTGAAATCACAGACGAATGTTTTCCATAGCTCAACCCGTGTTGTTCGAGCACCGCAGTCGCGGCATAATACATGGCGTAATATGCGCGAGAAATCACGAAGCCGGGATAGTCTTTCGCGGCGAGCATATGCTCCGAAGCTCGGATGCTGGCGTGCGCCCTCCGTAGATAAGCGGCGGCTTCTTTGTTCATATCGTCACGCCCTCCGTCCGCACGTTCTTCATAAAACCCGTCTGATCTTCCAGATACCTTCTCTCGCTGACTAAATGGCAGTAAATGACGACCCAATGCGCGACATCTATAGGATAAATCAAATCCTGCACCAACTTACGTTCCGCTACGCGCTCGAAATCCCCCTTTAATACCACCAGCACATCGAAATCCGAATCCGGCTCATGGTCGCGCCGAGCCCGCGAGCCAAAGAGCACGACCCGGCTCAAGCGTTCGCCATAATGCCCGTGCAGGGCGGCGACCACTTGGTCGAGGATTTCGCGTTCTTTGGGTTCGTAGGTCATACGCTCGTGATGCGTTAATTGATATAAAGCTGGTTACCCCGCAATCGAACCAGCCACTTGAAGCCGGCCTGCTCGGATATCTTCTGCGAACGCAACAAAACTAGGTTCGATATTGCCCTTTAGCTCCTCAAAACAGCGAATCTGGGTTTCCTCAATCATGTCGAGAGACGGAGATGCGTATGGTCCAGCGGCGAATACGCTGTTCACGTTTGGTTCGGGGTAAACCAAAACGCGGTAGGCATCAGGATTCACTGCGCCAAGCCCGGAGATTTGAATTTTTCCATCAACGTCGCCCGGTAACGAAACATTGGAAATCTGGGTCGCAAGTGAGCGAAATAGCTCTGCATCTTCAAATCCAGCAGGACAATTCTGAAAAGTAATTCTCATAAGAATCTTACTTCTTTTTATCCCCATCCACGACCTCAAACTCCGCGTCCACTACGTCGCCGTCCTTCTTGGCGGCGGCTTCGCCGGCTCCGGCGTTTTGTTTGGCGAAATCCTCGGGGGAGGTCTGCGCTCCGGCTCCGGCGGCGGCGTTTTTGTAGAGTTCTTCGCTGGCGGCTTGGAACTTGGTTTGTAGCTCGGTGTAGGCGGTTTGGATGGCTTCTACGTCGTTGCCTTTGAGCGCCTCTTTGACGGCGGCGATTTTGGCTTCGATCTCGGCTTTTTGGTCGCCGGGGATTTTTTCGCCCAGCTCTTTGAGCTGTTTCTCGCACTGGTAGGCGAGGTTGTCGGCGTTGTTGCGGATTTCCACGGCTTCCTTGGCTTTTTTATCCTCGTCGGCGTGGAGTTCGGCTTCGCGCTGCATTTTCTCGACCTCTTCTTTGCTCAGACCGCTGCTGCCGGTGATGGAGATTTTTTGCTCCTTGCCGGTGCCGAGATCTTTCGCGGAGACGTGCAGGATGCCGTTGGCATCAATATCAAACGTGACCTCGATCTGCGGCGTGCCGCGCGGCGCGGGTGGGATGCCGTCGAGGTGGAAGGTGCCGAGCTTTTTATTGTCGCGGGCCATCGGGCGTTCGCCTTGGAGGACGACGATTTCCACGCCGGGCTGGCTGTCGCTGTAGGTGGAGAAAGTCTGCGATTTGCGCGTGGGGATCGTCGTATTGCGGGCGATCATGGAAGTGGCCACTGCGCCTGCGGTCTCGATGGCGAGGGTGAGCGGGGCTACGTCGAGGAGCAGCACGTCTTTCACGTCGCCCTTGAGCACGCCGCCTTGGATCGCCGCGCCGATGGCGACGACTTCGTCCGGGTTCACGCCTTTGTGTGGCTCTTTGCCGAGGAGTTGGCGGGCGGTCTCGACGACCTTTGGCATCCGAGTCATGCCGCCGACGAGGACGAGTTCGTCCATGTCTTTTTCAGTGAGGCCAGCGTCTTTCAAGCAGACGCGGGTCGGTGCGAGCGTGCGCTCGAAAAGCTTGTCGGTGAGCTGCTCCAGCTTGGCGCGAGTGAGCTTCTTCTGGATGTGCTTCGGCCCCGTCTGGTCGGCGGTGACGAAGGGCAGATTGATCTCGTATTCCTGCGCAGAAGAGAGAGCGATCTTGGCTTTTTCCGACTCCTCTTTGATACGCTGCACGGCGTCGGGTTGCTTCGTGAGATCAATGCCGCTCTCGGCTTTGAACTCCGCGAAAATCCAATCCATCAGCGCGTTATCCCAATCATCGCCGCCGAGATGCGTGTCGCCATTCGTGGCCTTCACCTCGAAGACGCCGTCGCCGATTTCCAGCACGGAAATATCAAACGTGCCGCCGCCGAGATCATACACGGCGATCTTCTCGTCCTTTTTCTTATCGAGGCCGTAGGCAAGCGAGGCTGCGGTGGGCTCGTTGATGATGCGGAGCACTTCGAGGCCAGCGATTTTACCCGCGTCCTTCGTGGCTTGGCGCTGTGAGTCGTTAAAATAAGCGGGCACCGTGATGACGGCCTGTGTGATCTTTTCGCCGAGCTTCGCTTCCGCGTCGGATTTGAGCTTCGCGAGGATCATCGCGCTGATTTCCGGCGGGCTGAAAGTCTTCGTCTCACCAGCGACCACCACTTGGATGTGTGCGTCGCCATTCGCGGCCTTCACGAGTTTATAAGGCACGCGATGCGTCTCGCCCTGCACTTCGTCGAACTTGCGCCCCATGAAGCGCTTTACCGAGAAGATCGTGTTTTGCGGATTCGTCACCGCTTGGCGCTTCGCTGCTTGGCCGACGAGACGCTCACCCGTTTTGCTGAAAGCGACGACCGATGGAGTCGTGCGAGCGCCTTCCGAGTTTTCCAGCACGAGCGGCTCTTGCCCGTCCATGACGGACATACAGGAGTTCGTGGT
This sequence comes from Verrucomicrobiaceae bacterium, assembly GCA_043757005.1. Lineage (GTDB taxonomy): Bacteria > Verrucomicrobiota > Verrucomicrobiia > Chthoniobacterales > Chthoniobacteraceae > SXWH01. The sequence goes on from JAYVQK010000316.1 coordinate 8,229, forward strand.
TCCGAGATCAATGCCGAGTATTTTAGCCATAAATTGAGTTTTGTTGGGTGGTTGAGTGTGAAAATGTTGAGCCGTTTTCCTTTGCAAACGGCAAGCCAGCGGCGGCTGTTTTTATTAAAACACAGGGCTCCAGCAGCTTGCGAAAATCCACCCAGAAACCCGAGCGCGCCATGTCACAGCATTTGGCACACTTTCCAGCGACCGTGCGCGCCACCGTGGCACACCTCTCGTAGATGCGACGCACTCGTAGCGCGGACGCCCCGTCCGTCTAGCGTCATGCGGGCGCTCTCGTCCGCAGCAGGCACGCGAGGCGCGTGCCTCGACGTTACGGACGCAGAGTCCGCGCTACGAGGGCACGCCGCTTCCGGCTTGCCGCCAGCGCCAGCCTCCACAGAGAGTGCGCCCATGACTCCCGCCAATGCCGATAATACCCGCAAAAGAGCCTACGTCTGGAGATGCTGCAAGTCACGCGGCTTGCGCCTACGATCCTCACCGACCACTTTTACAACTCGCGAGCCAAATACTTTTTCTTAATGAAGCGCTTTTTGCCGTCAACCAGCAGATCAATCAGATGATAGATATGCGCCCGGTCTTCTTTTGCCGCAGACTCATCCACTCCGCCCGATGCGCCGCACCGAAGCGCATGACCACTTTTACCAAGTTTTTGCTTTTCGATCCCACCCTCTGTATGAATGTGCCCGCACAAGACGAGCGTTGCGCCACATTCAGTCAACCACGCTTCGATTTCCTCGGCTGGCGGAGTAGTGAAGTTTTGACCTATCCATCCGTGCACGCAGTTTTCCTCTGTCGGATGATGATGCATCGCTACAATTCGATATTTTGCCTTTGAATGTTTGTCAAAGAACTCAGTCACAGTGTTTCGAGCCTCCTCTGACAATTCCCCCTCAGCCCAGCGCAACGGATTGTATTGCCCATTCCGAGTCGTATCCATACCGACGAGCACTACATCTTCGTTGAGAATCTTTGCGAAAGGATAAGGCTGCCCGCGCAATAGCCTGCGCACACCTGCCCTCGTCATTGCGGGGCGGGTTATTTCCGCAAATCGGTTAAAATTCTGCGTGGGGCGGGAAAGTGAAGGAATCGCACGGACGCTAGCTGGAAAAATATCATGGTTTTCAGGGATAATAGTGAGCCGCCGCGCGCTGGCCCAACGCCGTTGCTTGAGCGCCGCAAAAAACGATCCGACCACACCCATCTGTCCCGACTCTACGATGTCGCCAGTCACAACCAAATGATCCACGTCCTGACTGATAGCATCGTCTATCAGCGCAAAGGCACGCTGAAAATCGTTATTGAGCCGAGTGAGATGAAAATCTGAGAAATGAGCGATTCGAAAGTGCATATGACGGGTTTTACTAAACATTTAAATATCGTTCGAGTTGCCGCAGATGTTTGGCAGGTTTGGTATTTGGACTCTCGTGGGCATCTCTGTTGAAAATACTAGGATACAGACCGGAATGGCAAGCAGAAGATAGTTCCTGTCGCGAAAATACTTGTAAAACGCGCAAGCTAAAGAGAGACTTTTTTGTGTATGAAAAAGCCTATTTTAATTCTCCTTGGAGCGGCCATCGGTATTGGCGGGTCGGTTGTTTTGCGACAGATGTTCAACAAACCGCTCGATCCCGTAGAGGCAAAAGCCGATCCAGCAATAAAGCAAAAACACGATGAAGAATATCGGAAGCAGATCGCGTGGCGGATCGCAGCGCCGCGAATAGAGATTGCGCAGGAAGAGACCATTAAGGCTTTGGAAACCCGCATACAGCAGGTGCATGACTTTTTTACGGAACGACAAAAGAAAATCCCAGCTTACGCCGAGAGCGTGCTTTCACTTCGCAGTAAATGGGAACTCGGGAAGAGTAAGCTTCCTTTTACCGACAAGGATGCACATGCACACTTTCTTAAAGAGGAATTCAGCAAACTCATTTTCTCCCAAGCGCAGCTAGAACAACAGGTCACAGGTGCTCTGTCGGACTGCATTAGCGATATACGCTCGATCGAGAATGCCTTGTTGGTGAAGATACGCGCGGATTTGAGCGATATGCCGGAGTATGTTGCGGTGCTGCCAGACTTGAAAACCGAAGCCTTCTTCCGTGAGCGATTTGAACAAGTCATCGTCAGTCTTTCTGAAAAGACCGGGAGCGATGCAAAAGTGGATGTTGGTCGTATGCTCGGAAGCGAAATATCCGCAGCCATTGCCGTGCGAGTAAGCATCGCGGTCGCCTCGCGTTTGGGTGTATCGGCTACAATCCTTGGTGCGGGTGGTGCGGGTGGCCCTGAAACATTCGGCGTAAGTATCGTTGTTGCATTAATTGTCGATCAAATCGCGGGATGGGTAATCGGTTGGTTTTATGATCCCAAAGTGGAAATAGGCAAAAAATTAAACGAAGAACTAACCACCATTTCCTCGCTGATTGTTAATGGAGATGAGAAAACCCGCGGATTGAGACAAGAACTCAGTGCGTTGGCAGCACAACGGAAAGTTCTACGTGAAAACGCTCTCCGCGAAATGATCCTAAATCCCACACCCGCGATACCATGAAAGGGCCATCTCTCCATCCTCTAGTTATTTTCCTAGTGCTGCTCGCGCAAGATGTGATGGCAGGCGTTGCGTCTAGTGCCATTCGTGAGACATCCGAAGTCGTAATGCGAACATTTGGAAAGGAAGTCGCCGAAGAATCTGCGGAAGCAGTATCAAAAATGGTTACAGAGATTGGTGCTAAATTCGGCACTGAAGGTTTAGAGGCTATAGGGAAAGTCGGCCCACGCGCGTTTGGCAAGATCACTGCCGAAGCAGGCGAGCACGCGCCGGAGGTCGTAAAACTCACTGCGAAACATGGAGTGCAGGCCGTATGGATCGCTTCAAAACCGCGAAGTCTTGCCGTATTCGTGAAGTATGGAGAAGAGGCTGCAACCGCTGTGATGAAACATCCCGGTATTGCAGAAGATGCAGTCGAACGCCTAGGCATCCCAGCGGCGCGCGCGCTAAACTCCATTAGTAGCGCAGAGGCTCGGCGGCTTGGAATGATGATCGAAGATGGCGCAATTAAAGCCAGCGAGCAGTCTGCCGGACTGCTCGACGTGGTGGCAAAACAGGGCGACAAAGCGCTGGATTTCATTTGGAGAAACAAAGGATCTCTCGCGGTGGCGACCGGGCTCACTACTTTCCTCCACGATCCCGAGCCCTTCATTCAAGGGACGAAGGATTTAGCCATCGGAGTCGTGAAGCCCATTGGTGTCGAGATCGCGCAACATACCAACTGGACACCTGTGATGATCGTGGGGCTGCTGCTTTGCTCGGGACTACTCGGGCTTCGTATGCGGAGACAAAAGAAGACTAATTCAGAGCCCGAACGCACGAATCCCAATCCACTAACCTTATGACAAAGAGCACGGCAATGCCGATAAAGATAGCCGCAGAAACGACGGGCAAGGCGGCAGCATGGGACATTGTATCCTTAATTGATCTGGAAGTCGCCGTGAGCAGAGATGAGGGTGTCGGAGACGCAGAGCTAAAACAGCGGGAACGTCAATTTTACCTTTCATTGGGGCGCGCGGGCGTTCCATCTAATCTGTTGAAGAACCGTTCTTGGCTGCTTTGGCAGTGGCTACATTTCCGCCGACCAGACCTGATTAAAGACGGCTCTACACCTGGCGGGGAGGTCGCCGAATGGCTCAATACGATCAAGCACGTCGGATTTTGGCTGATTGCCCTGCTCGGAGCAAGCTGGGTTTGGGGAAACTTGAGCAGCAAGACGGTGATTGCACCTGTTTTTGCCGTGCTTACCACGGGTATTCCTTTTCTTCTGAGTGGTGTCGGCTTTTACCTGCTTATGGTTCAACGAGTGCCGAGCCTGCACGTGGCCCCATCAATTTTTAGGGGCATTATTGTCAGAGCTCTTACCGCAGGAGTGAAGAGTGGAATCCGACACCTGAGCGCTGACCATGCTCGTAACATTCTTGCCGCTGTTGGGGCGCTTCGTATTCGCTTCTCTGAGCGCGGCGGGATTGTAGTCTCGCAACTGGCCCATGTGACACATCTCCTCGGTCTCGGAATGGTCATCGGGATTTCCGTAGCCTTGTTCTGCTTCAAGACGTTCTCTGATCAGAATTACGGATGGATGACCCACGCTTCGTGGGTGAACGAAAAGACGATTAGTGGATTCGTTCGCACAGTCGCCACGCCGTGGCGTCCCTTTGCGGGCGAGGGAATAGGCTATCCGACTAAGGAACAGATCGCACGATCCCACTTTTTCCGAGACAACCAGCCAAAAGAAGACATTCACGTGCACACCGACAATGTGACGTGGTCGTCCTTCCTTCTCTTGACTAGCCTAACTTGGGGGGTCTTGCCCCGCTTGGGCCTCTTCTTTGCGGGAATAAAAGAGCGTAGGCGTGCGTGCACAGCAGAGACATTTACACAGCACCGCTTCCACAAAGTATGGACTCGAATGACTTTGAAAACTGATGAGTCCGTTCATCCAGAACCACAGGAAAGCGCAACAGAAGTGATGCTTCAAACTGTTATTTCGGAAAAACAGCCCGATGAAACTGTCGTGCAGCAAAACATACTGCTCGTGCCAAAAGAGTTGAGCTCTGAAACGATGCTTGAGCGGTTTTGTTCTGTGCTTAAGCAGGAGCATGGATTTGCTGTCACGCAAACCCGTGTTTTCCCAAGCTTGCCCAGTGAACGTAATACGCTACTCATAGAGCTTGAGACACCAACGTCTGTCGGCCATTTTGAAATACTTCTGCTCGAAGAGGCATTTACGCCTCCAACACAGGCCTTGAGAAAATTCCTCAGTATGTGTCGCGAGCGATTTCCAAAAGCATCAATTCGTATCGTTCTTATCGGCGACTCAAGCGTCGCAGGACACTGGGAGAGGCCTTCTGAGTTATATTGCTCAGTTTGGAAAGAAAGCATCGCCGACATGGGCGATGCACGGATTTCTATGCTTCTCATTCAATCGTCCCTTATTCCTCAACAATGAGCTCCGAAAAAACCGTTCCTACATTCGCCGTGGTAGGACAACCTAACGCAGGCAAAACATGCATCATCTCAACCCTGAGAGAAGACGATCGTGCTAACATAGGGCCGAAACCAGGCACTACTCAATGCTTGGTTACATATCCTGTGAAAGTAGATGGAGTTGAGGTCATGATTTTTCATGATACTCCTGGCTTTGAGAACCCTGGAGAAGTGCTGGAGTGGCTGGAGAAGCACAAGAACGAGCCGAATCCAGCGGCGGCCTTCCGAAAAGCGCGTGGAAATTTGGAGCAGTATCCTATGGACTGCGAAATCCTCCGCCCAATTGCAGAAGGGTGTGCGGTCATCTATGTCGCTGACGCCGATCTCCCTCTGCGCGGAGTGGATAAAATTGAAGGAGAAATTCTTCGCCTCTGTAAGGTGGAGCGTATCGCAATCATTAACTGTAAGGAGGGCCAGAAGAAGCACCTCACAACTTGGGAAAAATACCTGCGCGCGGATTTTAGCGTCGTGCAGGAGTTTAATGCTTGTTCTTCTGTATTTGCTGACCGCCTGAAATTGCTGGAAACAGCGAAATCTGTCATTCCAAGCTGGGAACAAAAGATAGAGGAAACCATTGAAGCACTAAAGGCAGCATGGGAAGAGCGACTCGTTG
>JAYVQK010000317.1:0-3500 GCA_043757005.1 Verrucomicrobiaceae bacterium
CTTGTTGAAGGAGTTGTGGATGTGGCCGACGGCGACGCGGACGCCGCCTTTAAAGTCTGCGCCAAAGGGCGTGTATTCCGTGACCACTCCGCTGGTGGCGCCGTTGTAGATTTTCACTTTCGCACCGCCCAGCGCGGAGCCGGTGACGATGTCCACTTGTCCGTCGCCTGTGACATCGCCGACTGCGACGAAGGCGCCTTTTTCCGCGTGGCCATTGAAGACGGCGACTTCGGACTGGAAGGGTGCCCCTTGATCGCCGAGCGCAGTAATCTGGCTGCCAAACCGCGTGCCATCGAGTCCGTCGAATATGCGTAGGCGACCGGTGCCGCGTTGCGTGGTGGTCACGATGTCGTCAATGCCGTCGCCATTAAAATCGCCGACCGCCACGCGGATGCTGTCGCGGTAGTTCGATTCGTAGGCGAGGAAGCTGTAAAGCTCCACGCCCGTCGCGCGGTCGAGGACGCGGATTTTTGGCGGGGCGTAGCGTTTCGCCACCGCGACGCCGGGCGAAGTCACGAGGAAGCCGGTGTAGATCGGCGTGCTCTCGCTCTTGGTGTTATTTGTGGTGCTGACTTCGGTGAGTTCATTGTGGGGCTGGATGTGGGCGGTCACGGTGAGCGGGTCGGGGATTCCCTTAAAGAAATTCACATCCACTGTGAAGTTCACAGTGCTCGCCGCTGCGCCCGCATCTATCGTGTCTTCGATGAATAGGCTCGCCGTCCCGTCCTGATTATCCTCCCAGCCCAATGCGTCGTTGTCGGAATTGTAGTCGGAATTCTCCGGCAGTGTGATCGTAAAGTCCGCCCCGTTCACATCGCGCGTGCCAGTGTTTTGGTAGCTTATGGTGTAGGTCAGCGTGCGCCCTTGCACGGCAAAATACGGATCGGCGATAGCAGTGATCGTAAGATCTGCGAGCGCAGTGAGCGTGTCGGTGTCCGTCGCGGAGTTCGCAATTCTGTTGGCGATTCTCTTGCCCATTTGGCCTTCAGAGATGCTCACCGTGGTGACGATGTTGCTCAGGTCTTCTGCCACGGTGTCGTCCACATGCAGCTTGAGCTTGGCACTGCCAGTGGCGTTCTTTTTCACAGCGCCCACGCTTTTGGTCAAAACGCCCGCGTTCAGAGCCCAGCCCGCGTTCTCTTTCGCGACGAAATGCGTGCCTTCCGGCAATGGCACAGTTAGCGCGGCGATCTGCGAATTCGCAGCCCCCGTATTCGCATACACGATGGTGTAGGTGAGCAGATCTTTCGTCGCGGCGGCGGTCTTGCCGTCGGTGATGCTTGTGATCGTGAGCGCAGAGGTCGGCGCGCTGATCTCTATAGTTTCGCCCGTGAAATTGCCATTGCCGTTATTCAGCAGCGCGCTCACAGAGCTGGATTGGTCATTCGTGCTCACAACGTCCGGCTTGCCGTCGCCATTCAGATCCGCGATAGCGATGTGGTTGGGTGAAGAGCCGCCTGCAGCGAAAGATTGAGCCCCCGAGAAGGTGCCGTCGCCAACGCCTGTTAGCACCTCAATAAAGGAATTTATAGCGATGCCGCCCGCCGCGATTTCTCCGCCAAAACCCGCGCTCTGCAAGTCGCCGCCCACCGCGATGTCGAGTTTCCCATCGCCGTTGAAATCAATCAGCTTCACATCGTTCGGGCTCACTGTGGTCGTCGCCGTCGTCTGCGTGCCGAGGCTGCCTGTGCCGTCGCCTAGGAGGATGCTCACCGTTTTATTAAAGACATTACCCACGACTACATCGAGTTTGCCGTCGCCATTCACATCGCCCACCGCTAGCGCCACCGAACCGGGTGCCCCGCCACTGCCAGTGGGCGTGCTCGTCATCGTGCCGAAAGTGCCATTGCCCTTATTCAGCAGCACTCCCGCGCTGGGCGTGCCGCCGCTATTCACCACCACGATGTCGGGCTTGCCGTCGCCATTCATATCCGCGAGCGCCACATCCGAGGGCGCGCTGCCCGTCGCATAGGACTGCTTCGTTTGGAAAGTGCCGGTCCCATTGCCAAAGAGCACATCCACTTGATTCACACCGCCCGCCGTGACGACCACGTCCGGCCTGCCGTCGCCATTCACATCCCCCACCGCGATCGCGAGCGGGTTGCCACTGAGGTCATAAGTCGTCTCCGCCTGGAAAGTCCCGTTGCCATTCCCCACCAGCACCGCCACGCGATTTGGCCCGGCGATGAAATCATTCTGAGGAGTGCCGGGGAATCCCGCCTTCGTGTAAAGCAGATCGGGTTTCCCGTCGCCATTCACATCCGCCAGCGTCACCGCGTAAGGCGTCTCTGTCGTCGCGATCGTCGTCTGCGTTTGGAAAGTCCCGTCGCCATTTCCCAGCAACACGCCCACGGTATTGCCGAGATTATTCACCACCACCAAGTCCGCCTTCCCGTCGCCATTGATGTCGCCCGTAGCTACATCCGTGGGACGCGCCCCCGTCGTCGCATCTTGATGATCGGAGAAGCTCAAAGAGTTTGTCTGCAACAGATTTCCGCTCGCGTCTTTGATTGTCCCATCATCCACGAGATCCACATGCAGTAAACCCGAGCCACTCACGCCCGTTGCTGCGACGGTATAGACTGCCGCATTCCCCGTCGCCGTCACCGTCACCGCCGCGTCCGTGGTCACGCCTACTTTCGTCAGCGTAAAATCCGCCGCGTTCACCCCCGTTACCGCTTCGCTGAAAGTCACCGTCCACTTCGTATGCGCCACATCCGTCGGAGAGATAGAAGTCACCGTCGGCCCCGCCTGCAAGACCCGGTAGATCGGCCCCGAGAAGCTCCCATTATTCACCCCCGTGCCGCCCAGCTTCGTCCCGCCCGACGCGATGGAATCATTATCCACCAAGTCCAACCGCAGATCCCCATTCCCGTGGATGCCGCCCACCGTCACCGTATAAGCCGAGCCGCTCCCCGCCACCGTCACCGCCGCGTTCGTCTCCAGCGCCCCATCCGTGAAGATGTGGAAATCCGCCGCATCTACCCCCGTCACACCTTGATTAAAAGTGACCGCATACGTCACACTCTCCGCCGCCGTCAGCTCCGTCGTCGGCGCAGACTTCAGGATCGAAGTGACCAGCAGCGTCGTATTCCCCGGCACGATCCGGCTCTCCAAAGCCTCGATAGGGACATGGCGGCGACGTGCAGAACGAGAAAGAATTGGTAGTTTCATAAAGTAGATAGTGTAAAGAAAACCTCGGCTCCGTAGATAAAACGTCATTCCCCCACCAAAGGTCAACTCCGCAAAGCGTGCGACCAGGGGTATATTTTATCCGTGTTCCATCCGCGTCCATCAGTGGCTAAAATCCAAACCATGCACACACCCGTAGTCCTCACCATCGCCGGCTCCGATAACAGCGCCGGAGCAGGCGCGCAGGCCGACCTCAAGACCATCTCCGCCCTCGGCGGCTACGCCCTCACCGCCATCACCTGCGTCGTCGCCGAAGTCCCCGGACGCGTCACCGCCATCCACCCCATCCCCCCCGCCATCGTCGCCGA
>JAYVQK010000318.1:0-3487 GCA_043757005.1 Verrucomicrobiaceae bacterium
CTTCGTGCTCTTCGTGGTTCAAATCCAAACGATACCACTACCGAAAAAGTATCATCAGCTCCTTTTTAGAATCGTCTGCTCATTCTCCGACTTCCGCCACCATGCGCCGCATCCTTATCGCTACGAAAAACGCCCACAAGACGGCTGAAATCCGCGCCATTCTCGGGGCGGACTGGGAGGTGTGCGACCTTACAGATTTCCCAGAGATCGCAGCGCCGGAGGAGACGGGGGCGACTTTCGAGGATAACGCGCAAATCAAGGCAGAAGCCGCTTCGCGGGTGTTTGCGGGGCTGGTGCTCAGTGATGACTCCGGGCTGGAGGTGGATGCGCTCGGGGGCGAGCCCAGCGTGCAGAGCTCGCTCTACGCGGGCGTGCATGGCGACGATGCGGCGAACCGCGCGCGGCTAAAACGCGAGCTACTCGCGTGCGGCGTGCCACAGCCGTGGAGCGCGCGCTTCCGCTGTGTGCTGGCGCTGGCGGAGGCGGGGCAGACGGTGGCGACTTTCGACGGGCGGGTGGAGGGCCGCGTGATCGCTGCCGAGCAGGGCGGGGGTGGCTTCGGCTACGACGCGCTTTTTATCCCGGAAGGCCACACGCAGACTTTCGCCGAGCTGCCCGGCGAGGTGAAGAACGCACGCAGCCACCGCGCACGTGCGCTGGCTGGGGCAGTGGCGTTTTTCAGCAAATAGCGCGCTGCTATTTGTCCGGGATCTGAATGGTGAAGTCCTTCATCTCGGCGGGCTTCACTTCGCCGGGTTTGGTCGTGGCGACCTCTAGGCGGATAGGAACGAAGAGGCGCTGTTTGTTATAGTCGAGCGTCACCCCGCCGTCGCGGATCGCGCGGACGATGACTTTTAGGCGCTCGCCGCCGCGCATGACGGGAAGCGTCTCGCCTTCGCCAAAAGCGCGCCCATTGATCGTGGCGAGCGGTGGGTTGCCTAGGAGCACGCTGGTGAGCTGGAAATGCTTGGCTTCGAGTTGGAATTCCACCTCTACTTTTTTGCCCACGACCTTCGGCGCGCTACCGATGGGACGCACCCAGCCAATGGGCCAGAAGGGCGTGCGGGTATTCAGATCTACATGGAATTCCGAGTGCGTCTTGAGCTGCATAGGCGGCACTTTTTCGCCCTCTGCGGCTGTGGCGATGGTGCTAACGGTGAGGGCAAGTAGGAGCACGAGTTTCATTGGCGAGAAAGACTGTTGAGGTTCACCATGAAGTGCTGGTATTGCACGATTTCGCGGTTGGCCTCGATGTCAAAGGACTGGATTTCGATGAGTGGCTGTTCGTTTTCTAAAGCGGAGAGCGCGGCGGCGAGGGGCACAAATTCGGCGGCGGGAATCTCGATGCTCCAGCCGATTTCTTTAAAGCCGAGCATCGCTTTTGCCGCGCCGTCTTTGTTCACGCGGGCGGTGATTTTTTCGATGCCACGTTGCTTAAAGAAGTCGGCGAGCATCGGCGGGAACCAAGCCACGGGCGCGCCGTCAGGAACCAGCTCGCCGACTTGTTTGATGATGAGTTCGCTCTCGGGCCAACTGACTTCGAGCAGTTTCGTTTTGGCGATCTGCTTTTTCGCATCGGCGAGCTTCGGCGCGAGGACCTCGTCGGAGGCTTTGCTCCTCGTCTGCATCGTTTGCAATGGGCTCAGCAGGTATTCGTTGTAGCAGTAGAGCACCACGATAAAGAGTAGCGAGCTGAGGATGATTTTTTGTGTCTGATCTTTGTTCAGTTTCATTTGGAAGCGGCGGATGGTTGTTTCGGCGGGGGTGGTGGCGGCGGCGGTTCCTCGCCGGCATTAAAGCTGGCGACGATGACAAAGACGGCGGTGCGCGCTGGCTTGCCGTTGAGGAGGATGCTCTCCGAGCCGTCCTCGAGGTTTTTGAAATTGGCGACGGCTTTTTTGTATTTCTGACCGAGAAGATCGGCGAACGAGGTGCGTAGCTCTTCCGCGGCGATGCGGGGCTCGTCGCCAGCGGCGATGCCTTCGAGCGTGATGTCGCACCGCCGAGGCAAGGCCGTGGCGATGGTTGCGCTGCATTTCAACAACTGCACATGGGGCGGGATGGTGGAGATGAGCTGCTCCAAAACGGGGCCCCAATAAAAGCGATCTTCCACACGCCTGGAGAGCTGTTTGGCCATCTCCACATTCTTGCTCAAAGCGTCCTCACGCTCTTTGGCGGCTTTCGCGAGGGGTGTTAATTTCGCTAGCTCCGCCCGATGATTCCGGTAGGCGTCGCGCACGCCTGTGGCTTCCCCGAGCTGCATAAAGTAATAGCCCGCGAGGCAGAGGATGATGACTCCGAGGCCGATCATGGCGAGCTTCAGCGGGTCGTATTGCTGCTGCTTTTTAGTCTTTTGGACTTCGTAGTAGAGATTCAGTCGGATGGCCATGATGTTAGGCTTTCATGAGTTGGGCAGCGGCTCCGCAGGCGACGTGGAAGTCCAACACGGTGTCGGCGAATTCCTCCTGTTTGTTGGCGGGCATCCCGAGTTCGCAGCGTTGCAGGGCGTTCCAGGGGACGCAGGGCATCCGCAATTCTTCGGAGAGCACGCGGAGGATGGTTTTGCTTTTGGCGAGCCCGCCGGAGATCCAGATTTTGCTGATGGTCTCTTCGCGCCGCCCCTCGAAGAAACCGATGGAGCTACCGACTTCACGGGCGAGTGCCATGACGGCCATGCGGGCGTTTTCCACCATGAGTTCATCGTCCTGTGAGAGGGCTTGCAGCACGCCTTTGATATCTTCGCCGCTCATGCTGGCGAGCGCCTCTAGGAAGACTCTGCCGCCAAAATCCACGTTGCGAATCAAGACCAACTCACCTTTCACACCGACCATCATCGTCGCGCTAATGTGGCCTATATCGAGGAGGAAAAAGGGCTGCTCTTTGAAGACCTCCTCCTGCGCAAACTCGAACGCATTGAAGATGCTGACGGGCCCGAGTTGCAGCGCATTGACGGGGCAGGGGATGTTCTTTTCAAAAGCCGCACTGAGCTGCGTGATCTCGTTGCGCGGAAGCCCGGCGACGAGGTATCGCTTTTGCCCGGCGGGCGTCTCGGCTTCGTTGACGGTGGGGATGAGGTCGCAATCGAGCACGAAGTCGCGGCAGTCTTGGTTGAGCAGCGCGAGGCCATTCAGCCGTAGTGCTTCGCGAAGGGCGATGGTCTCGGTCGCGGGCTGGTCCACGATGCGGATGAGAGCATCCGGGCTGTTCACAGCGACCACGCAGCCTTTCGCGGTGCCTCCCATGTTTTTGAGCAGCAATTTGAGCTGCTTGCCGAGTTCTTCCACGGTGCGCTGGGAGTCCTCGGGGATCGTGTGCGCGGCAAAATGTGTGACGACGTAGCGGTTGCCACCCTTCTTTTGTAAGAGGATGGATTTTAAAGAGTGTCTGCCGATGTCCACTCCGATCACGCTGTTGAGAGCCTTAGCCATTTGAAACGCTGAGATAGCAGCCCGTGTGCCCGCCTGCTGTTTTGGCGGGGAAAACTTAT
>JAYVQK010000319.1:0-13683 GCA_043757005.1 Verrucomicrobiaceae bacterium
CCCGCCGCGCCCGGTTTGGGTGTTGGTTTAGTCTTTGATGGTGAGTGTGAAGGCGTGGGACATTTCCTTTTTGCCGTCGCAAGTGCCCTGCACTTTTTGGCCGACTTTCAGTTCATCCCACTTCGCGGCTTTGTCGCCGTGCATGATCTTGGTCGTCTCGCTGATGTGGAGCTTGTGTTCGCCCATCTTAGCATCGCTGATGGTGATGCTGCTTTCATCGCGGCTGAGGGCGGTGATCTTGCCCATGAACTCGTGCATTTCGGCTACAGGAGCGGGAGTCTTAGCGTTGTCAGCGGGCTTGCCGGGCTGGATTTCTCCTGCGTTTGGCACGCGCACGGGGTCGGCAAGACCTGGCGCGGGTGCGGGTGCGGGCGGATTTTTACCAGCCTCCTCGGGCTTGCCGCCTTGTGCAAAGCCGGTGAGCGGCAGTGCGAGGGCGAGGAGAATGGTGTGGATGTGGATTGGACTTTTCATAGACCGATGAATCGGCACCCACACGCGACGTGGCTGTGTTTCTTTTCGTGCAAACACGTATCGGGAGGGAAAAAGAAACTCGCCGAGTGCCCCGTATGAGGACACTCGGCGAGCGGTGTTTGGTTGTGATGTTTGAGGCACTCTAGTAGTGGCGGTAGCCCCGGTCGTAGTAGTAGGTATTGCTGCGGTAGCCGGGGGAGTAGTAGGTGCCCCGGCTGTCGTAGCGGCTATCGTAGCGGCTGTCGTAGCGGGAATCGCGGTAGCCCCGGTTGTAGGAGTGGCTGCGATTATTTTGCGCGGCAGTGCCCGCGAGGTAGCCCGCGCCCGCGCCGATGGCTCCGCCGAGGAGCGCGCTCTGCGCAGGAGTCTCGCAGCCGGTGAGGGCCACGGTGGCGATGAGTGCCGCGCACAAGGTGGCGCGGCGGATGGTGGATGTGTTTGGTTTTGTTTTCATAGGATGTGTTCGGTGGAATTAGCGGCGGATGAGGAGGCCAGCGACGAAGCCCGCGCAGACGGCCACGAGCACGGATTTGCCGGGGTGCAGCCGCACGTATTCCTCGCCGTCTTCGTGGAAGGTGCGGACTTGTTTCATGGCGGAGCAGCAGGCGGCCTCGGTCTTGGCCTTTACCTCTCCGCCGACTGCGGCGGCTTTGTCCTTCCAATTATCCGCGAGGTCGCCCGCCTGTTTGCGCGCGTCGCTGGCGAGGTCGGTGACTTTGTCTTTCACCTGTTCCCATTTCGTAAGCGCCTCGGCGTGTAGCTCTGCGAGCAAGTTGCCGAGGGCATCGGCGGAGAGCGCGAGCTTTTGGCGGAGCCGGGCGAGCAGCTCTTCGCCCTTGCCTTCGGCAAAAAGAAGATCGTCGTCGGTGAGTTGTGCGTAGCGTTGTTTGAGCTGGCCTTGGATGGCGGCCCAGTGGTTATCGAAGGTGAAGTGTTTCATACCCCCATCTATCGCGCCGCAGCTTCGCGGTGGATGTATGAAAGCAAAAAAACACCCCGCGCATCGCTGCGCGGGGTGTGGATAGATGAGGGGTGAAGCCGCAAGACTACGGCGTCGGCACGGTGGCCTGACTCGTCGTGGAGATGTCCTCGGCGTCTTGGGCTTTATAGACGGCCTCCGCGCGGTCCACTTCATCGCGGTTGTGCGCGTGGACGGAGATGAGGTAATTGCCCGTCTTGAGTTTGCCTTCATAGACCTTTGCCTCGATCTCCGGGATACCCAGACCGATCAAGCCGCCGACGACTCCGCCCGTAGTGGCACCCACCGCCGCGCCACTCAGCGCAGCCAAGATGGGGCCCGCCGCGATGAGCGGGCCGACTCCGGGGATGGCCAGCGCGCCGATGCCAGCGAGCAAGCCGATGACTCCGCCAGCGACTCCGCCCGCAGCCGCTCCCGTGGCGGTGCCTTCGGGGGCTTTGGTGGCGTTGACATGGCCGATGTCGTGGTGCGAATCCGTCTCCGGCATGAGCACGGAGATTTCGGAATGAGGAAAGCCCGTGAGGTGCAGGCGATCAATGATGCGCTCGGTGTGAGCGCGTGATTTGGAGATACAGAATACTGCGGTTTTAGACATGGTGTGTGTTTGGTTTATGGTTGTGTTGTGAGGAAATTATTTGGCGGCTTTGACTTCGAGCTGGTCATCCACGGGCGTCGTCCCCGCAGCGGCTTTGGCGAGCTCCGTGATCTTGGCTTTTTCTTCGGCAGTGTTGACTGGCCCGCGTAGAGTCACGCGACCTTTGGCGGTGATGATTTTGATGTTCTTGGCCGTCATGGTGAGCGTGCTGTCTTTCATCACCGCCTGCCGGATCATCTGCGTGATTTTGCGTTCTTCAGCAGACTCGCCTTGGTCATCCGCAGTCAGCGTCTTGTGGTCGCGGTCGCGGTCGTTTTTACCCGTGTTATCGGCGGGAGTCTTCTTGGCTTCATCGGCAAAAGCCCAGACGGGCAGCGCGAGGAGCGTGGTGAGAGTAAGGATGGTTTGTTTCATGGATGGTAGTGTTTTTGATTGGAGCAAAGGCGTGGACGGATTGTGTGCCCCGCATTGCCTCCTACCTATCGAGCCGCGCTGCGAGGGTGGATGTATCCGGCTCCTAAAGTTGCCGGCTTTGATGTTCCACCCGCGCCACAGGGTCCTCCGACATTTCGCCTGTGAGCACGCTATCCAGACAGCTCGGGCAGATACCGTGGGAGAACTTCGTGCCCGTCTGCTCGCGGAGATAAGTCTCGATCTCCTGCCAGTAGTCGCCGTCCTCGCGCACCTTCTTGCAATACATACAGATGGGCAGCAGCAGCTTGAGCTGGCGCACTTCGGCGTGCGCTTTTTCCAGCTCCACGATGCGCTGCGCGCACCGCTCCTCTAGCGCCAGCACGCGCTCGCCGCAGCGCATCCGGGCGAGGAGCTGGGCGATGTCCACGGGCTTGCTGAGGAAGTCGTCCACGCCCGCAGAAAAGGCGGCAAGTGCATCCGCCGCGCTATCCCGCGCAGTGACCATGACCATGTAGATGTAGGGCCGATGCGGTATGGAGCGCACGGCGCTGCAAACGTGGAGGCCATCGAGCAACGGCATCTCCCAATCCAACAGCGCGATCTGCGGCGGGTTCACCGCGAGGAGGATTTGGAGCGCAGCCTGCCCATCATTGGCCACGACTGCCTCGTAGCCGTGGCGCTCCAGTAGAAGGACGAGCGCGGTGCGGGCGCGCTCATTATCCTCCGCCACTAGCACACGCAAGTGCGTCGGGCCGGGATCGGGTTGTGCGGGTGTATTCATCACCCTCCATTCGCAGGAGCCTGCGCGGGTGAGTGCATGAGAATGGCATCGAAAAAGAAACCGCACGGCCAACAAGGCCACTGCGTGCGAAATTGAGGTGCAACTACGCAAATCAACATTATGAAACTCAATACACTCGAAGATCTATTCACCCACGAACTCAAAGACCTCTACAGCGCGGAGACGCAGCTCATTAAGGCCCTGCCGAAGATGGCGAAGGCTGCCACAAACGACGAACTTCAGACCGCATTTGAAGAGCATCTCATGCAGACAGAGAACCACGTCCGGCGACTCCAGCGCATCGCAGAAGAATGTGAACTCAAGCTCACTGGCATCACTTGCAAGGCAATGCAGGGCTTGATCGAAGAAGGGGCTGAACTCATCAGCGAAGACGCAGAGGAACACGTGCGGGATGCCGGGCTCATCGGCGCAGCGCAGCGCGTGGAGCACTACGAGATCGCCGCCTACGGCACCGCTCGCGCTTTGGCTACCTGCCTCGGCTACGACAATGCCGCACATCTGCTCGGCCAGACGCTGGGGGAGGAAAAAGCTGCCGACCTCTTGCTCACGAAGCTCGCGGAGTGCGTCATCAATATTGAAGCCTCCGAAGTGCGGTAGGCTGGCGAACAACAAAAAAAGGGGCGGGATGCTTTCGCATCCCGCCCTTTTTTGTTTAGCGATGGCCTACTTGGAGTAGCCGGTGCGCGTGGTGGTCTGATGGCTCTGCATCGTCGGGCAATCGTCATGGGCGCAAGCGCCGAGCATGAGAGTGGTGACGACGAAGAGCAGTGTTGTGATGATTTTCATAGAGCAAAGGAATCGCGCCTCCTCTCGCCGCTGCGTGTATAAAAAGTGAGCCGCCCTCGGCATGACGCCAAGGACGGCCCTGTTTGTCCCAGCTAGGAACAGATTGTTTTTACTCATCGGTGCCCCAGACCTCTTGCGCATCGCGCTTGGTGATTGCGGCGCGCGCTTGCGCTACGCGCTCGTAGGCCGCACGCGCGGCGGGGGAAGCGGCATCCCACGGGAGCGGGTAGGCGCTGCGACGGATAGGCGCGGAAGCGGGATCAAGGCTCGCGTCGGAGTCGGCCTTTTGCGGGCCGCCCTCGTATTCCATACGGAGATCGGCCTCTCGGTCGTCAAAGGATTTGCCATCGCGAAAGCCGGAGTAGCCCGTGCGGTAGGCGCGGGCGTAGTTTTCGTAGTCGTCATTTTCCCCAGCGAAATTCTGCGCGTGATGATTGTAGCTCCAGTAGGCGTCTTCCTCCGTGGGGTCGTAGCCCTCCGCAACGCCGCTCCCAGCGATGCCGCCTGCTACCGCGCCGACGACTGCGCCGACTGCCGTGCCAATCGGCCCAAACGCCGAGCCGAGCACCGCCCCAGTGGCACCGCCCGCCGCCGCGCCAACGCCCGTGCCGATAGGATGGGCACCGGGTTCGCCGGTGAGTGGATCGAGATTCGCGCTATGCGCAGTCTCGGTGTCTTGAGTGGATTCCGTAGTCATAATGAGATGTGTGTGCTTCGTGTTGGTTACGCTTTTGCACACACGGAATCGCCGCTCCCCCACTCGCCGCGCGCAAGTTTTTTTACTCAATTACCGAGCGCGGCGTTCGCGGAGCGCATTTGCAAAACTACAGCAAAAAACCGAACCAAATAGACGGCGGAAAAGCGATTCGTGGAATTGCCGATTGCACGCGAGGCGTGGCTTTGCAGGATGCGCGCTCTTTTTCCAACCACACCGCCATGCTCGAAAAATACGTCGTCAAGATCGCCCAGGAACTCACCATCCAACCTCGCCAAGTGGCTGCCACAGCGGTGCTGCTGGAGGAGGGCGGGACGGTGCCCTTCATTGCTCGCTACCGGAAAGAGCGCACCGGCGAGCTGGACGAGGTGCAGATCATGAATATCCGCGACCGCTTGGAGCAACTCGGCGATCTCGATAAGCGCCGCGAGAGCATCGTGGCCTCGCTCAGCGAGCGGAAATTACTCACCGAAATCCTCGCCGCAAAAATCGAGAGCGCCGAGACGATGACCACGCTGGAGGATCTCTACGCGCCCTTCCGCCAAAAGAAACGCACCCGCGCGACGATGGCGAAAGAGAAAGGCCTGGAGCCACTCTCCGAGCTGCTGTGGTCGCAAGATCCGATGCTCGACCCCGTCGCGGCGGCGACGGAATACGTGGGGCGCGAATGGCAGATTGATGAAAAGAGCGGCAAGTTCACCACGCCCGAAGAAGCCCTCGCCGGAGCGCGCGACATCGTCGCCGAGCGCATGGCGGAAGACGTCACGGCGCGCGCGCGTATGCGGCACCTCTATATGGAGAAAGGCACGATGCGCTCGAAGGTGCTCACTGGAAAAGAGGAGGAAGGCGCAAAGTTCAAAGACTACTTCGACTGGACGGAGCTGGCCTCCCACGCGCCCTCGCACCGTGTGCTGGCCATGCGGCGGGGCGAGGCCGAGGGCTTCCTCATCTGCCGCCTCACGCCGGAGGAGGGCGACACGCTCGGGCTGCTGGAGTCGATCTTTGTGAAAGGAAAGTCGCCCGCCTCCATGCAAGTCCGCGAGGCCGCGCACGATTGCCAGAAGCGCCTCCTCGGCTTCTCCATGGAAGGCGAGTCGCGCATCGCTTTTAAAAAGAAAGCCGACGAGGAAGCCATCCGCGTCTTTGCGCAAAACCTCCGCGAACTCCTCCTCGCCGCGCCGCTCGGGCAGCGCGCGGTGCTCGCGATTGATCCCGGCTTCCGCACGGGCTGCAAAATCGTGCTGCTCGATAAGCAAGGCAAGCTCCTCGGCAACGACGTGATCTTCCCCGAGCGAGAGCCAGACTTGGCTGCGCGGCTGATCAAGATCGCCGTGGAGAAGTTCAACGTGGAAGCCATCGCCATCGGCAATGGCACCGGGTCGCGCGAAGTCGAGAGCTTCATCCGCACGCTGAAACTCCCCGGCAGCATCCCCATCGTGAGTGTGAATGAGAGCGGCGCATCCATCTACTCCGCCAGCGAAGTCGCGCGCGAAGAATTCCCCAAACACGACATCACCGTGCGCGGCGCAGTCTCCATCGGGCGACGGCTCATGGACCCGCTCGCCGAGCTCGTGAAGCTCGACCCGAAGAGCATCGGCGTGGGCCAATATCAGCACGACGTGGATCAAACCGCGCTCAAGAAACAGCTCGATGACGTGGTGATCTCTTGCGTGAACAACGTCGGCGTGGAGCTGAATACCGCGAGCAAAAATCTCCTCAGCTACGTCTCCGGTCTGAACGCCCGCGTCGCCGCCAACATCGTCGCCCACCGCGATGAGAACGGCGCATTCACCACCCGCAAAGAGCTGCTGAAAGTCGCGGGCCTCGGTCCGAAAGCCTACGAACAAGCAGCGGGCTTCCTCCGCATCCGGGGCGGCGACCACCCGCTCGATTCCAGCTCCGTCCACCCCGAGCGTTACGAGCTCGTCTCCCGCATGGCCACGGATGCGGGCTGCACGGTGAAAGATCTCGTCGCCGACACCGCGAAGCGCGGACGCATTGATCTGAAAAAATACGTCAGCGAAGAAGTCGGCCTCCCCACCCTCACCGACATCGTCAAAGAACTCGCCAAGCCCGGACGCGACCCGCGCGCGCAATTCGAGGCGTTCGCGTTCAACGAAAGCGTCCACACCATGAACGACCTCCAGCCCGGCTTGAAGCTCCCCGGCATCGTCACCAACGTCACCGCGTTTGGCTGCTTCGTGGACATCGGCGTGCATCAAGACGGCCTCGTCCACATCAGCCAACTCTCCGACGACTTCGTGCAAGACCCCGCCGAAGTCGTGAAGCCTGGACAGAAAGTGCAAGTGACCATCCTCGAAATAGACATGGCCCGCAAACGCATTGCCCTCTCCATGAAAAGCAACGCCGTCGTAGAAGGCCAACGCAAGTCCGCCCCACAACCCGAAGCCGGCAAGCGCGACATGGCCAAACACACTGGCGGCGGCGGCGGTGGCGGCGGGCAGCAAGGAGGCGGCTTCGGAGCGCCGGATTGGTTCACCCTCGCGCAAAAGAAAAAGTAGATCCTCACGAATGAAATCTCTTTTTGCGCTCGGCGCGCTCCTTTTTGCAATGACTCCAGCCCACGCGCTGTCGGACCGCGAGCTAGACTCCATCGGCAAGCGCGTGTGGCAAAATGAGTGCGCGGGGACGCGCGAGGGGCTGACTTCTTGGAATACCGGGGAGGCGTTTGCATCGCTGGGGATCGGGCATTTCATCTGGTATCCGAAAGGCGAGCGCGGGCCGTTCGAGGAGAGTTTCCCGGAGCTGTTGCGGTTCTTTTCCTCGAATGGCGTGAAGGTGCCGAGCTGGCTGGCGGCGAGCGCGGCGTGCCCGTGGAATACGCGGGCGGAGTTCCTCGCAGCGGCGCACAGCGAGCGGATGAATGAGTTGCGAGACTTGCTCGCAGGCTCGGTGCGCGTGCAGAGCCGCTTCCTCGCGCAGAGGATGCAGGCGGCGCTGCCCAAGCTACTCGCCGCTGTGCCAGCCGGGCGGCGCGAGGCGATCCACGGGCGCTTCGATGCGCTGCTCGCGACGGGGGCGGGGACGTATGCGCTGATGGATTATGTGAATTTCAAAGGGGAGGGGACAAAGGTCGAAGAGCGTTACCACGGCGAGGGCTGGGGGATGCTGCAAGTGCTGGAGACGATGCAGGGAGAAAGCGCGCGCGCCTTTGGCGAAGCCGCCGCCAGCGTGCTCGCGCGGCGGGTGAAAAACGCGCCTCCCGAGCGCCACGAAGAGCGTTGGCTAAAAGGCTGGCAGAGCCGCGTGCGGGCTTACGGGGAGTGACTAGGACTCCAGCTCGGGGTCAGGCCCGTCGTATTCTTCGCGCAGCACTTCGCTGAGAGATTGTTCGTAGAAGAGGATGCGTTTGGTGACAAAAAGCGAGTCGGTTTGCTCTTTCGGATTGAGGTAGTCTTCGATGAATTCCTCCAAGCTCTTTTCCTCGTAATCCTCCATCTCCAACTCCCAAAAATTATCCTTGAAGCCAACCTTGTGCGTCGCCTCAAAGCACGTCAGCGCCAACTCGAAATCGAGATCGTCGAACTCATCCCCGAACAGCTCGCCGATGGTCGTCGCCGCATCGCACTGCACGAGATCGTCGCTGACGAAATGCAGAATCTGGATGAGCGAATGAACGTAAAAACTCGTAGGCATCATCTACTTTTTCTCCGTGGCGGATTTCACCAGCGCGACGAATTGCTCGCGGCTCCCTTTCACCAACTCGGCGGGCCCCGTCATCTTGATAAAGACGGCCCCATCCTCGTGCTCCAAGATCGCGCCGAGCAGCGCGGAGTTTGGCGCATCCTCCTGCACTCCGCCCATCGGGCTGGCCTTCAGCGTGCCCTCTGTGGAGACGAGCGTGACCTTCACGCCGTTGAATTCCTGCGGCTCCACCTTCTGCGCATCCGCCCCGCCATTCACCTGCCCGAGCCACCGCTGCACATTCGCCTGCACATCGCCGCCCTGCCCGGTGCCGAAGAAAAAGAACGTCACATCCGCAGACTTGCCGCCGTCCTTGCCGGGCACTTGGAGCTGCGCCTTGCGCATCGGCGAGCTGGGCTCCACCTGCTTCCAGCCAGCGGGGCGGGTGAAATGGAAAGCACTCACTGCAAAAGTAGCGGCATCCTTAGCGTAGAGTGAAAAAGCGACGGCGAGCGAGCAGGCAAAGATGGAAAGACGTTTCATGCGGGCGGCGTGATTAGCGGCCCGCCGCACAGCCCGCAATCAAAGAGTGCGCTAGCCGATCAAGCCCCGTAGTGCCGCAAGATTCTCCTCGGCGGAGAAAAACGCGCGCACCGAGACGACGAAGCCCGGCACGACTTCGCTCGTCAATTCCCCCGACCCCGATTTCAGCGCCAGCTCATACTCCGAGCCGCGCAGGAGGTATTGCTCCACCACCGCGCGCTCGGCATCCACGATCCAGTATTCGCCGACGCCGTGGGCTTGGTAGTCCTCGAATTTCACCCCGCGATCCCGCGCCTCGGTGGATTCCGAGAGCACCTCCACGACGAGATCCGGCACCGGGAATTGCATCGTATCCCGAGCGAGCGTCGCCACTTTCGCTGAGCCAAAAAAGACGACATCCGGCTCGTAATCATTGCGCGGGAAAACACAGAGGCACTTCTCGATCTTCACCTCGCCGAGGCGATGGACTTCCACGTGGGTATTGAGCAGCACTGCCACGTGCTTGGTCACATCCAGATGCACATTCCTCGCCGGAGAGTGCAGCACGACCACGCCGTCTATGAATTCGATCTTCAACTCGGGCGTCATCTCCTCGTAGAATTTTGTGCGAAGCTGGCGCTCGGCGCGGATTTGCGCCTGCAAAATATCCACAGCCTCTACCAACTGCGGTGAGTGGCGAATGGGCGCAAGGAGTGCTTCGAGCGAAGATGTCATGCCCAAGCGGTAGCACTACCACCACGTCACCGCAAGCGACCGGCGAGATTGTTTCATCTTGTCCATTTTTTATAAAAAACCTTCATCGCAATGATTGACAAACTTTCTCAGTCCCCTAATTTCCGCCCCTCTTTTTCAAACACGACTTATGCCTAAACGCACATACCAAGCATCCAAGCGCACACGCAAACAACAGTTCGGATTCCGCGCACGGATGAAGACCAAAAATGGCCGCGCCATCCTCTCCCGCCGCCGCCAACGCGGACGCAAGCGCCTCCTTCCAAAAGGCGTCGAAGTCCACTTCGCTCGCCACACTCAGGCCTAGGCCTGAGAGCGCAACCACCAGTCTCCACGGACGCGGCGAACGGCTCTCACGAGGGCCGGAAGCCGCGTCTGCGTTTTCCGAAGCCAGCACGGCTTGCGGCTTCTTTCGAGTTTCTCAAAGTGCGCGCCGAAGGACGGCCCGTGCATGGGAAAATGTTGACGCTGGGGTTGCTGAAAAACGCCTACGAGGGCTGCGCGCGCGTGGGCATCATCACCTCCCGCCGAGTCGGCCCTGCGACCGCACGCACCGCGCTCCGCCGCAAGCTCCGCGAGATCGTCCGCCTCGCCCGGCCTCGCCTGCTGCCGGGAGTCTGGATGGTCATTATTACTAAAGCGCCTGCTACCCGCGCCAGCTATGCTGCGCTCGCTTCCGAATGGACTCAACTCGCTCGCCGTGGTGGTGTGCTCACCGAATGAAACTGCTTACTCGCTTTTTATTTCGCGCTTACAAGCTCACCATCTCGCCTTTCATCCACTGGATTGCGGGACCGGGTGCGGGGTGCCGCTTTGAGCCGACCTGCTCGCAGTATTTCGCCGATGCGGTGGAGGTGCATGGCTTCCTACGCGGAGCGCGGCTCGGTGTGCGGCGCATCTGCCGCTGCAATCCGTGGTGCGAAGCGGGCTACGATCCCGTGCCGGGAAAAATCTCAACCCCCGAACAACCAACGCAACTTTCAAAAATCTAAACTATGGATCGCAAAGGACTCCTCACCATTCTCGTCACGCTCGGCCTCGCTTTTAGCTGGCACTTTTTCTACGCAAAACCTCGGGCAGAAAAAGCCGCAGCGGCATACAATATCGCTAAAGCGAAATACGACGCGGAGCATCCACCTGGAGAGAAGGCGGCTGTGCCCGAGACCAAGCCTGCGGATGTCGCGAGCGCGGCTCCGGCAGTGGTTTCGGCGGTGCATGTGCCGCAATCTGCGCCGGAGGAAAAGAAGACCGTCGCCAGCCAGCCGGGCACGGTGGATTACGTCTTTACGAATCTCGGTGGCGGTATTTCGCGTGTGATTTTGAAGGATCATTTCGAGGACAAATCGAAGACTCCACCGACGCTCATTGTGCTGAATGAATTTGGCTCAATCCCCATCGGCGCGCTGGCCGAGCAGCCGGGCGAGGAGGCGCTCATCAATCTCCCGTGGACGATGACGACGGACGACGCGAAGGGGACGGTGACTTTCGAGCGCACGGATGAGACAAGGAAGATTTCCGTGACGAAGATATTCACGCTCCCACGCAAGGCCGACCCGAATGATTCGCGGCGCGATAAGCTGCGTGAGGAGTTCCTGCTGAATCTCGATGTGACTTATAAAAACATCGGCGTCACGCCCATGATGGTGCCGAAGTATTTCCTGCACACGGGTAGCGCCTCGCCGATCAATACACGCGAAATTCGGCTCTATCAGGGCTTCGATTATTGGAGCGACGGGACGAATACGCTCAAAAATGTGGACTCTTTTTCTGCGGGCGGGATGCTGATGTGGAGCCACCCGGAGCGTCCCATTTTCCGCGAAGATCGCGACCTCGTCCGCTGGGCGGGAGTGACGAACCAGTATTTCAGCGTGCTCGTGACCGCGCTCGGCGGCGAAGACAAGAGCAAGGAAGACCAACGCGCCCAGCTCGGTGGCGCTGTATGGGCAAAGCGCACGGCCATTTCCACGGACGACTGGCGTAGGGCGACGGATTGGCGTCCCTCGGGCCATGAATACACGGGCAACGTGGCGATCCAGCGCGTGGATGGCGCGGTCTCGATCCCCGACTTTGCACTCACGCCGGGGCAAGCGCTCACGCGCAATTTCCAGATCTACGCGGGCCCGCGCGAATACCGCCGCCTGCGTCTGCTCGATTACAGCGAGAGCGACGTGCTCGATTACGGTGCCTTCCTCGGCATCCTGCCGACGGGGCCATTCAGCAAGCTGCTGCTGAATTCGATGAACGGCCTCTACAACATCCTCGGTAGTTACGCCCTCGCGATCATCATTCTTACAATCATCGTGAAGGCATTGCTCTGGCCGCTTCAGGGCAAGGCCAACAAGAATATGAAGAAGATGTCCGCGCTCCAGCCGCAGATCAAAGAGCTTCAGGATAAATACAAAGCCGACCCCGCGCGCTTCCAGCAGGAGATGGCGAAAGTTTGGAAAAAGAACGGCGTCAATCCACTCAGCGGTTGCTGGCCCATGCTCATCCAGATCCCCATTTTCATCGGCTTCTACAATATGCTCGGCAAGGCCGTGGAGCTGCGCCACCACGGCTTCCTCTGGGTGCATGATCTCGCCGCGCCGGATACCGTCGCGCACATCGCAGGCTTCGCCATCAATCCGCTGCCGCTCGTCATGGCTGCGTCCATGTTTTTGCAAATGAAGCTCGGTCCGCAGGGAGGGGACCCGGCTCAGAAGAAGATGTTCATGTTCATGCCGCTCATCTTCATTTTCATGTGCTACAACTTCGCCTCGGCGCTCGCGCTTTATTGGACGGTTCAGAATATCATTTCGATTGTCCAACTGCTCGTGAACCGCAATAAAAACGAAGCGACGCTGACACCCATCGTTGCGCAATAGCCCAACGAAAAACCATGAACGCGAACCCGAAGGAAATTCTCGACACGATACTGGGGCATCTTGATTTCGCTTTTGAAATCAAAGAGTTCCCGACTCCCGGCGGCGGCATGACGTTGCAAATTTATTCGCCGGAAAAAGACGCGATCCTCGGGCGACGTGGCGAAGTGTTGGAAGACCTGCAACTGCTGCTGAATCGCATGATCCAGACGAACGAGCCCGACGCACCGCGTATCATCGTGGACGTGGAGCATTGGCGCGAGATGAAGGACGACGAGCTGCTCCAGCGCATCATGCAGCTCGCGCAAATCGTCCGCACGACGGGCCGCGCCTGTCAGCTTGAGCCGATGAATAGTTACCAACGCCGCATCATCCACACCGCCTTCAAAGACGACCCCGATGTGGTGACGTGGAGCCCTCCGGACGACGACCGCATGAAGCGTCTCTCGCTCCGTAAACGCACGCCTGCGCACTAAAAGCATGGCCGCACGCGCAAACGCGCCGGGCTGGCTCGTGGTGATCGAGGGCATTGATGGGGCGGGCAAAAGCACCGTCATCCGCCGACTCTCGGAGCACTGCGCCGCACGCGGCCTCGCCTGCATCGTCAGCGCTGAACCCACACGCGGCCCGTGGGGGATGAAGCTGCGGCAAAGCATGGCCGAAGGGCGGCTATCGCTGGAGGAAGAGCTCGCGCTTTTCCTCAAAGACCGCGCCGAGCATGTGGAGGCCGTGATCCGCCCCGCGCTGGCGCTGGGGAAGGTGGTGATCCTCGACCGCTACTACCTCTCCACCGCCGCCTACCAAGGCGCGCGCGGGGCCGACCCGGAATGGATTTTGGCGGAGAACGAAAAATTTGCCCCAGCTCCAGACATCGTTTTGCTGCTGGATTTTGACCCCGCCGGCGGCCTCGACCGCATCCGCGCGCGCGGCGATGCGCCGAATACTTTCGAGCAGTTCGATGCGCTCCGCGAAGTCCGGCGCATCTTCCTCACGCTCCGCCGTTCCTTCATCCAAAAAGTGGACGCTGCCCAGCCATCCGAGCAAGTGTGGGAGCGGTGCAGGGCGGGGTTCGATGCGGTGGTCGCGTAAGAGTGACGAGGGCGTCCGCGCTACGAGGGAGCGACGAGGGCGTCGCTT
>JAYVQK010000320.1:0-13649 GCA_043757005.1 Verrucomicrobiaceae bacterium
GTTGGTAGAGCGCCTCAATGGCATTGAGGAGGTCAGGGGTTCGAGACCCCTAGGCTCCACCATTCGCAACATCCCCTCTCAAACCGCCCCTCCTTTTCTCCAATGGCTCAGATGAACCTGATGAAAGGTTTTTCTACTCTCACGGGCCCCCTGTATCCATGCCCACGAACAAATGCTCGAATCCAATTCTTTGCCCACGGCGCCCGTTGGGTGAGGGGGGAACTTCCACCTGCATACGATTGCGGAACGAGACCCGAATCGGACATTTCGTTCGGAGTATGCAAGGGCGGAAAAGCAGTCCGGTTATTTGGAGAATTGGTTTGAGCGTTTGGAAATCGAGGGGGTGCGGGTTGCGGTAATTACCAAGTGTCTTAGGAGCTTCACGAGGTATTTACCTCTGCAAAATGCAGAACAGCTACGATGGCGGTCAGCTAAAAACGCGGAGCAGGGCCAAAAGAGCTCCGTTTAGTTTCTTTTCGCATTTTTAGCTGACTGCTCTGTAGTTTTGCAGAGGTCTCAGCTGGTCTGTTTCATGCTAGGAGTTGGTATTGATTCTGCACCTCGGCAATGATCCGCGTCTTATACGGATGCTCCAGCAGCACCTCCTCGATCTCCCCAATTGAGGTGCCGTAGGGGCTGGCACGGTTGCGGGGTGGCTACGTCTTTTTGATCTTCCCGCCCCAGCTCAAGATGCGCGCTTTGGCTCCGGCGGCTTCGGCTTCTTTGATCTGGTGATTTTTCACATGGCAGATGCTGAGGCTGCTCCATGCGAGCTGGTCGTCGGGGCGTAGTTCGGTGTTTTTGATCGCGGCGGGGATGGCTTCTTCGTGGCGACCCAGCTTCATCAGCGCCATGGCCAGCGCGTGCCATGCGTCGGCAAACTCGGGGGCGAGTTCCGTGCAGCGGCGGTATTTTTCCACCGCCAGCTCTAGCTCGCCGAGCGCGAGGTCGCCGTTCGCGTCGTCAAAGATTTCCTCCACACTCATCAGCTACTCTCCGATAGAGGCGGTCTTCATCGGAGGCACGCCCGCAGCGGCGGCGCGCTCGTGTAGCCATGCTTTAAAGGCTACGTCGCGGCGACCTGGGGAGATGGTGAATTTCTGCGTGCCGAAGCTGATGGATTGGCCTTCATTGATGTTTGTCTCGGCCTGTTTCAATTCCTCGCCGAGGTCTTTTTCATCCACCACCGGACGCTGATCTACGTGGACGATCAGCACGTCTTGCCCCGCAGAGATCACGCCGCTGATCTCCCCCGGCGCGAGCTTCGCAGCGGCGGTGCGCACGGCTTGTGAGAAAGGCGCGTCGCCCTTCGGTTGATTCTTGCCGCCAAAAGCGGGAAAAGGCTCGGCCTTTGTGCCAGCGGCCTCTGCGGCTTCGTAGAAAGATTTACCAGCCTTCTTGGCCTCGGTGATTTTCGCGAGCAGCTCCTCGGCTTTCGCGCGCATCGCGACGTCGGCTTTTTGCTGGCGGATTTCTTCGGAGAGTTTGCCACTGGCCATTTCGAGCGACATTTGTGCAGGCTCTTTTACATCGCCGAGCTGGAGGATGTAGGTGCCTTTTTCGAGCACGATGGAATCGCTGTAAGGCTTTTCTTTCGTGAGCTTGAAAGCAGCCTCTGCGACCTTCGGCGATGCCTCCAATTCCGCCGACACGCCATCCACTTCAAAGAACTCTTTAGTCTCGCCCACGGTGCCGCCCGCCTGCTTCGCCAGTTCGTCGAAATTTGCCCCGGCAGTGGCGAGTGATTGGCGGAAATTATATGCCTTTTCCGCCAGCACGGTGAGCTGTTCCACGCGCGCCTTTTCCTCCGGCGGCTTATCTGCCGGTGCGGGCGGGAGCGTGAAGGCTGCGTAGCGCACCTTGCGCTCCTCGGGCATTTTCAGCAGCTCCTTTTTCTCCTCGTAGCTCTTCTTGATCTCGTCATCGCTGGCAGATTGTTTCGTATAAAAATCCAGCTTCTTTACCGCGACATACGATGCCTCCGTGACGAGCCGTTTTTCCAGCGCCTGATCGTGGATTTCCGAAGGCACCGCCGCTACCGTGCTGCCTACGATTTCGCGCACTTTGCGCAGCTTTACCTCACTCGCGAGGAACTGCTCGATCTGGTCTTTGCTAAAGCCTTTTGGATTCAGCCCTCGCTGCACAAACATCTCTACGCGCTGCGGATCAAATTGTTTGTCCTCGCCTTGGAAAACAGCCGACTGAAGGAGCTGCTCTTCGATTTCCTTCGCCGTCACCGAAACGCCGAGCGCCTCCGCCTCGTGCTCCAGCACAAAAGCATTCAGAGCACCCGTCGTGGAGAGCTGCTGGCCGGGCTCCACGGCGCGGATGTATTCACCCTGCATCATCGCAAAGACCTCGTTCTTATTGAGCTGGCGGCGGATCGCATCTTCACTCACTGAGCGGCCATAGAGCTTTATCCCCGAGTCGTTTTTGCCGCTGCGACCGCTCGTGCCCGGCCCCCAAGATGCAAAGGAAACGATGACGATAATCGTGAAGATGACCATGAGTGGTTGGCTGAAACGGCGGATGATATTGACCATGATTTTATCGTGAAAAAATGAAGATTTGGTGTTGCGTTTGTATTGAACGGTTGCGTATTTTCCCGCCCCATCTTACTACAAACGCACATGAACCTACGTGCCACGTTCCCATCCCGGCAACTTCTTTCTGCCACGCTCGGCGCGCTATTGCTCGCCACCACATCGCCGTGCCTGCAAGCACAGGCCCCCGCACCAGCCGCCGCCGCAGTCGGCGCGGATTACGTGCTGATGAAGCCGCCGGTGCCGGGGGGCGCACCGCGCGTGCTGCAAGGCGTGCTCGTCACCGGCACGCAGGGCAGCCGTGTGATGATCCGCGACGCGAGCGGCGAGATCGGCTACGAGCTAGCGCAAGTGCAGGAGCTGCGCAAAGCAGCGCCGCCGGAATTTTCCAAAGCCCAGCAACTCATCGAAGCGGGCAAGCTCGACGAGGCCGTGCCACTCATCAAAAGCATCGCTGGAAAATACAAAGGTCTCCCGACTGTGTGGGCGCAGGATGCCACGGGGATGCTTGGCAATCTCCTCATCAGCCTCGGCCAACTCAGCGAAGCCGAAGCCGCCATCAGCGCCTTTGAGGCTGCTTATAAAGACGGAGGCAGCTCGACGGCGGTGAGCCTCGGGAAAGCACGCATCGCCGCCGCAAAGGGTCGCTTCTCCGAAGCCAAAACCATCGCCGAGCCCATCGTCGCCGATGCGCTGAAACAAAAAGTCGTGACTCGCGCGCAGAGCCAGATTTTCGGCCAGGCCTACTTCGTCCTCGGCCAATGCGCAGAGGGCGAAAAGAAGCTGCCCGAGGCGATGGAGCACTACGCGCGCACCGTGGCGATCTTCTACCAAGAGCGATCAATCGTCGCCGAAGCGCAAAAGCGGATTGACGACTTGCGCAAAAATGGTGTTACGACTCCGTAGCATCTCAAACTCACTTTTTTAAAAACTCAACTCCACCATGATCAAAAACCAATTCCGTCGTATCCTTTCGTCAGTCCTGCCAGCACTCCTCACACTCGCCATCGCGAGCAGCGCCTTCGCCGAAGGAGCCGCTCCGCATAAAGAAGAGACGCTCCTCCAGACCATCATCCATGGCAACCCGATGATCATCTTCATCTGGCTTTGCATCCTCGGCACCTCGATCATCATGGTCACGCTCATCATCCAGCTCGCCCTGAGCATGAAAAAAGATAAGCTCGCCCCGCCGCCACTCGTGGAAAGCCTGCGCCAGCTCATCGGCTCGGGGAATTACCAAGAAGCATGGGAGACCTGCAATGCCAACAAAAACTACCTCGCCAACGTCATGCGCAGCGGCCTGAACCGCCTCGGACGCGGCAAAGACGCCGTGGAAGGCTCCCTCGCCGAACACGGCCTGCGCGAGGCCACACTCCTCCGCACGCGCAATAGCTACCTCTCCGTCATCGGCGTCGTCAGCCCCATGATCGGGCTGCTCGGCACCGTCATCGGGATGATGGGGGCCTTCTCCGTGCTCGGCAGCTCCGGCATGGGCGACCCAAAAGGTCTCGCGACTAAAATTTCCGAGGTGCTCCTCGCCACCGCGTCCGGCCTCTTCATCGCCATCCCGGCCTTCGTCTCCTACTACGTCTTCCGCAATATGTCGCAGGCCTCCATCGTCTATGCCGACGACATCGTGAATCAACTCGTCACCGACATCCCCTACGAAGAACTCTCTGGGATGCAAGTCGGTGAAAACTTCGCCGCCGCCGGTGCCCCCATGGGCTACGCCGCTCCCGCCGCTGCCGCCAGAGGGGCCGCCGCGAGCTGCCCCGTCTGCGCAGGAGCCGTCACCGTCGGCCAGTCCCCTTGCACGCACTGCGGCTCCGTCCTTAGCTGGTAGCCATGTCTGCCCACCACGGCAAAGGCTCAGTCAAGGCACGGCTCGCCAAGCGCGTCATGCCCGAGGAAGACCCGGAGTTTCAGATTGCTCCGATGATTGATATTCTCCTCGTGCTGCTCGTCTTCTTCATGACCATCGCCACCGATCAGGTGCTTCAAGTCAATAAAGACATCGTTTTACCCGTGGCAAAAGATGCCGAGAAACCGCCAAAAGGTGAAACCAAAATCAGCGAAGTCATGGTGAATGTCCTTTGGGTGCCCATCGCCAATACAGGCCGCATCGAAGTGGACGGCAGAGGCGAAATGGATGCCATCGCCTTGCAAGATTACATTACTAAAAAACGCGAACAGGCCGAAGGCTCCGGCCTTGGCGACTTCCGAGTCATCATCCGCGCAGACAAAAGCGCAAAATACGAATACGTAAAAGCCGTCATGCGCGCCATCGGCCTTGCACACGTCCCCAACGTGATCTTTAGTGCCGTGGACAAAGAGATGGAAAAGCACTAACGCGGATCTTTTTAAACCTTAACCAATACTAGAAAGGAACACGACTTATGGGCGGAGGAGGAGGCAGTGAAGATGGAGATTATGGATTTCAAATCGCACCGATGGTGGACGTAGTTTTCGTCCTCCTGCTATTTTTCATGGCCTGTGCGGGGCAAACCATCACGGAAGGCTTTCTAAAAATCGCCCTCCCGAGCGGGCAAGCGGCGGCCACGAGCGGCACGCCAGTCGTGCCCATCATCCTCGATATAGATGAAGCTGGAAACATCTTCATGAACAGCAACCCCAAGAGCGCAAGCCCCACCGACAAAGAGCTGACCCAGCTCCTCGAAGGGCTCAAAGCCAGCATGGAGACCTCCCCCGAGGATCCCATCATCATCCGCCCCGCCCCCGCCACCCGCCACGAGCGCCTCATTGATGTGCTCAACACCTGTCGGCAAGCCAAGGTGAAGAACCTCAGCTTCGGGTAAAACCAACCCCGTTCCCTAAAGAACAAAACATGATTGCCGGAACTGCCAACGAAGACAACGATTTCGGGTTCCAAATCGCACCGATGGTGGATGTGGTATTTGTCCTCCTCCTCTTCTTCATGGCCTGCGCTGGGCAGAGTCTCCCCGAGAAATTTCTAAAGGTGGGTCCTCCAGCCTCGGGGATTCCATGTGATTTGCCTATCATTATTGATATAGATGCGAGTGGAAACATCTTCCTGAATTCCTCTCCGAAAAGCACAAGCCCCACAGATAAAGAACTCCCCCAACTCCGCGCCGCACTCGAAGCTGGTATGGAGACCTCCCCCGAAGACCCCGTCATCCTCCGCCCAGCCCCAGCCACCCGCCATGAGCGCCTCATAGATGTGCTCAATACTTGCCGCCAGGCCAAGGTAAAGAACCTCAGCTTCCAATAAGAGCGCAGTGCGCAATCCACGGTGCGCTGCGCTAGGGCCGACAGCCGTTCATTTTCCACCGCCTCGAATCTCGCGTGCGGTGAATGAAAACCTTGGACAAAAAAACTTCGCCGCATAGGGTGTGCGCCCTTTTTCAAAATCATGCTTACTGCTTTTTATACCTTTCTCGCCGAGACGCCACCGACCCAGCAACCACCGGATATGATGAGCACGTTTGTGTGGTTCGGCGCGATCATGGTCATCATGTGGGTGCTGATGATCCGCCCGCAGCAGAAGCGCCAGAAACAACTCTTGGAGAAAGTCGCCGCGCTCAAGACGGGCGACCGCGTCATCACCACCTCCGGCATCCACGGCGTCGTCTCGAATCTCAAGGACGGGCCTACGCTCACTTTGAAAGTGGACGACAACGTGAAACTCACGATGGACAAATCGGCCATCGCCACCGTCCTCACCAAAGAAGCCAACTAATTTTACGACCCACACACCATGAGCAACGGACTTACTTTCGCGTGCGGCCTCGCACTTCTCATCCTCTTCGGCATCTACATGGCTGCCACCACCGAGCGCGTGAAGCGCATCCTCGGGGCCATCCTCACCGTCTTCGTCGCAGCCTTCGCGCTCGTCACGGTGGTGCCGCCGTTTGATCGTTTGGATGAAAAAGGAAACGTGACGCGCAAAGGCAACATCACACTCGGGCTCGACCTCAAAGGCGGCACTTCCTTTACCGTCCGCCTCCAACCTGCCGAGGGCGACAAGCCCGGCACGACTCGCCCGATCACCAAGGAAGCCGTAGATCAAGCCGTGGAAGTCATCCGCCGCCGCGTGGATAAAATGGGCACCGCAGAGCCCGTCATCACGCCGACCGGCACCGACCGCATCCTCGTGCAAATCCCCGGCCTCGCCACCGAGCAACTCGAAGAAGTAAAGAAGCAGCTCTTGATGGTCGCGAAGCTCGACTTCCGCGTCGTGGACCCCGAGAGCGACAGCTTGCTGCCCGCAGTGGAGGCAAAACAGAAAGTCCTCGATCCCGCTTGGACGGTTCTTTCTTTCAAGCCAAAGAGCGATGCCAAGGGCAACGAAATCCCCGAGGGGCCAGAGCGCAAGCTGATCGTCCATCGCGTGCCGGACATCACCGGAGAGCACGTCACCGGAGCTTACGCGGGCTTCGACGTGCAGGGCTGGCACATCAGCATCCAGTTCGACAAAGAAGCGGGCGACAAATTCTTTGAACTCACCCGCGCCATGCGCGTGAACCAAGACCGCTTCGCCATCGTGCTCGACGGCAAAATCCTCTCCGCCCCCACCACGCAAGTCGCGGGCGGCATCGCAGGCGGCAGTTGCATCATCACCGGCCACTTCACGGAAGCCGAAGCACGCGGGCTCGCCAGCTCTTTGCTGAACCCGCTGCAAAACCCCGTGAAGATCGAAGAACAGCGCGCCGCCTCCGCCTCGCTCGGGCAGGACGCTATTTCTAGCGGCATCAAAGCCGGCCTCCTCGGCGTCGCCCTCATCGCCCTCGTCATGCTCGTCTATTACCGCCTCTCGGGCCTCTTCGCCATCATCGCGCTCACCCTCACCCTCACTGTTATCTTTGGCTGCATGGCCATGCTCCACGCCGTGCTCACCCTTCCCGGCATCGCAGGCGTGATCCTCACCGTCGGTATGGCGGTGGATGCCAACGTCCTCGTCTTCGAGCGACTCCGCGAAGAACTCGGCAACGGCAAATCCTTCAAAGTCGCCGTGGACTCTGCATTTGATCGCGCCTTCTCGGCCATCTTCGATGCCAACGTCACCACGCTCATCTCCTCCTTCATCCTCTTCATCATGGCCAGCGGCCCGGTGAAAGGCTTCGCCGTCGCCCTCACCATCGGCGTCATCGCCTCGCTCTTCTCCGCCCTCGTCGTCAGCCGCGCACTCTTCGCGTGGAGCATCGAAAAAGGCGGCCTCGCCTCCGTGAGCATGATGCACATCGTGCAAGGCACAAAGATCAACTTCCTCGGTTATCGCAAACCCGCCATCACCCTCTCCATCGCCCTCATCATCGGCTCCCTCGGCCTCTTCGCCGCACGCGGCGACAAAATGTATAGCATCGATTTCAAAGGCGGCGATCTCCTCGTGCTCGAAGCCCAAGGCGCCAAGCCCACCGACGCCGAAGTGCGCGAAGTCTGCCACACCCTCGGCGTGAACGACGAAGTCGTGCAGAGCGAAAAGAACGCCGCTACCCACGCGGAATACGTGAACATCCGCAGCCCGAAAGAAACCGGCAGCCTTATCAAAGCAGCACTCTTCGAGAAATTCCCCGCCGCCAAATTCAAAGTCAGCCAAGAGGAAACCGTAGGAGCCCTCGTCGGCGATGAGTTGAAAAAGAGCAGCGCCGCCGCACTCGCCGTCGGCATCCTCGGCATCCTCCTCTACATCACGCTGCGCTTTGAGTTCAGCTTCGCCATCGGCACCATCATCGCACTCCTCCACGATGTCGCCATCACCCTCGGAGCCTTCGCCCTCTTTCATAAAGAGCTCTCCCTCGTCACCGTCGGAGCCGTGCTCACCATCGGCGGCTACTCGGTGAACGACACCATCGTCGTCTTCGACCGCATCCGCGAAAACATCAAGAGCGGGCGCGCGGGCTCACTCCAGGAGCTGATGAATCTCAGCGTGAACGAAATGCTCGGGCGCACCTTCCTCACCAGCGGCGTCACGCTCATCCCCACCATCGGCCTCTTCCTCTTCGGCGTGCCGATCCTGCAAGACTTCGGCTTCACCATGCTCATCGGCGTCGTCACCGGCACCTACTCCTCCATCTTCATCGCCGCTCCCCTCGTCCTCTGGGCCTCTGGCCGCAAAGGCCGCGACTTGAAGAGTGAAGTGAAACGCGCGGGTGAAAAAGCCGCACTGCCCGCATAAAGTGACACAGGCTTTCCAGCCTGAGCGGACTAAGAGAAAATCGCAGTTGACGCTCTAGCGAAAGCAACAAATTATACCCTCAAGTTGGGTTGGAAATGTCCGGCCGGCGCTAGGCTCTTGGAAATGTCCGAGGGCCTTTCGCATTTCTAGGGGATGCGTAGAAGGCCGCATCCCTCGATCTCTCCAGTAGTGGTGCGATGAAACTTTGTGCGAATGATGTCAAAGGCACGGTTTGGTTGTTCAGGACGCAGAACGTATAAACCAATGGGGCGAGCTATGAGGTCAGCGAGCTGAAGACCTGCGGAATTGGCTGTCTTTGGCACCATGACGAGTTCCAAGGGAAGTAAACGCGCGTGAGCATTGCCAATATCACAGAAAC
Source organism: Verrucomicrobiaceae bacterium (assembly GCA_043757005.1). Taxonomy (GTDB): domain Bacteria; phylum Verrucomicrobiota; class Verrucomicrobiia; order Chthoniobacterales; family Chthoniobacteraceae; genus SXWH01. The sequence continues at coordinate 9,077 of JAYVQK010000320.1, forward strand.
GCCGAAACGAGAGTTCGAGTTCATTATCTTCTTTTCGCCCCCGACACTCGACGACAATAGGCGTAGAGACCTCTGTTTGGCCTTGGTCTGCAAGGTAATGAAAAACGGCATTCAAGCCACGCTCCATGGCATAATCGTAAGCTCCAGTGGATGCTTCGTGACGAGAAGCGAAGCGGACTTTGTCTATCACAACAGCGATGATAGTAGCTGGAAGATCGGCCATGAGTCCGCTCAACTCTGACAAAAAATGCTCGCGAATTGGCCTGCGCTGTAGAAAGGCGAAAGCATCACGGGGTTTCCTCATCTCATGCTCGTGTAGCACGACTTCATCGTGACTCCAGTAACGCAGCTTGAATTGCTGGAGGTCTCGACAGACTTGATGGATGTAGTCGGACTTTTTGATGATGGTGAACGCCAGCACGAACACGGAATAGAGAGGATCAATACGAGAAAGATGATGATCCCCACTCTCATCCACAAAGACGAGGTAGTCGCCAAAGGCAGTGGCGCTGTTTGTATTCATGGCTCGGACTGCGAGTTCATTTACCGCATCCAGGCCGCCAGCTTCGTCTGCACGTCGGGCGTGAGGTTCACTTGGAAATCGGTGGAAGGTAGCAGGCGGAGTTTGCGTCCGTCGGCGGCGGAGATGAGGAACTCTACGCGGCGCTTGCCGTGGTTTTGCCAGATGATGTCGCGGATGGTTTCGAGATCAACGGGCGTTGTCTTTGCTCGGTCGAGCGTGAGGACGAGCGGCTTTTCTTTGGCGATGGGCTTTTTTACTTCTTCCACTTTGTCAGCGACGAGGCGCGGGCCTTCCTCACGGATGTCGAGGCGACCGGAGATGGAGACGACTTTCCCGGCCTCCAATAGGCGCTGGTTTTTCGTGAAGGCGTCGCTCCAAATCATGATCTCGATCTGCGCGGTGAGATCCTCGATCACCACGATGGCGAAAGGCTTGCCGTCCTTTTTCGTGAACTTCTTCTCCACCGACACGAGCTGCCCCGCGATGGTCGGCATGCTCTTGTTTTCCATCTCCCCGAGCGTGCCGATGCGCACGTAGCGCGCGCTTTCCAGCACGCTGCGGTATTCGTCCAGCGGGTGCCCGGTCACGTAGAAACCGAGCAGCTCTTTTTCAAAACCGAGCTTCTCTGTGTGGCTCCACGGCGGGACGGAGATCGTGTGGCGGCGGGTCGCCTTCGGAGTCTCCGCGCCCATCATACTGTCGAAAAGCGAGACTTGCCCGGCAGCCTTATCGCGGTGCGCGCTCACGGCGGCGGCGAGTGCGGCTTCGATCTCCGAGTGCATCTGCGCGCGCTCCACGCCGGTGAAGTCGAACGCGCCACACTTCACGAGACACTCCACGGCCTTCTTGTTGATCTTCTTGGGATCTACACGTGCGCAAAAGTCGTCGAGATTCTTGAAAGGCCCGTGCGCCGCGCGGTCTGCGAGGGCAGCTTCCATCGCCAGCTCGCCTACGTTTTTGATCGCTGCCAAGCCGTAGCGGATGCTGCCGCAGTGGGGTTGATGGTTGATGGTTGATGGTTGATTGGCGTCCTCTGGCTTCTCGGAGGACAAGTCTGCAAAGTTCACCTCCGGTTCCTCCGTGGCTTCACCGCCCGCATTGGCAGCCGTAGCGGCCAGCGCCTTTTTGCGGGCGGCTTGTGCGGCGGCGATGCCTTCGGCGCTGATCTCTTCAGGCTCAAATTTGAGGTGCGACTTATTCACATCCGGCGGGAGGATGGTGATGCCGAGGCGCTCGCACTCGGAGACGAAAATGCTGATCTTATCCGTGTTCGAGATTTCGTTGCTCATCACCGCCGCCATGAATTCCACGGGGTAGTTCGCCTTCAAGAAAGCCGTCTGGTAGCTCACCCACGCATACGCGGCGGAGTGCGAACGATTGAAGCCGTAGCCCGCGAATTTCTCCAGCGTGTCAAAAATCTCGTTGGCCTTGTCCGCGCTCATCTCGTGTAAATTCGCCGCGCCTTCGCAGAATTTCACGCGCTCCTTGGCCATCTTGTCCTTGTCCTTTTTACCCATCGCGCGCCGCAGATTATCTGCGCCGCCGAGCGTGTAGCCGGCGACCTTTTGTGCGGCCTGCATCACCTGCTCTTGGTAGATCATGATGCCGTAGGTCTCGGAGCAGACTTCCCGCAGCGACTCGTGGGGATACTTGATTTTTGCGAGCCCTTTCTTGCGCTTGATGTAGTCGGGGATGAGGTCCATCGGGCCGGGCCGATAGAGCGCGAGGATGGCGTTGATGTCCTCGATGTCGGAAATGTCGAACTGCTTGCACACGCCCACCATGCCGCCGGACTCGAGCTGGAACACCGCCGTCGTCTCGCCGCGATTCAGCATGTCGAAGAGCGGCTGATTATCGAGCGGGATGGTATCTATATCGAACTCCCGCGTGTGGCGGCGGATGAGCGCCACGGCATCCGTGATGACGGTGAGCGTCTTCAGCCCGAGGAAGTCGCACTTTAGCATCCCCACCTCCGTGAGCGCGCCCATCGCGTATTGGCTCACGATGGAGCCGTCGTTCGCGCGCGAGAGCGGGATGTATTCGCTCAAGTCGCGGTCGCCGATGACCACGCCTGCTGCGTGGACGCCCGTGCCGCGCGTGAGCCCCTCCAGCTTCACGGCGGCATCCCACATTTGTTGAAGTTGCTGGCTGCCCTCGATAGCGGCGGCGAGTTCCGGGTTCTTATCAATCGCCCCCGCGACGTGCTCCATCTCGCCAGTGTCCTTATTTTTTTTGTCGTAGCCCGCGAGCGTGATGCCCAGTTCGGCGGGGATCAGCTTCGCGATACGATCCGCCTCGCCGTAAGGGATCGCCATCACCCGCGCCACATCGCGCACCACGGACTTCGCGCCGAGCGTGCCAAAGGTGATGATCTGCGACACCGAGCGTTCGCCGTATTTCTGCCGCACATACTCGATCACCTCGGGGCGACGATTCTGGCAGAAATCCACGTCAATATCCGGCGGGCTCACGCGCTCCGGGTTCAGGAATCGCTCAAAGAGCAGTTTGAATTTCAGCGGATCAATATCCGTAATCCCCATCGCATACGCCACCATCGAGCCCGCCGCCGAGCCACGCCCTGGGCCCACCGGGATGCCGCGTGCTTTCGCCCACGCGATGAAATCCCACACGATGAGAAAGTAATTCACGAAACCCTGCGACTCCAGCACCGAGATCTCCAACGCGTAGCGGCGCTGCACCTCCTCGCTGTCCGCGCCCGCACCGTAGCGGCGGCGCAGACCGGCCTCGGTGATCTCCCGGAGATACGCCTCCCGCGTCTTGCCCACGGGCGGCTCGTAGTTGGGGTATTTCGGCGTCGTATCCAGCTCAAAGCCGCACCGCTCCGTGATCGCCAGCGTATTATCGCAAGCCTCCGGGTAGTCGCTCCACAAGTGCCGCATCTCCTCCGGCGTCTTAAAATACACCTCCGTCGTATAGCGCATCCGCCGCTCGTCCGTGATGTTCGAGCCCGTGCCGATGCAGATCAGCACATCGTGCGCGTCGTGGTCGCTCTTATTGAGAAAATGCACATCGTTCGTGGCCACCAGCCCCACGCCGAGATCCCGCGCCATCCCGGGCAGCGCGCGATTCACCTTCCTCTGCTGCTCCATGCCGTGCGTGCAGAGCTCCATGAAGTAATTCTCCGGCCCCAAAATATCCCGATACGCCGCCGCCAGTTCCGTCGCCTTCTTCATATTATCCTCCGCATGGATCGCGTGCGGCACCTCCCCCTTTAGGCAACCACTCAGCCCGATCAGCCCGCCCGCGTATTGCGCCAGCAGCTCCTTATCAATACGCGGCTTGTAGTAAAAGCCATCGAGGTGCGCCAGCGACACCAGCTTCATCAAATTCTTATACCCCTGCTCATTCTGCGCCAGCAGCGTGAAGTGATAATTGCTCTCCTGCTTCGTCGTCGCCGACTTCTTCAAATGCGAATCCGGCGCCACATACACCTCGCAGCCGATGATCGGTTTGATGCCCGCCTTCTTGCACTCTAGGTAAAAATCCACCGCCCCAAACATCACCCCATGGTCCGTGATCGCCAGCCCCGGCATCCCCAGCTTCGCCGCCTTCTTCACCGCCGCCCCCACGCGACACGCTCCATCGAGCGTAGAGTATTCAGTATGGCAATGCAGGTGGACGAAGCTATCGGACATACCGCCCAGCATCGCCCGCCGCCCCCCCCGCGAGTCAACGCATGAGTGAACTTTCCTCGCGGGTGGCTCACTGAGATGGGAGGCATGGGACTTTTCCGAAGACGCCCTCCCAAGCCTCCCAAGCCTCCCATGTCTCCCATGTCTCCCATGAAAACCGATCTTACCGAGAGCCGTCACAACACCGCGCAAGCGATACGCGCCCGCCGCCGCCGCCCGTGCACAAAAAAAGTGCCACAGGCCGCTCGCCTGTGGCACTTTTGCTGGTCTGCTGGCCTTATACCAACTTTCAAAATTAAAACGGCTTTCAGAAATGGCGTTTGGTGAGCGCGGAGCGCGGGGAGCGCGGGCGCCCCGCCCGCAGTCTCCGGCGCCTCGCCGGAGACATGGGACGCAC
>JAYVQK010000321.1:0-13596 GCA_043757005.1 Verrucomicrobiaceae bacterium
GGCCAGTCGCTCGCCATTCCGACCGTGTGCCCACCCGAAGGCCCCTCCAGAGCGGGGTCATGCCCCCGCACTCCAGAGGCACCGCTCGCAAGTCCCAAAATGCGAGTTTTCGGAGGTTCCCTTAAGAGAAAATCTTTGGGCGGTTTGAATCTACGGCATTTCTGGGAGTATCCAGAGGTGCCCGTAAGGCTGAGAGGGCCATTTCAGGGTCAAAATGGCGCTAATCTCTGTAAAAGTAGCTTTTTTTAAGTGCGGAAGGTGCCGCCGGGACATCGCGGTGCCCCTTTTCGCATGCAACAAGTGCCGCCGGGATGTCGCGGGATGGGTTGTTGCATGCAACAAGTGCCGCCGAGATGTCGCGGGATGGGTTGTTGCACCCCAAAAAGTCACCGCGAGTGGCCAAGAGTCTCCCTGTGCTGCAACCGGGGGCGGAGAGGAAGCGGGGTGTATTTTTGGGTGGAAGAGTTGTCTCGATTCGGGGCGTTGGTGGTATTGATCTTTAGCTTTTTAAAACTGCGCGCACTTTATGAAACGACATCTCCGAACGCTCATCGTCACGACTGCAATGGTTGTGGTGCCTTTTACAATATGGGCGGCTCCGGGGGGGAAGAATCGGCGGCGGGCGATGGTGGAGCCTGCACCTGCGGTGGCGGTGGTGAAGGCGACGCCGGTGGTGGTGAAGGAGGATTTGTCCTCCCCGTGGCGGGTGTGGAGCGATAGCGCGGGGCAAAAGGTGGAGGCGGCGTTTTGCTCGTTGCAAGGGAGTGTGTGCGCGGTGCAGACGAGGGCGGGGCAGACGTATCGGCTGAATCTGGAGAAGCTGGTGCCGGAGGATAAGGCGTTTGCGTTGGCGTATTCGGCGCGGCTGAATGAGAGCCGGTTTCAGGATGCCTATGTGAAGCAGGCGGCGCTGCAAATTGATCGCTTGATCGGCACGACGCTGGTGGGGAAGGGCGTGACTTTTAATGCGCCGGTGGGGGAGGAGCAGTTCGTGCGACGGGTGTATCTCGATACGGTGGGGCGGGTGCCGACGGGGGAGGAGGCGGCGAATTATTTGAAGGACACGGCGGCGGATAAGCGGGGGAGGTTGATTGATGTGCTGCTGAATTCGCCGGGCTACACGATGAATATGTATAACTGGTTGGCGGATCTTTTCCGGGTGAAGGATGAGATCGGGAAGGGGGCGAGGGCGTTTCTTTTTCAGGATTGGTTGAAGGATCAACTCGCGGCGGATCGCCCGTGGGATGCGCTCGTGCGCGATATGCTGACGGCGGATGGGAAGCTGTGTGAGAACGGGGCGACGGGTTTTCTTTTGCGCGACGCGCAGATGCCGCTGGATGGCGTCTCGAATATGCTGACGACTTTCCTCGGGGCAAATGTGGCGTGTGCGCAGTGCCACGATCACCCACTGGCACAGTGGACGCAGCGGGATTTTTACCAGATGGCGGCGTTCTTTGGGGCTTCGGATGGCTACGATCAGGCGGGGTATGCAAAGGCGCGGAGGCTCGCGAAGGGCACGCCTGCTACGGGGGCGCTGGGGAAGAGGCAGGTGCTGCAAATCGCGGGGATGAATGTTTTCCGCATGGAGGATACGGGGAAGCAGTCGCTGACTTTCCCGAAGGATTACAAATACGACGATGTGAAGGCGGGCTCCGGGGTGTCGCCGCATCTCATCGCGTGGTCGGCGGCGGATGGGAAGCTGCCCGCTTACCAAATCAATACGGGGAATCCGCAAACGCTGCGGGATGAATTTGCGCGCTGGATGACGCACCCAGATAACCCGCGTTTTGCGGCGAATATCGCGAACCGGATGTGGAAGAAAGTCTTTGGTCTGGCGGTGCAGGAGCCGGTGGGGGATCTGGATAATATGGAGAAGGGGAGCAATGCGGAGCTGCTGGCGCATCTCACGACGATCATGAAGGCGGCGAAGTTCGACCTGCGGCAGTTTCAGCGGGTGCTGTTGAATTCGCAGACGTATCAACGCGCGGCGAGTGTGACGCCGGATTTGGAAAAGGGGCCGTATCTTTTCCCCGGCCCGCTGCTGCGGAGGATGACGGCGGAGCAGACGTGGGACAGCATCTTGGTGCTGGCGAGCGGGCCGGAGGTGGATCACGCGCTGCTGCGGCGGGGTGATGATATGCAGGCGCTCTCGCTGCCGGGAAATGTGATGACGGCGGAGAATTTCAAATACGTGATCCAGCGTGCGAAAGAGTCTGGTGCTGTGATGGGTGGCTACGGGGGTGGGAAGAAGGGCGGCGCAGTGAACCCGCAAAAGCTGCTCGCTTCCTACGAGGGCACGAAGCCGCAGCAGCGCAATGGCCTGCTGCTGGCTCGCGCGAGTGAGCTGCCGCAGCCCGCGCCGGAGTCGCATTTCTTGCGGCTCTTTGGCCAGAGCGACCGGCTAGTATCGAATAGTAATACGACGGATGGCAGCGTGCCGCAGGAGCTGATGCTGATGAATGGCCCCATCGGCCAACTCATCGCCGATCCCAACTCCGCCGCGCTCGTCGCCGCGAATAAAGGCAAGGGCCGCGAGGAGCAGATGGATGCGCTCTACCTGAGCTTCCTCTCGCGCAGGCCGAGCCCCGCCGAGCGTGCGGCCTCGGCCAAGGCGCTCGATGGCGGACTCGCTCTGCCCGACCTCGCGTGGTCACTGCTAAACAGCCGCGAATTTCTCTTCGTCCAATAACTCTAACTCACCATGAATACCGACATTCTCCGCGATCCACAAAACCGCCGCACCTTCGTCGAACGCTGCGCCCGTGCGGCATTCGGCCTCACCATCCTCCCACTCTTCTCCGGCGCTGCCGCTGCGGTGGTGGAGCGCGGGGCGGGCTTTGGGAAGGCAAAGCGCATCATCATGATCCACCTCGATGGTGGGCTCTCGCACATTGATTCCTTTGACCCAAAGGAAGGTGCGAGCAAGGGTCCGGGCTCGGCGGTGAGCACGAAGGCTGGATTCCAAGTGACCTCTTTTCTGCCCGAGATCGCGAAGATTGCAGACAAGATCACCGTCGTCCGCTCGATGGCGGCGAAAGTCGGCGTCCACGAAAACGCACGCTACCTCATGCGCACGGGTTTTGAAAAACGCGGCACCATCGTGCATCCCATCCTCGGCGCGTGGGGGCAACACTACCTCGGCGCGAGTAGCAAAACGCTGCCCTCCTCCGTCTGCGTGAATCACAGCTCGGAGCACGGCAACGGTTTCTTCCCAGCCACGTTTGCGCCTTTACCCATCCTCGATCCCGACGGCGGGCTCGCAAATTCCCGCGCTCCCGTGCCGGAGGAAAAAGCCGACAAACGTCAGGCGCTCCTCGCGCAGATAGATGCCGGTTTTACCGCCCGTGTGCCGGATGAAAATGTGCGCGCCTACCACGATTTCTACGACACCACGCTCCAGCTCATGAAGAGCGCGGATCTCGCCGCTTTCGATCTGAGTGCCGAGAAGGCCGAGCTGCGCGACGGCTATGGCCGCAATAAATTCGGCCAAGGCTGCCTGCTCGCACGACGGCTGGTGGAGAATGGCGTGCGCTTCGTGGAGGTCCACAGCGGCGGCTGGGATATGCACAAGGAGCTGGAGGACGGCATGGAGGAGCACGGCGGGGAATTCGACAAAGCCTTCGCCGCACTCATCGCCGATCTCGACGCGCGCGGCTTGCTGGAGAGCACGCTCGTGGCGGTGACGACGGAGTTTGGCCGCAAGCCGAGCTTCGAGGGCAATGGCCGTGGGCACCACCCGCTGGCCTTTAGCACCGTGCTCGCGGGCGGCGGCGTAAAACGCGGCTTCGTCTATGGAAGCAGCGACGAGAAGGGCTACGCGGCGAAGGAAAACCCGGTAACGCCCGGCGACTTTCACGCGACCATCGGCTGGGCCGCCGGGATGCCGCTGGAGAAAGAAGTCATCGCCCCAAGTGGTCGCCCTTTCACCGTGGGCAATAAAGGCAAGCCAGCGATGGGCGTCTTTGCGTAGGCGGGTGCTGTAGCTACTTCTGCACAGCGATCGCCGTCGCAAGGAGCCGGGCGAGTTCCCCAGCCGCCTGCTGCCCGGTGGCGAGGACTTCTTCGTGGCCGAGAGTGCCGGGGTGGAGGCCAGCGGCCCAATTGGTGAGGCACGAGAAGCCTGCGACTTCCAGGCCGAGCGCTCGGGCTTGCAGGGCCTCCAGCACGGTGCTCATGCCCACGGCGTCGGCACCGAGCGTGCGGAGCATCCGCACTTCGGCGGGCGTCTCGTATTGCGGGCCGAGCAGGCCCGCATACACGCCCTCGTGCAGCGTCATGCCGAGCGTGTGCGCGGTCTTTTGAAAGTGCGAGCGCAGCAGGCGGGAATACACCTCGCTCATGTCGTGAAAGTGCGGGCCGCCGAGGAAGGGCGAGGTGCCGGTGAGATTTAGGTGATCGCCAAGCATCATCCACGAGCCGGGGGCAAAGGCAGGGTTGCAAGTGCCCGCAGCATTCGTGAGCACGAGTCGCTGCACGCCGCGCGCGGCCATCCAGCGGACGTGGGCGGCGACATCCGCCCCGGTGCCGCCTTCGTAGAGATGCACCCGGCCTTGCGCGACTAGGGCGAGGACTCCGCCGATTTTTGCGAAAACAAACCGTCCCACGTGACCGCTCACTCGCGAGCAAGGCAGCCCTTCGATTTCTGCGTAGGGCACCGTGGCGACGATCTCCATTTGCTCCACGAAACTGCCCAGCCCCGAGCCGAGCACCAGCCCCCACTGCGGTCGTAGCGCCTCCCAGCTCATGCCCTATTTCTTGTGCGCAGCGCCCCGCTTTTCCTTGCCTCGGAAGTGGAAGATGATCGGCAGGCCCGCATACGGCACGACCTCGCGGATTTGGTGTTCCAGGAAGCGCCGGTAGTGGTCGTCGAGGAGCTGGCCGTCGTTACAAAAGAACACGATGTGCGGCACAGGGATCGGCGAACTCTCGGGCTTATTCGGCTGCGTGGCGTAGAGCACTTTGAAGCGCCGACCATTGCGAATCGCCGCTGGCTGCTGGGTGAAAGCAGCCGCTACCACGCGATTGAGCGGCCCGGTGCCCACGCGCTTGCGAGCGCCTTCGCGCACTTGTTCGATCTTCTTGAAGAGCCGATCCATGGACTCACCCGTCTTTGCGCTGATGAGCATGAGTGGCGCGTAGGGGAGGAAGAACAGATCCCGCTCATATTGCGCCAGCGTCTCTTTTAGCGACTCCTTCGTGTCGGTGCGATCTTTGATAAGATCCCACTTGTTCACCGCAATCACGCACGGCTTGCGCTCTTCTTGGATGATGCCCGCGATCTTCTTATCCTGCGCCGTCACACCCAGCGTCGCATCGATTACCAAGCAGCAAAGATCCGCGCGCTTGATGCTGCTTTCGCTCCGCATGACGCTGAAAACCTCCACCGAATTATCCACCTTTCCGCGTGGACGGATGCCCGCCGTATCAATCAGCGTGTAGTGCTGATCGCCACGCTGATACTGCACATCCACGGCATCCCGCGTCGTCCCCGAGATCGGCGAGACCATCGTGCGCGTGTCGCCGAGTAGTGCGTTGGTGATGGAGGATTTCCCCACATTCGGCCTCCCCACGATCGCGATTTGCAGCGGGCGGATCGGGCGACTCCTGCCGTCTTCCTCAAAGGCTGGCAGCAGCGATTCCATCTCCTCCACGAGCCGCCCGATGCCGATATTGTGCTCCGCGCTGATGCTCAAAATGCGCTCGAACCCCAGCTTATCAAACTCCCCCGCGAGGTTCCCGTGCTTGGCGTGATCAATTTTATTCACCGCCAGGATGATCGGCTTTCGCGCCCGCCGCAGCACCCGCGCCAGCGTCTCATCCACATGAGTCAGCCCCTCGTGCGCATCCACCACAAAGAGGATCACCTCGCTCATGGAAATGGCGATGTCCGCCTCGATCCGCACCTGCTCCGTAAAGCTCAAATCCACATCCGCCCCGATGCCGCCCGTATCGAAAATCGTGAACGGATGATCGCCGATATTGCACTCCGCCGGCAACCGGTCGCGAGTGACCCCCGGCATATCGTGGACGATAGCGATTTTCTTTTTAGCGAGCCGATTAAAGAGCGCAGACTTCCCAACATTTGGACGGCCAACAATGGCGACAGTGCGTGACATCCCGCACGTTGTAGTCGGAGAAAGAGCACACGGCTAGTGTTTGTCGCGCCAGCGCGCTACTTGCCGCTGCGCCATTGCTCGGCCCATTTGCCGAGGAGGTCGGCGGGGGTGTGGACTAGGAAATTATAGCCCACGGGGTTGCTCGCTGCCATTTCCTCGAAGGTCGTGTGGGGGCGGCCATCGCGTTTGCCGGTGAAGATGGGCTGCTGCGTTTGGAGATCGTAAAAGCGTGCCCACTGCTCGGGGCCACCTTCTTTTGCGGGGGGATATTTTTTTGCGCCAGCAAACCAGGCGAGCGCGCTCTCGATGGCGGCGGTGCGCTCGGCAGTGCGCGGCAGGCGCATGAGGTAGCGGACGATGTCGGTGCTCTCGCCGCCGCTGAGGGAGGAGGGCTCATAGAGGCGCGCGTGGGCAGGCTGGAGGGTGAGCGTGTCGTATTGCGCGCACCACACGGTTTTGTGGATTTGGAGGCGCAGCAGGCAGGCGTTGCCGCGCTCCACGGCGGCGCGGGCGCGCTCGCGGCGAGGGTCGTCCACGACGGAGAAGCCCTGCGCCGCATCGGCGACGAGCTGGAGCGTTTCGAGCACATGGAGCATAGCGGAGTCGTTCAGCGTGACGAAGTCGTGGTAGCCGCCCTCCAGCGGGTAGCACTGCGGCCAGCCGCCATTTGGGAACTGCGCCTCCAGCAAAAGATCCACGGCGCGGGTGATGGCGGCGGGCTCGGCTCCGGCGAGCGCGAGCAGCCGCAGTTCGCTGGTCGTGGCGCTATTATCAAAGGTCGCCGCGTAGTGCCAGGAAGTCTCCTGCGTGCTCCAGTGCATCCCCGGTGCGCGCGGGCCACGATCATACCCGATGTCCTTCGACCACCCGCCGCACGGGAGCTGGTAGCTGAGGATGGCGGCGACGAGCTGCTTGGTTTCCTGACTGGAAAAGGAACCGCCAGGCGGCTTCTCGGCGCTCACTTTGAAGTCCGCGCCATGCGGTGCCGCGCGCAAGGTAGTCATGTGGGTAGCGGCCAGCTCGGCCTCCAGCACCGCAGCCTGTTTTGCCCGCCAAGCGTCCGAGCGGGTGAGATACGCGCGCCATTCCGCCGCATCCCCACGCCCCTCCAGCCGCGAGGCGTAACGCTCCACGGCGGCGTTGCTGCCGTGCGGCGCAGGCTGCACGTAGCGGGCGAGGTCGCGCAGCGCGATGACGGTGTATTTTCCCTCCGCGAGGAACTGCAAATACCGCTCAAACAACTCCGGCGAAGTCGTGACCTGCGGGTGCGCCACATCCGGCACGCCGTGGATGGTGAGCACCACGATCTTGCCATCGTGCGCCTGCCGCAGCGCGGAAAGGACGCGCTGGGCCGTCTTTTCATCGCTGCCCGTGGTGGAGAAACTCGGGATAAGCAAAGGATCATCCACCGCCGGGTCATACGCCCGCGAATCCCCAATCCGCGCAAACTCGTAGCTGTGCTCCCGCAGCACGCACAGCGCCTCCGGCGAATGAGCATACGCGGGGTAGGCAAAGGTCGCGGGCCTCGGCATCCCCAGCTCCACACAGCGTCGCTCGACCCAGGATAGCTCTTGGTCCAGCTCCCCCGGAGCCATCGCCGAGATGTGCTTGTGAGAGCGCGTGTGGCTCGCCACTTCCATCCCCGCCGCGTGCAGCCCGGCGATCTGCTCCCAGCTCATATACTTCGTCTTGTCATCGAAATCGGGCGCAAACTCGCAAACGAAAAACGTGGCGGTGAAGCCATACTTCTTCAGCAGCGGAGCTACCACCGTCGCGTGCGAAAGCGGGGCATCGTCGAAAGTCAGCACGACAAGTTTATCCGGGATCGGCAACAGCACATCCGCGAGAGCCAAACGAGAGAGCAAAAAGAGTAGGAGAAGTCGGAACATCACCCCGCCGATAAAGCGCACCGAGCACAGCAGCGCAAGCCCGCGCAACGAGCACGGGATAATGAGGCGCGACAGTCGCGGGAACGTGGTTACTTTACCATCCGCATCTCAGCTCCTTTCCACGGAATACCATGAAAATCATCCACATCTTTTTCTCATTCGCTCTCCTGCTCGCTCCTCTTTTTGCGCAGGCGCAAAGCGTGCAGGAGAGCGGGCGAGCGCAGATTGCGGCGCTCGCGGAGGAGAAGGCGGGACGCTCGCCGGTGCAGCAGAAGATTGATTCCCAGCTCCTCTATGCAGCGAAGGAATTGCGCGGCGAGGCCATCGCGGGGGGGAAGACGACAGTGGCGGCGGACATCGCGTATCTCGCGGATGCCCAGGTGCTCGTGGACATCCGTGCGGAGGTCACCCCGGCGCTCCTCGCGGTGATCGCCAGCACGGGTGGGGAGGTGGTGAATTCCTTCCCAGCGGCGCGCGCCGTGAGAGCCAAGATTTTCGCGCAACGCGCAGAAGAAATCGCAGCCCTCGCGGAGGTGCAGACGGTGCGGCGCGCGGCGCGGGCGCGGACGAATACGATCACCTCGCAGGGCGACGCCACCCATCGCGGCCCAGCAGCGCGGGCGACGTATTTCACACGGGGAGCGGGGGTGAAGGTGGGGGTGCTTTCCGACAGCGTGGATTATCTCTCCGGCTCGCTCGCGAGCGGGGAGCTGGCGAGTGTCACGATCCTCCCAGGCCAAGCAGGAGCGGGCGCGGGGGAGGGGACGGCGATGCTGGAGATCGTCCACGATCTTGCGCCGGACGCGCAGCTTTTTTTCGCGACGGCGTTTAATGGCGAGGCGAGTTTTGCACAGAACATCCTCGATCTGCGGGCGGCGGGTTGCGACATCATCGTGGACGATGTGGGCTACTTCAGTGAGTCGCCTTTTCAAGACGACCTCATCAGCCAAGCGGTGAACACCGTGACGGCTGGCGGAGGGCTCTACTTTTCCTCCGCAGGCAACTCGGGCAACAAAAACGACGGCACCTCCGGGACGTGGGAAGGCGACTTCGTGGACGGCGGCGCGGCGGCGGCACCCGTGGCGGGGAAAGGCGGGCGGCTGCACCGCTTTGGCGCGACGAATTACGATGCGTGCATCGCGGGCGGCGGAGATCGGAATGTGAGTCTCTTTTGGGCTGACCCGCTCGGCGCGGCGACGAATGACTACGACGTGTATGTGCTGGATTCCACGGGAGCCACCGTGCTGCGCGCCTCAAATACGACGCAGAACGGCACGCAAGACCCGTGGGAATACATAGACGCGCTGAACGTGGGCGAGCGGATCGTGGTGGTGAAAGCGGCGGGTGCAGCGCGCTTCCTGCATCTCGATACAGGCCGCGCGCGGCTGGCGGTGAGCACGAATGGAAATGTGCGCGGGCACCCGGCGGCAGTGGGTGCATTTGGCGTGGCGGCGGTGGCGGCTCCCACGTCGTTCCCTAGCGCCTTCGCGGGCGGCGCGATGAATCCCGTGGAGACCTTCAGCTCGGACGGGCCGCGTCACGTTTTCTACACGGCGAATGGCGCGGCAATCACGCCCGACAACTTCCTCGCGAGCGGCGGCGCGGTGCGCCAAAAGCCGGATCTCGCAGCGGCGGATGGCGTCTCCACCAGCGTGCCCGGCTTCCAGCCTTTCTACGGCACCTCGGCAGCGGCACCCCACGCGGCAGCGATTGCGGCGCTGCTGAAATCCTACAACCCCACGCTCTCGACCGCGCAGATGCGGACGGCGCTGCTCGCGGGTTGCTTGGAGATCGAAGCAGCGGGGATAGATCCCGATTCCGGCGCGGGCCTGCTCATGGCTACAAACGCGCTGCAAGCAGCACCCGCGCCGCTCCCAGCACCGCACATCGCGGCGAATGGGCTGACGCTCGTGAGCGAGACCGTCGTTCCTTTTAATAACCAAATAGACCCCGCCGAAGTCGTGACCGTGACCCTCGGCCTGCTAAACGGTGGCAATCTCGCCACGACCAATCTCGTCGCCACGCTGCTCACCGCCGATGGCGTGACGGAGCCGAGCGCGGCGCAAAACTACGGCGTGCTCGCAGCGGGCGGCGGCACGGCGACGCGGCAATTTACCTTCCGCGCAAACGGCCCGCTCGGCGGCACGAACAAGGCGAAACTCCAGCTCGCAGACGGCGCGACGAATCTCGGTGTGGTGGAGTTCACCTTCCCACTCGCGACGGGCACGACGACGACGACGGGCTACGCGAACGCTTATGCCATCGCGATCCCCGACTCCGGCCCCGGCTCGCCATACCCGTCGAACATCACCGTCGCAGGCAGCACGGGCGTGGTCACGAAAGTCACCGTCACGCTCACGGGCTTCACGCACACTTACCCCGGCGACACCGGCGCGCTGCTCGTCGGGCCCGGTGGGCAGAAGGTGCTGCTCTACGCGGGAGCGGGCGGCGGCACAGCGATCTCGGGGGTGAATCTGACTTTCGACGATGCCGCCGCGACGATGCTCTCCAGCACTGCGGCGATGACTACGGGCTCTTATAAAACGAGCTTCTACGGCTCCGCGCCCGTCTTCACTACGCCCGCGCCCGGCGGTCCGTTTGATAACGCGATGTCGGCCTTTAATGGAGCCTCGGCGAATGGCGTGTGGAAGCTTTTCGTCTCGGACTTTTACGCGGGCGACAGTGGCTCGCTCACGAGCTGGAATCTCTCGATCACCACCGCCATCCCCGGCCCCGCCGCGGCGGGCACTGCGGACATCGCGGTGTCGCTGAGCGCACCCGCCACTGCCGTCCTCGGCGGCACGCAAGCCGTCGTCGTGACAGTGCGCAATTACGGCCCCTCCGCCTGCGCTGGAGCCACTGCGAGCTATCCGCTGCCCACCGGGAGCAGCTACGTCTCGTCGTCTTCCACGCAAGGGACAACTGCCTTTTCCAACGGCACCCTCACCGCAAATATCGGCACACTGGCCTCGGGTGCGAGCGCGGCGGTGACGATCCGCAGCATCATCAATAGCGGCACGGTGGTCGTGGAAACTGCGAGCGCCACTTCCGCCACGGTGGACGCAGATCGCACGAATAATCAGGCGAGCACGAATCGCATTGTGGGCACCGTGGACCTCACGCCGTATGTGCCCGACACTTGGTCCGACTCCATCGTCGTGGCGCGCGCAGCGAATGTCTTTACCGATGCCACCGCGCTCACCACCGCCGACACGCTCACGTTGGTTTGGGCAGTGGCAAATCTCGGCGACACTGCGAGCGAGGCGGGGCTGGAAGTGGCGATCTATTTGGATGGCATTTTAAACACCACTGGCACCACCACTGGCGGGCTGAATCCGCTGACTTACGTATTTTGGAACTACGCCACCATCGGCCCGCTCGCGCCCGGCAATCACACGATCCGCATGGTCGTGGATCCCGCTGGCGCTATCGCGGAGACCGACAAGTCGAACAACGAACATACCAAGACGATCAACGTCGCGCAGACCGGCGCGGCGAGCGCCGTGGACTTCATCGTCGCGCCCACAGCGGGCCGTGCGGACAGATACGACAACGGCGGGTTTGATTTCACTGTGAGCGGCCTCACGTCCATCGGGCAGAGCGGCACGGGCACGATGACGTGGAGCGGCGGCACGTTCACGCTGGGCTCGGCGGGCTCTTACGTGGGGCAGAAAAATGGAAGCATCGGTGCGCTCACCATCGGCAGTGGAGCGATGAGTTTCACCACGCTCGAAGTCGGCTCGCAAACAGGCGCACAAGGCACGCTCACGCTGAACGGCACGGCGGCGGCGTCCGGTTTCACCTCCACGATTATCGGACAGAGCGGAGTCGGCGTGATGAATGTGAACGGCGGCACTTTCACCACGCTGCAACTCGTGCTCGGCGCGGGCGCGGGCTCCACGGGCAGCTTTGCTGCGAATGGCGGCACGACCAGCGGGAGCAGTCTGGCATTGGGACAGAGCGGCACGGGGTCGCTCACGATCAATGGCGGAGCGATGAATTTCAGCACGATCACCACGGGCATTTCGGCGGGCATCGCCTTCCCGCAGGGCTCACTCAGCGCGACGAGCAGCACGATGGCTCTCGGCGCGGCGGGACTCATCGTGGGCGACGGCACGCACGCCGCCACGCTCACGCTCGGCAGCGGCACACACGCGATCACGGGCGGCGTGCATTTGAAAACCGCGAGCACACTTTCCCTCAACGTCGCGCAGGCTGGCAGCACTGCATTTGCGCTAGAGGGCGGCACGTTGCTTGGCAGGGGCAGCATCGGCGCGCTCTCGGCGACGAGCGGCTCCGTGCTCGATCCCGGCGGCACTAGCGTCGCCACGCTCGCGACAGGCGCGGTGCAGCTCGCAGCGGGCGTGATTTTGAAAACAGACATCGCGGCGGCAGGCTGCGACTTGCTCGATGTCGCAGGCACCGTCGCACTCGGCGGCGCGACTTTCTCCCCCACGCTGCGCATGGCCCCCGCGCTCGGGCAGACATTCCTGCTCGTGCAAAACGACGGCACCGATGCGGTGGGCGCGACCTTCGCCGGACTGGCGGAAGGCGCGCTACTTTCGCTCACCAATGTCGGCGTGGGCGGCGGCACCTTCACCGCGCAGATCACCTACGCAGGCGGCACGGGGAACGATGTGGTGCTGACCTTCGCCACCGCTCCCACGCTCGCAGTCTCCGCCGCGACCAGCGTGAGCAGCACGAGCGCGATGCTGAATGGCGCGGTAAATCCGAATGGGCTCGCGACGACGGGGCAGTTTCAATTCGGACTCACCGCCGCTTA
Source organism: Verrucomicrobiaceae bacterium (assembly GCA_043757005.1). Taxonomy (GTDB): domain Bacteria; phylum Verrucomicrobiota; class Verrucomicrobiia; order Chthoniobacterales; family Chthoniobacteraceae; genus SXWH01. Next base: position 12,789 of record JAYVQK010000321.1, read on the forward strand.
CGGCAGCACGGCACTCGCGCAAAATCTCGGCGCGGGCACAAGCGATGTCCCCACCAGCGCCACGCTCTCCAGCCTCGCGCCGCACACGCTTTACCATTACCGCCTCGTCGCCGCGAATAGCGTGGGCACGACCAGCAGCGGCGACGGCACTTTCACCACGCTGAATACCAGCCCCACCGCACCGGATGGCTTTAGCACAGCGACCACGGGCGATGTGAAAACGATCACACTGCCTTTCCCCACGACCGATGCCGACGGCGACGCGGTCACACTCACGAGCGTCACGCCCGGCGCACACCTCACGGTGGGCACTACGAGCGGCGCGAGCGTCACCTTCACTCCCAACGCCGATTTTGCAGGCACCAGCACGCTCGCTTATACGGTCAGCGACGGCTTCAGCGGCACCGCCAGCGGCACGATCACCGTGACCATCGCGGATAACGACGCACCCGCCATCGCCATCCACGCTGATGTCGTCGCCGAGGCTACTAGCGCAGCAGGCGCAGCCGTGAGCTACGCCGCCGCGAGCGCGACGGATGCTGTGGGAGTCAGCTCCATCAGCTATTCGCAGAACAGCGGCACCGTCTTCCCGCTCGGCGCGACGACCGTGACGATCACCGCCAAGGACGCCGCGAATAACACCACCGCCGCGATCTTCACCGTGACCGTGCAAGACACCACTGCGCCGCTCATCGCGGCTCACGCGAATGTCGTCGCTGAGGCCACCAGCGCAGCGGGCGCAGTCGTGACTTACACCGCTGCGAACGCGACGGATGCTGTCACCACGAGCCCCGCGATCACTTACTCG
>JAYVQK010000322.1:0-3440 GCA_043757005.1 Verrucomicrobiaceae bacterium
CCGATCTCCACAACTCCTTCAACAAGCAACCCAGCCTCTCCGGCGACATCGCCCAAGGCCCCGGCAGTAATGTGGACGACGTGATCGTCGGCCAAGGCTACTTCGGCGGGCAGGTGAAAGTTTATACCGGAGCCACGCAAAACGTCTTCGCGACCTTCAGCGTCGGTGGAGATGGCTACAAAGGCGGCGTCTCCGTTGCAGCAGGCGATGTGAACAACGACGGCTTCGATGAAATCTTCGTCGGTCGCAACAGCGGCAAGCCCTCGCAAGTCGAAGTCTTCCGAGTGAACACCCAAAGAGCTGCTCTAAGCGAAATCGCGCAGGGCGGCGGCATTTCCGTCACCGCGCTCGGCACGCCGATCATCCCCTTCGACAGCGACCCGCTGCATCCGAAATACATCTACGGCGTCCGCGTCGCTGCTGTGGATGTGAACCTCGACGGCATCGCCGACATCATCGCCGCCGTCGGCGTGCAAAAAAGCAGCCGAGTCCGCATCTACGACGGAGCCACGCACGAAGAAATCGTGGGCCGCAGTTTCAACGCCTATCCCACCTACCCAAATGTGGCCCTCTGGGTCGCGGGCAGCAAAGACGGCAGCAACCTCCAATAGTTTCATCCACACTCAGCTTTCTTATCCATGAAAACGACCGCCATCTGCGCACTCGCGCTCACCACACTCAGCCTCTGCACCGCCGCCCGCGCTGGCCATCCCGCCACGCCCGAGCCCGTAGTGATGCGGAATTGGTTCCCCGAAGATATGCCCGGCAACATCACGCTCGGCACGAAGTTCAGCGACCACCTCAGCGGCATCTACTTCGACTCGATGCTCGGTGTGTGGGCCCCGAAAAAGCGCGATGCGTTCCTTTTCCTAAACTCGCGCTACACTATCGAAGACAACGACCAGTATATCGGCAGCAGCGGCCTCGGCTTCCGCAAAATCACGCCCTGCAAAAACTTCATCGTCGGCGCAAACGTCTATTGGGACGCCATCAACAGCGCGCACGATAACGACTTCAACCAACTCGGCCTCGGCCTCGAAGTGCTCTCCCATTGGGTGGACGCGCGCTTCAACTACTACCTACCCGAAGACGAGCAATACGTCGTAGGCCGCAGCACCGCCAGCAGCAGCAGCGCCTTCGAGCGCGACACCTTCCAAAATGGCGTGCAAACCCACAGCCGCACCGAGACGAATCGCCGGCAGACCTTTCAACGCCGCGAAGCTGGCCTCGAAGGCTACAACTCCGAGATTGGCTTCCTGCTCCCCGGCATCCCGGCACGTTTCGAGACCCGCGCTTTTGTCGGCTACTACCATTACGATAATCCCTTTGGCAGTGACTTCGACGGCTTCAAAGCACGCCTCGAAACGCACCTACTCAAAGGCGTCGTCGCCGACGTAGAATACTGGGACGATGCCTCACTCATGGGTGGCCACTGGACTGCGGAACTCAGCGCCAGTGTTCCTTTCTCCATCGAAAATCTCATCAAAGGCCGCAACCCATTCGTCGGATTTGCCGACTGCTTCTGCCTCAAAAAACGTGACCTCCAAGACCGCCTCGGCGACATGACCATCCGCTCCCACCGCATCCAGACGACCACCTCCGGCAATCTCCTCACCCGCGACCAACACCGCACCGTGACCACCACCAGCCAAACCGGATCCACCGTGCAATCCCCCCGCGCCATCGGCATCACCAACCCGCTGGAGTAGTGCTAAAGGAATATCGCCGCCTAGCGATTTAATCGAACCATGCAGCGCACAGGCATCCTTTTCCTCATCTCCGCGCCCTCGGGCGGCGGGAAGAGCACGTTGCTAAAGCTACTCGGCGCGGCGCAGGATTTTGTCTATTCCGTCTCCTGCACCACACGCGCGCCGAGGCCGGGAGAGGTGGATGGGAAGGACTATCATTTCCTCGCCGAAGAGGAATTTTTACGCCGCGTGGGAGCGGGCGATTTCCTAGAGCACGCCCACGTCCACCTGCATCGCTACGGCACCCTGCGACAAACCGTGCTCACCGCACTGAGTGCCGGGCAGGATGTGTTGCTAGATGTGGACATCCAAGGCGCAGAGCAGATCCGCGCGAACGCCGACGCGCAGCTCCGAGCGGCGATGGCGGATATTTTTCTCATGCCCCCGAGCATGGCCGAGGTCGAGCGCCGCCTGCGCAAACGCAACACCGAGACACCCGAGCAACTCGCCCTGCGGCTGAAAAATGCCGAGACCGAAATGGCGCACTGGCGGCACTACCGCTACACGATCCTCAGCGGCACGCCCGAGGCAGATTTCGCAAACTTCCGCGCCATCATGCACGCCGAGCGGATGCGCAGCGCGCGGCTCCAGCTCGCTTTTTAAAACCACACCATGAGTGCGCCCGTCATCATCCTAGGAATCACCGGCAGCATCGCCGCCTACAAAGCCGCCGACATCGCCAGCCGCCTCGTAAAAGCAGGTGCAGAAGTGCATATCGTGATGACTCAGCACGCCACCGACTTCATCACCCCACTCACCCTCCAGACACTCTCGCGCAACGCCGTGGTGACGAGCGCGCGCGACGCCCACGCCGCGTGGAAGCCCACCCACATTGACCTCGCGGACCGCGCCACACTACTGCTCATCGCCCCCGCTACCGCCAACGTGATCGCCGAACTCGCCCACGGCCTCGCCAGCCATCCTCTCACCGAAATCGCACTCGCCACCCTCGCGCCCGTGCTCATCGCGCCCGCGATGAATGGCAAAATGTGGCAACATCCCGCTACCCAAACCAACGTCGCCACCCTCACCGCACGCGGCGTAAAATTCATCGGCCCCGCCGCCGGGCAACTCGCCTGCGGATACGAAGGCCTCGGACGCCTCGCAGAAGTCGAAGAAATCGTAGCAAGCGCACTCGCGCTCGCGTAATTTTGGAGTGCGGCGACAAATCGCCACACTCCAAAATCGCCGTTTTAAAACACACGCCTCCGCGTTTTTACGCGACGAATTCCGCATTTTCGCTCGCTGTTTTTTCGCCTCTGCAAAAAAAAGTTTTAAAATCGCATCGCCCGCCCGCTTTGTGAAATAGCGGCTCTCCGCGCCAACCGCAAAATCTTGTGCCTCGCAAGCCAAATTATTTGTTGACGCAACTACAGGCAGTGGATACGAGAACCGTCCAGAGAAATGTTTATACCAAACTCTGCTACTTCTTCCCAAAAGATTTCCACACTCCGCCACTGCGGACTGAAAGGGGGTGTCATCCACAATGGCTATTAAAAAAGCACCTGCAAAAAAAGCGGCTCCTGCAAAGAAGGCCGCCCCAGCGAAAGCTGCACCAGCAAAGAAAGCCGCGCCGAAGAAAAAGGCCGCCGCTAAACCTGCTGCGAAGAAAGCTGCACCAGCAAAGAAAGCCGCTCCCGCGAAAAAACCGGCAGCGAAGAAAGCAGCGAAGAAGTAACCTAGTTACTCCGA
>JAYVQK010000323.1:0-42446 GCA_043757005.1 Verrucomicrobiaceae bacterium
CGAAGCGCTGCTTTGAATCTTCGCGTCCTTCGCGCCCTTCGTAGTCCCATTATTCATCGCGCGGCACTCCGCACGTCGCGGATTTCTAGCTGCGGCGTCACGCGACCATTCCACTCGTTGCGGGAGATGGTGAAGGCCACATCCCACGGCGCTGGCGGCAGGGGGAATTCCGCGGCACCCCACCACACCGCGCGGCACTCGGCACGCGCTTGGCGGAGGACAAAAGAGTAGTGCTTTTCCTTCATCACACGCGGCTCGGCTCCGAGCGCGATGCCTCGTGCAAAGAAGACTGGCTGGCGATTCTGCGAGCCGAAGGGGTGGAAGGTATCGTGCTCCGTGAGTAGCGAGAGCTGCACATTGGCGAGCTGGATCTCGGCATCGAGATGTAGGCTTTGCTCTAGCTGCTCGGCGGTGAGCATCGCACGCGCGGCGTCGGTAAAGGCGATGCGGAAATCCTCAAAATACTCCTGCCGGATCGTGAGCCCCGCCGCCATTTCATGTCCGCCGAATTTCTCCAAATGCGCCGCGCATTTCCCCATCGCCTCCACGAGTGAGAAGCCCTCAATGCTCCGCCCGCTGCCTTTGCCGAGGCCCATTGTATCAAAGCCGACGACAATCGTCGGGCGATGGTGAAGCCGCTGGAGGCGCGAGGCCACGATGCCCACGACGCCGGGATGCCAGCCTACTGCGCCGACGACGATGGCGGCGTCGCCCTCGGGATCATAGTGGTTCAAAACCTGTGCGCGCGCTTGCGTGAGCACGTCGTCCTCGATGGCGCGGCGCTCGCGGTTGTGTAGATCGAGCGACTTCGCCAGCAGGTGCGCGCGCGTGGCGTCATCCGTGAGTAGCAGCTCCAGCGCAGCCTCGGCGGAGGCGAGGCGGCCCGCAGCATTGAGGCGCGGGCCGATGCCAAAGCCGACATCCGTAGAAGTAAAAGGCGGCTTCAGCCCCGCGACCTCGATGAGCGCGCGCACGCCGGGCCACTTGGATTGCATCAGTCGGTCGAGCCCCGCCTTCACCAATACGCGGTTTTCCTCCACGAGTGGCACGATGTCGGCGACCGTGCCGATGGCCACGAGGTCGAGCATATCCTTGAGATCAAAGCCCGGCAGCGGCCTGCGTTTGAGCAGCGCATGGGCGAGTTTAAAGGCTAGCCCGGCGGTGCAGAGATAGTGGAAGTCTGCGCCCAGCTTGGGATTCACCAGCGCACACGCGGGCGGCAATTCGCTCTTTGGCTCGTGATGATCGAGCACCACGACATCCACGCCCTTCGCCACGAGCGCCGCGATCTCCGCCACGGAAGTCGTGCCGCAATCCACCGCCAGCAGCAGCTCGGGCCGGTGCTCCTCCACGCACCGCGCGACGCCATCCGCCGACAGCCCGTAGCCTTCATCCACACGGTGCGGCAGGAAGGCCGCGACCTCCGCGCCGTAGGCCCGCAGCGTCCGCGTGAGGATGGTGATGGAGGTCACGCCATCCACATCGTAGTCGCCATAGATCACGATGCGCTCCCGCCCATCCACCGCCGCCAGGATGCGCGCCACAGCGGCTTCCATCGCGGGCAGGAGAAAAGGATCGCTCAAGGTTTTCAGTCGCGGCTGGAGGAAATGCGTCGCCTTCTCCTGCTCGGAAAATCCACGGCGAATCAGCATCTCCGCCAACCACGGAGCCACGCCCGACTCCGCCGCAAAGCGACGCGAAAGCTCGGAATCCACAACTACAGGAAGGCACCAGCGCATAGTCCCAGCATCATGCCGCCGCGCCGGGAGACTCCAATGCAAAAGAAGCCGCGCGATTTTAAAGCTGTGACATTAGGGGACTCCCGAAAACCCAGAGCGCAAAGTCGTAGCTGCGGCGCCCTCGCCGCAGAGCGCGCAAGCGCGACGGGGCGTCGCGGACACCTCCTGCGACGGGGCGTCGCAGCTACGACAGAGTTTCCGGGAGTCCCAATTATTACGTCGCGTTCAGACGCGCGCGCGCCTTCTCCCAGCGAGCGTGGTGGAAGAGATATTGCTGCGCGTAACCCGCGTAAGGGCCGAAATAGCTGGCGGCAAAATCGCGCATTTTTGCAGGCGTGAGTTTGCGGCGACGGGCGAGGTAGGACTCGCGGAGGATGCGCGCGATCCACACATCTATCGGCACAGAGCCGAGACGCTCGTAGGTGAAAAGGAGCGCGCAATTTGCCACCTTCACCCCCACGCCGGGCAGCGCGCAGAGGGCATCGCGCAGAGCGTCGTCGCCGAGACTGGCGAGCGAGTCGAGGTCGCACTCTCCGCTATCAATTTTGCGCGCAGCACCGAGGAAAGTTTTAGCGCGATAGCCGAGAGCGCAGGCGCGCAGATCGTTCTCAGTGAGCGCGGCGATGGCGGAGGGAGTGGGGTAGGCGTGCAGCGGCTCGCCCTGCCACTCCGCGCGCTGGCCGAAGCGCGCACGCAGCGTGTGGCTGATCTGCGCGATGTGAGGCACGGCCTTCTGCGTGCTGGTGATGAAGCTCGCGATGCACTCCCAGCGCGGCTGGCGCAGGATGCGCAGCCCACGGCAATGCGCGCTCGCCGCATCGAGACGCGGGTCGCGCGGGAAGCTCGCGCGGATCGCAGCCAGAGGGTGATCCAGCGAAAAGTAGCGGCTCGCGATTTCCTCCAAACCCGCCGGGATCAGCAATGTCTCGCCCCGCTGCTCGGCATAGCACGGAGCATCCCCGATCATCCCCAGCCACCCCGCGCCTTGCCTCCGCCAGTGGAACGCCTGCCCGCAATCCAGCGTCAGCGCCAGATCGAAGTCCGCCGCAGCCACGCCAACCAAGTGCCCGGATGCTGTTTTATCCTTATCCATTGATCCCTCTGTAACGGCGCGAGAGCTGGGATGGAACTCTGGAAGGAACAATTTCTCTGTCAGGGCGGCTTTTAAAGGATGCTCTGCCTTCTCTTCTTGGAGCATCCATTCCCGCTTCGGGCCTCCAAAAGTGGCGTTCTGGCTCAAAACAGCGGAGTCCCATAGGATACCGCCCCTCCAGGAGCGGCGGTTTTACACCGCCGCGTGCCGCAAACCGGCACACCTTCTGTGGCAAAAGACGCTCGTTTTGAAAAGTCGCACCGCCCGCAGAGCAAGCATCGATGCGGGCTTCAGGACTATTTTCGATTTAAATGCGATGGGCCTTGACGATCGCAAAAAAAAACAGCATATTTTCACCCCTATGAAAACAACACCTTCAGGCACCAACGACACCAACCCACAACCTCTCCCCGCCGCAGATTTATCCAAAGGACGGCAGGCGCTTCTGTGGCAACAACTTTCGGAATTTCGCTAAATTACAAAGCGTCCGCCGAGGAGGTAGGGCCGATTTCAGATAAGTTGTGCTATACAACGATTCACATAAAGGTAGATCCAAATACTGGTAATCCATATGATTTTGGAGATCAAGACGCTACCGGTCTATTTAATGATTTGGAAAGCTATGCTGCTAGTTTGATGCAATATTTTACTAGCGGTGCGGATGATGCTAATGGTAATAATACACATCATTATTTCGAGGTGAAATACTATTACTCACCTATGGATGCTTATAAGCAGAAGTTTGAATTAACTGAGCCAGTCAGTCCAAAAATTACATCTAACCCGGGGGCGCACACAGGCGACGACGTTGACAGCAAAAGCCAAAGATGGAAAATTAAATTGGCATCTGATATGTCAATTACAATAGATTACGGACGGGTAGTAAATAGATAATTATTTAGATAGCAACTTCGATGTGTGAAAAAACAATCTACTAATTTAAATTGGATATGGATTGCCAGTGCAGTTCCGCTAGCGGCTTTGTTATGGTTTTTATACGTCGAAAATACTGATATTAATCAGACTGGAGAGATAAACATTAATTCTCCAGCTATAAAAGACGTAGCCGCAGATTCCCGCAATTTACGCACAGATGAGCATAGCTCTGCATCCTTGACGGATGCTCTCGCTCTCGCACCTGACTTTAAACAAAATATTTCAACACAAGAGCGTGAGCGCATAGCGATGGAGTTGCAGCAGCTCCGTAAGCCGTTCGCTGAAATCGAAAAAAGCAATGCGGTAATACTTAGTGACTTTACTTCAGACAAATACAGAAAAATATCCTTAAAAGTTTCTGAGCCTACACAAAAACAAATTGAAGCAGCGTATTCTGAAATTTCAAAGCATTTAAGTAATTTTGATACCACTAAGGCGCCATACTCTATTTTTAAAAAAGACGCACTAAGTCTACTGAATGAGTATTTTTATTTTTGGAAGCCTATTAAAATAATTCGCTTAGTTATTCCAAGAGATTCAAGTGAACCCACTAGACTGCACGAATTATTTGCTAATAATATTACTGACTTAAATTTTGATGATAAAGGAGGTCTTTCATATATGACAGGGGGTGGAAAAGGCACCGTAGAATTCAATATAGTAAGTGATTTTGGGATTAAGGGAGCAAAGAGCACCGAGCGGTATGCGCAATTTTTAAATTACGCTAAATTCGACTAAAATTCCGTTCGTTAGGTTCAAACTCGATGCAAGAGGATATATCATTTGTAACAGTCTGTATTTGCTATTCTCGGACTTATCAAATTACGTCGCCTGATTTAGGCTTAAAATTTAACCGGTTAGTTATTACGGTCTCTGATGACAAGGGAACGAAACGCGCTGTATTATCATCTAGAAATAGCAAGCTCTCCGTATATGCGGGTAAGTTATATGGGGGTGGTTTTCATGCGGCTTATAATAAAGCACGTTATCTCAATGCAGGGCTGAAAGAGCTCCGCAGGCGAGGAGCGAGGGGGTGGGTCATTTTGTTGGACGCGGACATTTTATTGCCACCCGACTTTGGCGAACGAATGGAGGGGCTACTGCCTCTGCTAGACAAGAAGAAGCTCTATGGGCTACGGGGGCGGCGGGTGGCGGCTACGCAGGAGGAGTTTGAAGGGATGCGAAAGCTAGGGCCGTGGGAGGCGGGGCTGGAGACTTTCGAAACGGTGGTGGGGTATTTCAATCTTTTTCACCTCAACGGGCCCCATCGAAAATATCCGCCATCCGACCCCGAGCAGCGGGAGCATGATGACTATCGTTTCTATTCGCTTTTTGGAAAAGCCAACACCGCTACACTGCCAATAACTGCGCTGCATCTGGGAAAAACGTATGTGAATTGGAGCGGGCAAACCGAGATTTTCGCAGAAGCAAGAGGAGGCGTGAGGACAGCGGCGCATGAGGATAGCGTGGAACCTGTGGGTGGAGACGGGATTTTACTTGGGGCTTGGGCCCCAGATACGGCAAAAGACCTCGCGGCTCGTTGTCGGCGGCTTTTCGTTGTGGATAGCCGGAGGCTATCGCGGATGAGTCATGATGAGTTAGAAGAGGCGGATCGGGAGTTTCTCTGGAACCGCTTCACGAAAGGGCTCTCAGGTTTGGAAAACGTGGGTCTGTTGGAAGAAGGAGAGGCGGTGCCTCAGCCCGTGAAAGGCACGACTGAAATCGCTGGAACCCCGTCGGCACGCCGCCTTGGGCTAACTCTGGTGCCGATGCCAAAGGCGAAGAGCGTGAAGTGGCTTCAGCTCGGAGTGGAACCGAGTTATGATTTTCTACTCGAAGAGCTGCCGCGATGGCTGAGGACTTTGAAAAAGGGCGGCTGGATTGCGGGAACGCATTACGGGCAGCCTGCCTTCCCGCAGACGACGCCGACAATCGAGCTCCTGCTGGGCACTCCCGAACGGCGTGGAGCGGACGGAAGCTGGGCTTTGCAATATCGGCCAGTGCGCTCGCCCCTGCGCCGGAGCGAGGTAGAGCGGCGCGCGGATGCGGCACGCGAAAAGCGTGGTGTGGTGCTGTGGTTAAGTAGTCGAGATGAGGTGCAGCGTGGGATCACTGCATTGCATGCTTTGCGCACGGGATGGGCTGGAGCGGTGGCGGTGGTGTATGACGGGCAGGAGATGCCAGCACTGCGGATCGCGTGCGCGATGCACGACGCGGCCTATATTGCGTTTCCATCCAAAGCAGAAGTCTCGGCGACTGTGGGAGAAAGGCCCCCGCCGTTGTTGTCGGCTGGTTCGTTGGATCGGGCATTGCTGATGAGCCCGTTTGCCGAGACGCTTTTCCTTACTCCAGAAAGTGGCAAGCCAGCAGTGAATCGTTGGTTTTCTGCACTAGCAAAGAGCGATGGAATGGTCGCATCTCCCGAGTCTGTGGGAATGCCCAAAGGATTTGCTTTTCGGCGTGCGATGCTGCTCCCGCTACTGGCGCGATGGGGGCGGAAAAAGCGCACTTTTTACACGCTAGAATCTGAGCTGCCCGCACTGCTCCAGCGTCGGGTGAAAGTGCGGCTCGCCCGTGCGCTCTCGGTGACTCGGCTGGATGCGCCTGAGCATGAGCTGGCGCTGGTGGCAGCACAGCCTGCGCACGTGTGGCTGCCTGAGGACTGCACCGTGGTGACGGCGGTGATGCGGGAGGACGTGGAGGCGCTGCATAGGAACTGGCAGGCGTTGCGCTGGCCAGTGGGCGTGCGGCGGCTGGTGGTGCCGTGTTTTGAGTCCACGGAAGGCGCGGAAAAACGCACGGAAAAGGAGACGACGGATGCTGCATCTTCCGTGTCCTCCCGTGCTTTCCGTGGAGAAAATAGCTGGCTCCCGGCAGGCGCGGAGGGTTGCCCGCTTTCCGCGAAAGCGGCGAAGGCACTTGGTGGTGAGCCGTATTGGACACAAGCCCTGCTCAGTGCGGCACGCCGGACGGGGTCGAAGTATTTGCTCTATCTCGACCCGTGTATGACGCCGCTGCCGGGCGCAGAGCTTTTCCCCGAGGCTGGGGATGCGGCGTATGCGGGAAGCGGCTGGTGCTTTATGCGACGCGGCAAAAGCGTGCTCAAGACGCCAAAGCTAGGCCCACCCGCGACGCTGATTGAGCGCGCATGGCTATTAGAGGCAGCGGTGGCATTTCCCCAGCGAAGGCGGAAAACGGATGCCTTCGAGGTCTTCCTCCATGCGCGAGCGAAGGCGGAACGTCGTCAAGTAGTCGTGGCGGATGTGATGGCGCGCGGTTGGAGTCGCTAATTTTGCCCTCTTTTTGCAATGCCAATACCCGCACACTTTATCCTTACCGCTGAGTCTGCCTACTCGCTTTCGCCAGTAGCATCCCGATGCCGCAAGCTGTTGCTCAAACTACATCCAAACTGGAAGGAATGTTTTTTCTCTGGGTATGCGCGGCGGGAATTTATCCGCAAGCGGAGGCCGGAATTGCTGGAATTGTATGACTTCTACCCACGCCCCGTGCAACAGGCGGACTTCTTCCGAGTGGTGGCGGTGTATGAACTGGGAGGATTTTATCTCGACCTCGATGTGCATCTTTTTTCTCCGCTGGATGAGCTCCGTCGCGGCGGGCTCGTCCTCACGGAAGAGTGGCGTATGAGCGAGGACATCTTCCGAGCCCGGCATCAGCGGGAGCCAGCGGATACGCGCGAGCTGTTTCAGATCGGAAACTACGGCTTTGGCGCGGCAAAGGGACACTGGTTCCTCGCCGAAGTGATCGAGGAAATGATCCGCCGTGCAGAGGTGGTGAACGCTTCCACTTGCACGGCGGATGATGTGCTCTTCTCCACGGGGCCGGATGTTTTCAGCACGGTCTATCACCGTCACTCGGTGTCACTCGCGCATGAGTTGATCTTGCTTCGCGGGCGGAATGATACGCCGGAGCCGAAAGGCACTTTTCAGGGCGAGCCGTGGTGGTTTCAGTTCGGGCGCTATGGGAATCACCTCATGTCGAGTTCTTGGAGATGAGTATGAAGACGCTGATTTTTACGCAGTCTTTTGATCGAGGCCCAGTGCCGCGTCACCGCTGGATGGCGCAACTGATGATCGCCTCACTTCGGCGTAGCGGCTATGTGGGGGATGTGATGATTTTCACAGACAGCGAGGAGCCGCTCTATGCGCGATGCCCGCTTGGTGTGGAGCAGGTGAGAATCGACCTGCCACCAGAGGCAAACGGCACGGGTGCGATGATGCGTGCCAAGTATCTCGCGGGGTCTTTGCTTCCGCGCGGCTACGATTGGATCGGGCATATAGATGATGACTGCATCGTGCTGCGAAATCCCATCGAGCATCTGCCTGCTGACGCTGAGGTAGTCTATGCCGAGGAGCCGTGGCACACGCTCTCGTATCCCTTTTTTAATGCCTACCTCACCGACTCGGAGATGGCGGTGGAGCGGCCTGGGATCAACGCGGGCGTGTGCTTCTTGCGCGGCGATGTGGCGCACGATTTCCTCCGCGCGTGGGCGGAAAATGACGCCCGCGCGCCGCTGCGCGAAAAGGTCTGCCAAGAGCAGCCTGCCTTTGCCCGCACGGTGCTGGATTGTGGCGCGAGGGCGCGTGCTTTTGGTGGAGAATTCCGCATCGTGTATCCCGACTGCACGGAATACCGGATGGCCGAGCAACTGCGTGCCGGGCTGGTGCATTTCGCGGCGATCACGACGGAGGAAAAACTGCGGCGGATGCTGGGCTATATGGTGATGCAGACGGGGGAGAGCTTGGCTCCGTTTCTCTCTGAATTGCTACAGGGGTGAGCAAAGAGGCTTTCACAATTTTTTGACAAACCCCGCACCGCCCTCTGACACAGCGAGGGGTGGGGCGCGGCATGGTGTGGATATGAAAACGAAACTTCTTTTTGCACTCACACTCGTCCTCGCGTTCTTGGCCAGCGTTCGCGCGGATGGGCTCATCATTATTCGCAATTTACCGCCGCAGCCGGGAGCGCGGTTTGCCTTCGCGCCGCTGGAGGTGGTGTTTCACAAAGTGGACGTGGAGATCGCGGGGCAGACGGCGACGACTCGGGTGGAGCAGGAGTTCTTTAATCCGAACAATGCGAACCTCGAAGGCGAATACATCTTCCCCATCCCGGCGGGGGCTCATCTGGATAAATTCACGATGAAGGTCGGGGGCAAAGATATGGAGGCGGAGCTGCTCGATGCGGGGAAGGCGCGGGCGATTTACGAGGAGATCGTGCGGCAGCAGCGCGACCCGGCTTTGCTGGAATACACGGGGCGTTCGGCGTTTCGCGTTCGCATCTTCCCCATCGAGCCGCGCTCGCGGAAGAAGGTGACGCTGGCTTACACGGAGCTGCTGAAAGTGGACGCGGGGTTGGCGACTTATCTCTACCCGCTGAATACGGAGAAGTTCTCCGCGCAGCCGCTGAAGACGGCGAGCGTGCGGGTCACGATCAAGCAGGATGCGCCGATCAAGGCGCTCTACTCGCCGTCGCACACGGTGGAGATTCGGCGCGATGGAGAACGGCGCGCGGTCGTGGGGTGGGAGGCGGCGAATACGCGGCCCGATACGGATTTCCAACTGCTCTTCTCCACGGCGGAAACGGAGCTGGGACTGCATTTGCTCACGCATAAAAAGGAGGGCGAGGACGGCTGGTTCCTCCTGCTCGCTTCGCCGGGCGGGGACGTGATGAAGACGCGGGATGTGAACCCGAAGGACGTGTGCTTCGTGCTGGATACAAGCGGCTCGATGGCGGGGAAGAAGCTGGAGCAGGCGAAGAAGGCGATGACCTTTTGTGTAGAGAATCTGAATGACGCGGACCGCTTTGAGATCGTGCGTTTCTCGACAGAGAGCGAGCCGCTCTTTGAGAAACTCGTGGACGCTTCGCGCAGCAATCGGGACAAGGCGCTCGACTTCATCAAGGGGCTGCGGCCCATCGGCGGCACGGCCATCGCGGAGGCGCTGCAAGCGGCTCAGAAGCTACGCCCGGCGGAAAATGCGCGGCCTTTCGTGATTGTCTTCCTCACGGATGGGAAGCCGACGATTGGCGAGACGGACGAGGAGCGGATTGTCGCGAAAGTTGTGCGCGAGCAGGGCGCGACGACGCGGGTGTTTTGCTTCGGCATCGGCACGGATATCAACACGCACTTGTTGGATAAAATCGCCGAGCGCACGAAGGCGGCGTCGCAGTTTGTGCTGCCGGAGGAAGACCTCGAAGTGAAGGTCTCAAACTTTTTCACCAAGATCAAAGAGCCACTGCTCACGAATCTGAAGCTGGAGTTCCCCGCTGGCATCCGAGTGACGAAGCTCTACCCAAATCCCCTGCCAGACTTGTTTCGCGGCGACCAGCTCGTGCTTGCGGGGCGCTACAGCGGCGAGGGCGAGGGCGACCTCGTGCTGGATGGCACGTTGAACGGCACGCCCAAGCGCATGACGCAGCGCGTGAAGTTTAGCAGCGAACGCGGCAATGAATTCATCGCACAGCTCTGGGCGCTGCGGCGGGTGGGTTGGCTGCTGGATGAGGTGCGGCTTCGTGGGGAAAATAAGGAGCTGCGCGACGAGGTGGTGGACCTCGCCCGGCGCTACGCCATCGTCACCCCCTACACGAGCTACCTCATCGTGGAGGACGAAGCGCGGCGCGGCGTGCCGGTGGCTTCACGTTCGCTGCAAATGCTAGATCGCGACGAGAAGGCTCAGAGCTACCTGCGTAAAGGCTGGAGCGATCTGAATGATGCAAAGGACGGCTACAACGGTGCGCTTGCGGGGCGGGGGAATGACTCGCTGAAAAACGCCGAAGCGCCCGCTGTCGCGCTGGAGAAATCGAAGAACGAAACCAACAGTGGAGTGATTGCCGGCAACGTCGCGCCGTCCGATTATTCCGCAGTCGGCGGCGCATTTAATACCGGAAGCCTCAGCCCAAAGACCGCCACAAAAGCCGCCGCAAAACCGCTCCCCGGCAACATCGGCGTGGTGCAGCAAAAGCTCGACGCCGTGGATCAGCAGACGCGCTTAGTGAATGGAAAAGCGTTCGCGCAAAATGGCGCGAATTGGAGCGACACCGCCGTGCAATCCGTGAAGGCCGACGCCAAACGCAACCGCGTGCAATTTGCCTCCACCGATTATTTCGCCCTCCTCACCGCCAAGCCCGAGTCCGCGCAGTGGCTCGCCCTCGGCAACAGCGTGACCTTCGCCCTCAGTGGTGAGGTGTATGAAATCTATGAGTAACTACCAACAAACCCGCGCCATGAAAACGATCCTACTCTGCATCCTCCTCGCCGCTCCGGCGATCTACACCAAAGAACCGGCGATCCTCAACGAACTTATTGATTACCCGAAATTTCTGCAAATAGCCGGAGACACGGAGAAGATACGGGCACTGCACCGCCTCACGGAGGAGCGGTTCGCGGAGTTGGCCGGGGAGCTGGGAACGATTGTGCTTGATGCCCGCAGCGCGGATAAATACGCGATGCGCCACATCAAAGGCGCGGTGAGCCTACCCTTCACAGACTTCACCGTGGAGTCGCTGGCGAAGGTGATCCCGGAGAAAACGACGCGCGTGCTCATCTACTGTAATAACAACTTCCGTGGGGATGCCGTGGCCTTTACTGGAAAGCTCGCGGGTGCCTCGCTGAATATCTCCACATACATCGCGTTGGCGACTTACGGCTACACAAACATCTACGAGCTCGGCCCGCTGCTCGATACGAGGACGACAAAATTGCCCTTTGAGGGCAGCACGGTGCCTGCAGCGCGCTGAATGGTGTGGGCTAAAGCTCACGACGTTACATTTGGTGATACGCCGTAGAGGCCATAGCAGCAATAATACTCGACGAGTTCCTCTACAATCCCCCGTATCCTGCTCACGAAAGATACGAACCGATTGTCATTTTAAAGCGGTTGACCGTCTCTCTTCACACGCTTCTATATCGCACTCTCACTACCAGTCCTTTCATTATGAAACTTCGCATCTTCTCAGCCATCCTTTCCGTGCTCGCTCTTTGCATGGTTGCGCCGCGCGCTTCGGCGCAGATCACGATCTCCCTCAGCACCAGCGCGAGCGAGCTGCCCATGTTTGTGCCCGGCTCCACGGTGGATGAAACGCCGGATCCTACGCTTTCCGCCGCCAAACGCGCGACCAAGGCCAAGGCGCTCGCCAAGCACCGGCGGCGTCTCGCGGCACTGCGCAATCATTTCGTCGCCTCGGTCTCGCTGGCCAATCGTGGGAGCAAAGCCATCGAGTTCACCTACGACTCGCCAGCCCTCGCGGCGTTGCATTTCTACTTCACGCTCACGGGCGAAGACGGCACGACTTATTGGGAAGCGCCGCAGGATTCTGTGGATGAAAATGGCGACTCCATCCTCGCGCCGGACACGGATGGCGATGGCGAGCCAGACCCCATCGTCGCGCAACTCGGCGCGGCGGGCAGTTGGAAGCAGACGGTAAATGTGCCGCTTGTCATAGACGGTCAGCCGCTGCTCCCCGGCGTGTATTCTTTCAATGCAAGCGCGGGCGATTACTCCGCGACGACGCGCATTGAAATCCTCCCTCCCATCGAAGAAACGGTGACTGGCACCATCGCGGGCAAAGTGACCCTCGGAGGCCGCGACGCCAGCGGCAATGACGATCCCGGCGTCTCCACGCCCGCCGTGGGCTACGATGTGGAGGTCTCGGAAATCCGCGATGACTCGGCGACGATTTACCGCCAAGTGTTCTATTGGTCTGGCCAGACCAATAAGAGCGGCGCTTTCAAAATCAGCCCGCCAGTGGGCACCTACAGTGTCGTCGTGAGCGGTGAAGATGCGGACGGCAACTGGCTCGCCGCCGATACACAGGTGGTCGTGACGGAAGGTGTGGAATCCGCCGCCAATCTCCGAATCCTCGCACCGCTCGGGCCTCGTGAGGCGCTGAAAAATACGGGCATCCATGGAGTCGTGACGAACGCGGACGGCACGCCAGCGGCGAACCGCTCGGTGAACATCATGGAGATCATGGCTGAGGGCAGTGACCGCCCAGCGTTCACGGACTACGCGACGACGGATGTGAAAGGCGCATTTACCGCGAACACGCCGGACGGCTCGTTCACAGTATCGGTGGGTTGGGGCGGCGGTTGCTGGGATTACCCGCCTGTCGTAGCTTTAAGCTCAAGCATCACGGGGATGGTGACTCGCCCATTTTGGGGCGGCGGCGGCGGCGGCGGAACTGCGAGCGCCACGGTGGCGGTGAAGGCTGGTGAGTATGCCGCGACGACGCTCGTGCTGAAGAAGGACACATGGGAATGGCCTCACCTTTTCCCCCTTGATCCAGTGGTGGGAGTTCACGGTTCCCCCACTACTATCTCCGTCCCAGAGGAGTCTGAAAAACGCTATCGCGGCGGGCGCTAACCTCGCGCGAGTTGATCGCTTGGCGTGCGAGTTTTCTTATACGGAGCAGCCCATCAATCGCGCAGCGCGTGAAGCGGCGCGCTCTAGCAAAGATGCGGCTTCGCTCATGGCTTCCTCTAGCGGGAGCGGTCGGTCGGTGATGGGGATGAGGGCGTCGAAGATGCCGGAGCGTTCCGCCGTCTCGGTGATCGCGCCACCAAATGCGATGACTTTTTTCCCCGCCGCGCGGGCACGGGCGGCGATGCCGGCGGGGCCTTTGCCGTCGAGGGTTTGATCGTCGAGGCGACCTTCGCCAGTGATGACGAGGTCTGAGGCGGCGATGCGCGCGTCTAGCCCCATCGTCTCGGCCACGATGTCGAAGCCTGGGCAAATCTGGGCATCGCAAAAGGTGAGCAGGCCAAAGCCGAGGCCTCCCGCCGCGCCTGCGCCAGGAGTTGCGCGGAAGTCGCGCGCGAGGCTCGCGGCGCACGTGTCGGCGAGGCGAAACATGGCGGACTCCAGCACTTCGACGGTGTGAGGATCCGCGCCTTTTTGCGGCGAATAAACGCGCGCCGTGCCGCGTTCGCCGAGGAGTGGGTTTTGCACGTCGCTGGCGGCGATGATTTCCGGGAGCACGAGTCCGGCGGGGCGCACGATGCGCGCGAGCAGATCGAAGGTGCCGGGCACGGGCTGGAATTCGCCGCCAGCGTCATTCAGAAAACGGTAGCCGAGCGCGCGGGCGATGCCGATGCCGCCATCCGTCGTCGCGCTGCCGCCGAGCCCGAGTAGCACGCGCCGGGCACCGCGCTGGATGGCGTCGCGGAGCAGTAGGCCAGTGCCGTGAGTGGTCGCGCAGAGCACGTCGCGCTCCTCCGGCTGGAGCCGCCAGAGGCCGCTGGCCTCGCTCATTTCGATCACGGCGAGCTGTGTGGCTGCGACCCATGCGTAGCGCGCCTGCACGGGGCGACCGAGCGCATCTTCGCTCGCGACTTCCACCCATTCCGCGCCGAGCGCGGCGGCGAGTGCTTCGGCGAATCCTTCGCCGCCATCGGCGATGGGCGCGAGGTCGGCGAGGAGCTGCGGGAAGACCGAGCGGAAGCCTGCCTCGATGGCATGGGCGGCGGCGAGAGCGGAGAGTGAACCTTTAAATTTATCGGGAGCGATGAGTATGCGCACGCGGCGAAGAAAGCAGGGGCGGAGCAACGCGACAACCATTCACATTCGGGTTGCCGTCGCGCGAGTCTCTGGCAAATATCCCTTCAACGGAGGAGTGGCAGAGTGGTCTATTGCACTAGTCTTGAAAACTGGCAGGCCGCAAGGTCTCGTGGGTTCGAATCCTACCTCCTCCGCCATCTTTTTTCATGCCCGAGTCCCAGCCAGCCAAGTTCTCGCTCCCACGCAAAGTCATCGTCGGGGTTGGCTTCGCGTTTTTAATGATCGGGCTCATCGCGCTGGTGAGTTTCCTCAGCGCGCGCCGCTTTCTCGCAGTCTCGGCGGAGGTCTCGGCGGCGAGTGGCGTGCTGGATCGCAGCGAGCGGGTGCAGCGGCTCTTTATGGAAATGGAGAGCGGCGTGCGCGGGTTCCTGCTCTCGGGTGATGATGGGCAACTTCGCGCTTACGACGAGGGGCAGACGCACATCATCTCGGAGCTGCAAAATTTGCGGAAGCAGACGGAGGAAAATAAAGCGCAGCAGACGTGCATCATACGCCTGCAAATGCTGATTGGGCGGGGCTTCGCGGAGCACGCCAAGGCGATTGATCGGCGGCGGGAGGATGGCGTAGCAGCGGCGGCGCGCTTCTTTGTGGAGCCTACGGCGAAGGCGGAATATCTCGGGGCTTTCCGGGCCATCGGCACGGAGCTGGAGACGCTCGATCAGATCGGGCGCGCGCAGCTCGATGCACTGCGGGAGACGATGAAAAAAACGGGGCGGTGGAACACGTTCGCGGTCTTTGGCAGCACCGCGATCACGTGGCTCGCGCTCGTCGCGGCGGGCGTCTGGCTGGTGCGGGATATGGCGGCGCGGCGGCGCGTGCAGGATGCGGTGGAGGCCGAGCGGCAGCTCTTGCGGAGCATCATGGATACGATCCCGGACAATCTTTTCGTAACAGACGCCCAGGGGCGCTACGCGCGCGATAATGCGGCACACCGCCGCTATCTCGGCGTGAGTGAAGAGGGTGAGGTGATCGGCAAAATGCCCGCTGATTTTTTCCCTTCGTCACTCGCTGCGCACTATACGCAAAGCGACCTCGCGGTGCTGCGCGGCGAGCGCATGATGCACGATGTGGAGGAGGAGGGCCGTGCGCGGGATGGGCGTGCGATCTGGCAGGAGACGACGAAGGTGCGGCTGCGCAATCTCGCGGGCGAGCCCATCGGCATCGTGGGTCTGAGCCGCGACATCACGAGCCGCCGGGAGAAGGACGAGAGGCTCCAGCACTACGCGGGCGCGTTGCAACGGTCGAACGATGAGCTGCAAAGTTTCGCGAGCGTGGCGTCGCACGATTTGCAGGAGCCGCTGCGCAAGGTGCAGGCTTTTGGCGACCGTCTGCGGGCGCGCTGCGACAAAGAGTTGGGCGAGCAGGGGCGCGATTTCCTCGCACGGATGATGGATGCGGCGGGGCGGATGCAGGTGCTCATCCAAGACCTACTCCAGCTCACGCGGGTGACCACGCGGGCGCTGCCATTCCAGCCGTGTAGGCTGGATGAAATCGTGCGCGGCGTGCTCGGCGACTTGGAGGTGAAAATCGCGAGCACCGGTGCAAAAGTGATCGTCAGCGGTTTACCCACCATCGAGGCCGACGCCACGCAGATGCGGCAGCTTTTTCAAAATCTGATCGCGAACGCGCTGAAATTCCAACGCCCACAGACGCGGCCCGAGGTGAGTATCATCGGGCGCACGCTGGAGAAACTCTGTGGCGAACTGCCCGGCATCCCGCATGGGGCCTTGTTCTGCGAGATCCGCGTGCAGGATAACGGCATCGGTTTTGATGCGCAGTTCGCCGAACACATTTTCAGCCCCTTCAAGCGGCTGCACGCGCGCACGGAATACGAGGGCAGCGGGATCGGCCTTTCGGTGTGCCGCAAAATTACTGATCGTCACCACGGGCGCATCGTGGCACAGAGCGGGGGTGAGAGTGGTGCCATTTTCACGATCACGCTCCCATTACAACAACCGCAAATTTTATGAACGTAGCTACCAAGCCCATCACTATCCTCATGGCCGACGATGATCCCGATGATCGTCTGCTCACCGCCGACGCGCTGACCGAGGCGCGGCTCATCAATGACGTGCGCTTTGTGGAGAATGGCGAGGAGCTGATGGACTACTTGCGCCGCGTGGGGAAATTTGCCGCGCCCGCCGATGCACCGCGCCCCGGCCTGATCTTGCTCGATCTCAATATGCCGCGCAAAGACGGGCGCGCCGTGCTCGCCGAGCTAAAGCAGGACGCTGATCTGCGCACCATCCCCGTCGTGGTGCTCACCACTTCCAAGGACGATGAGGACGTGTATCGCAGCTACGATCTCGGCGTGAACAGCTACATCGTAAAGCCCGTCACCTTCGAGGCTCTCGTGGACATTTTGCAGACGCTCGAAAAGTATTGGTTCGAGATCGTGGAGTTGCCGCCAGACCGAGAGTAGCGGTCTCCGGGGAGCTACGCCACGAGGTCTCCGGCGGCGACTCGGCCTCGGAAGAATTCGATGGTTTTCACGATGCCCTCCTCGAAGGGGACGACGGGCTCCCAGCCGAGGAGTTTGCGGGCGAGGGTGATGTCGGGGCGGCGGACTTTCGGATCATCCGTAGGGAGGGGGCGGAACTCCATTTTGGAAGTGCTGCCGGTGAAGTGGATGGTGTGTTCGCCGAACTCTTTGATGGTCATCTCGCGGGGGTTGCCGATGTTCACGGGCTCGTGATAGCCCTCGGAGCGGGAGAGTTTGTAGATGCCGTCAATGAGGTCGGAGCAGTAGCAGAAGGAGCGTGTCTGCGAGCCGTCGCCGAAGATGGTGAGGGGCTTGCCGGTGAGAGCTTGGCCGATGAAGGCGGGGACGACGCGGCCATCGCGGAGGCGCATCCGGGGGCCGTAGGTGTTAAAGATGCGGACGATCTTGGTATCTACGCCGTGGGCGCGGTGGTAGGCCATCGTCATGGCTTCGGAGAAGCGTTTGGCCTCATCGTAGCACCCACGCGGGCCGACGGGGTTCACGTTGCCCCAGTAGGTTTCTTTTTGCGGGTGTTCCAGTGGGTCGCCGTAACATTCGCTGGTGCTGGCGATGAGGTAGCGCGCGCCTTTTGCCTTCGCGAGGCCGAGGGTGTTGTGGGTGCCGAGGGAGCCGACCTTTAGCGTTTGGATGGGGTATTCGAGGTAATCAATGGGGGAGGCGGGGGAGGCGAAGTTGAAGACGCAGTCCACGTCGTCGGGGAGGTAGATGAAGTTGGAGACGTCGTGTTTGATGAAGCGGAAGCGTTCGTTGCCGGCGAGGTGCTCGATGTTGGCGACGTTGCCGGTGATGAAGTTATCAATACCGATGACGCGGTGGCCTTCGGCAAGAAGGCGGTCGGTAAGATGCGAGCCGAGGAAGCCTGCGGCACCGGTGACGACGGAGATGGGACTAACGGGTGTGCGTGTGAACATGAGCGGGGATGGAAGCGGGGAGGGGGCGGCGGGGCAAGTGGGGATGTGGCGGCGTGGGCGCTGATGAGAGGCTGAATGAAGGGAGTCGCTGCAAACTTCGAACTCTGAACTCTGAACTTCGAAGTTTGCAGCGGTTCCTTCATTCCACGCTCGCCGCTAATGCCGGAGGAGCTCGTGCGCTCGCGTGAAGTGCGCCGCTTCGAAGCCCATGGCGCGTTTGAGTTGGTAGTCGCGTTCGAGCACGTTCGGGTGGCGCTGCCACTCGCGGTAGTCGCTCCATTTTACAATGCCGCGCAGGGCTGCCCATAAGCCGGAGCAGGGGACGGGGAAATCGCTGCCGTGCAGCAGCCGTTCGCCGAGTAGCCCGGCCTCGGGGCCGATGCAGCGGCGAGCGTGGCGACCTCGGAGGGGGACGTTCCAGGCGCTCGTGTCGCCGTAGAGATTGGGGAATTTCGCGAGCATCGCGGCGAAGACGTCGAAGTATTCAGGGTCGGTGAGGCCGCTCTTTGTAGCGCAGTGTGCGGCGATGATGGTCACGCCGCACTCCAGCGGTTGCGTGAGCACGCGCGGGTCGGCGTGGGCGTGGGCGATGACCTCCACGGTGTGCTCGCCGCCGGTGTGCGCGAGCAGCGGCAGGCGGGCCTCTGCGACGCGCTCCCAGAAGCGCCGGTAGCGCGGGTCGTTGCAGTCCACGTTGTGGCAATTTGGCAGCAGCTTCAGCGCGACGGCACCCGCAGCGATGCAGCGTTCCAGCTCCTCCATCGCGTCCGGGCGCGCGGGGTGGATGCTCACGGCGGGGAGGAATTCCGGGTGCGCCGCGCACAGCCGGAGGAGGTAGTCATTTGGCACGTAGAAAGAACCGCGTCCTTCGAGTTTGCGCCCGCTGCTTTCATACACTTCGTCTTGCGCCAGCAGCACGAGCGCGCCGAGCGAAGACTCGCAGACGAGCCTCAGCAAATGCGCCACGTATCGTTCATCGAAATTTTCCGCCTGCATGGAAGTCGCCCCGAGCCCCACGTGACGGAGCATGTAATTCGCCATCGGTCTCTGCCACCAAGTCGCCCCGAGCCGCAGCCAACAGCCCGAGCCGGACTTGCCGTTGCCGACGAGGTGGACGTGGAAATCGAGCGGAGCGAGTGCGTTCATGGTGAAGAGCAAAGTCGCGAGCCCCGCCGAGCGCACGCACAATCATGGACGGGTGAATTTCCAAAACTACAAAGCTACTGAGAAGAACGAGAGACTTGTATGGCCGGAGCGCGCGCGTCCCGCGTGCAGCGTTGGGCATCTTGCCCAGCGCGCGTGAGACGAGCCACTTGAAGTAGAATATCCTTCCTACTGCCAGCGCCGCACTGCGCCGGGCAGGATGCCCGCCGCTACACGCAGGATGCGTGCGCTCCGTCCGCGCAAGCCGCTCGCTTTTGTAGAGTCGTCTGCATCTTGCACGTCAGTGCGTTACCACCCCTCCTGAAAATACAGCCCCTCAAACCTTTTCGTTTCTTTCGGGCCTCTCGTGGAATAAATCTGCGGCTCTATGGCAAATCTCGTCCCAACTCTCGTGATCGAAAATGTGAGCCCGCTCGTGGATGGCGGGCGCTACCCAGTGAAGCGCCTCCTAGGCGAACGGCTGGAGGTGTGGGCGGATATTTTTAAAGACGGTCACGATGTTGTCTCGGCAGTGCTGAAGTGGCGCGCAGCGGGCGCGGCGGCGTGGCACGAGGCGGCGATGACGCGCCCCGAGGCGTGGAGCGCAGACCGCTGGCGGGGCGAGTGCGCCTTCAGCGAAATCGGCGCGCACGAGGTAACGGTAGAGGCGTGGGGCGACTTGTGGAAATCGTGGCAGCATGAGTTTCACATGAAGTTCGCCGCCGCCGAGCCGAGCCTCGGCAGCGAGACGCTGGAGGGTGCGGGGCTGCTGGAAAATGCCGCCAAACTTGCGACCGCGCGCAAAGACAAAATCGCCGCCACGGCGCTGAAAAAAGCAGCCGCCGAGATGCGCAAAGCCGCGCCCGCGCAGGTGAACGAGATGGCCCACGATGCCACGCTGGCAGAGCTGCTGTGGACGTATGCCGACCGCTCGGTGAGCACCGAGTTCGTATGTTCTTTCGCGGATGCGCTCGCACTTTACTCGGCAGAAAAAACGACGCCTCCGCGCTACGCCCGCGTGTGGGTGGATCGCGAGCGGGCGGGCTTTGCGGCGTGGTATGAATTTTTCCCGCGTAGCGCGGAGGGGCACGGCCATCAGGGCTCGAAGTTCCGCGACTGCTTGCCGCGCGTGGACTACGCAAAGGCGATGGGCTTCGATGTCATCTACTTCCCGCCCGTCCACCCCATCGGCACGACCGCGCGCAAGGGCCGGAATAACGCCGTCTCCTGCCAGCCCGGCGAACCCGGCGTGCCTTACGCCATCGGCAATCGCCATCAAGATTGCCCGAATGGCGGTGGCCATCGCGACGTCGCGCCGGAGCTCGGCACGCTCGATGATTTCCGCTGGCTGGTGAAAGAGATCACCGCGCGCGGGATGGAGGTCGCCCTCGATTTCGCGGTGAATTGCTCCCCCGATCATCCCTACGTCGCCCAGCACCCCGAGTGGTTTTTCGCGCGCCCCGATGGCTCCATCAAATACGCCGAGAACCCCCCGAAGAAATACCAAGACGTGTATCCCCTGAACTACCACTGCGCCACATGGCGCGAGCTGTGGAGCGAGCTGGCGAGCGTCATCGAGTTCTGGTGCGAGCAAGGCGTGAAGACCTTCCGCGTGGATAATCCCCACACCAAGCCCGTGCATTTTTGGGAATACCTCATCGCCCGCGTGCAGACGCGCTTCCCCGATTCCGTCTTCCTCAGCGAAGCCTTCACCACGCCGAAGATGATGCTCGCGCTGGCCAAAGCCGGTTTCACCCAGAGCTACACCTACTTCACCTGGCGCAATACCAAGCGCGGCCTCACCGACTACCTCCAGCAGCTCACGAGCAGCCCCAGCGCCGAAGTCATGCGCGGCAATCTGTGGCCAAATACCCCCGACATCCTCCCCAGCTACCTGCAATTCGGCGGCCCCGCCGCCTTCCAAGTCCGCGCCATCCTCACCACCACCCTCGCCCCCGTCTATGGCATCTACAGCGGCTTCGAGCTGTGCGAAAGCATGGGCCTAGAGCGCAAGCCGTGGGATGCAGCGGGCAACGTGCGCGGCTTCCTAGAGCTGTGCGACGGCGACTACAAACAGCTCGCCCGCGAAGAGTATCTCGACAGCGAAAAGTATCAGCTCAAAGCCCGCAATTGGAGCGCCCCCGGCGGCATCCAGGGCCTCTTCACGAAACTAAACCGCATCCGCCGCGAAAACCCCGCCCTGCAAATCGCCAGCAACCTGCGCTTCCAAGAAACAGAGAACGACCTCCTCCTCGCCTACTCCAAAAGCGCGGGCACCAACCACCTCCTCATCATCGTGAACCTCGACGCATGGCACCCCCAAGAGGCCATGGTCAGCGTGCCGCTGGAAGAGTTCAGCCTCGCCGAAGACCAGCCCTTTGAAGTCGAAGACCTCCTCACCAATGACCGCTACCAATGGCGCGGACGCCGCAACTACATCCGCCTAATCCCCGGCCAAAAAGCCGGCCACATCCTGCGGATCATCCGCTGATCCCGCCGAGTCACGACACCCCGTTCGGAGTAAGAGTTCCGCCCGCCGCAGGCGCTGACTCCGCAGCGTATGCCCGTGCCCGATCACCCCGGTAACAAGAAGGCCACATCGGCGTGCAACTTCGCCAGCGCTTCATCCATCGTCGCCAGCTTTGCACCTTTGCGCCGTGCCAGCTCTGCCAGCCAAGCATCCGTCACCTGCGCCGCACCGTTGATTCGCCCCGCATCCACCTCGCAATAGCTGGGTGCCTCCGGCCAAAACTCGTGATCCGGCATTGCATAAAAAGCCCTCAACGCCGCCCATGCAGACACCGCATCGCCAGCCGCCGCCATCTTCATATGCACACGGAGCAGCGTGCCTTCCGTAGTCGCACAAGTGGCAAAAGACTCGCCAATCCCTTCAAACCAACGCCACGCCCGTTCGTGATGCACATGCGAATCAATCGCTAACGCCACCAACACATTTCCATCCAGCAGCCACCTCATTCCCCTGCCTCGATCTGAGCCACCTCAGCCGCTCCAAACGCGACTCGCCCGCGCGACACCGGAAACCCCCGGCGACTGCGCGGTGTAGGCGACCCACCCTTCCGAGCCGCTACCCGTTGCAGCCTACGCATCAAAAAAGTAACCAACTCTTCCATTTGCGATGGTGGTAATTGAACGGCAGCGTTTTCGATCTCAGCAAGCGTGCTCATGCGCGGAAAGTGCCCGACTTCTCGCGAGGCGTCAACGGGATGCTCTGTGGACGTTGAGGCAGCTCATTTTACCGCAGGGCGCTGTTTTTCTTTCTGTGGAGCGAAAGCTGACAGTTTCTCGCGGGCTATTTCCCGGAGAAGCGTTTATCGAGCTGCTTGTAGAAGTTCATCGTGGGGCCGTCGAAGATCATTCCTTTCTCTATGCGCGGTTTTAGCATGTCGTAGTTGGCGCGGCAGTGTTCGCGGTTGCTTTTATCGTCTTTGTGTTGCCACGCGTAGGTGGCGATTTTGTAGTGGGCGACGGAGACGTCTTGTGCGGCTTCCACGGATTCGGGGGCGGCTGCGAGGAGTTTTTCGCGGATGCTTAGGGAGCGGTTGTAGTAGGCCACTGCATTGTCGTCGTCGCCGGGCTTGGCGCGCTTGGCGAGGATGTCGGCAAATCTACCCAGACTCACGCTTACTTCTTTGGAGGCGATCGTGGAGGTGGGGTCGGCTGCGAGGAGTTTTTCGCGGATTTCGAGGGCGCGTGTGTGGTGGGCGACGGCCTGGTCGAGGTCGCCGAGCTGTTCGCGTTTGTAGAGGAGGGTGCCGAGTTTGGAGAGATTCATGGCCAGTTGGCGGGAGGCTTCGGTGTCGTTTGGGGCGGTCTTGAGTTTGGCCTCGTAGGTGGCGATGTCGTGCTGGGTCTGGGCCAGTTCTGCTTCCGGCTCTGCGGCGCGCGCTGAGGTGAGGAAGAGGCTGGTTATGGCGAGGAGGAGTGTGGTGGTGGATGGTTGTTTCATGACAGTGCGGAGGGTTCGGCGATTTCTGGCGCGGGCGCAATGCGTAATCTCGTGGCTATGGAGCAGGGGAGAGGCGCTGTTTTTCCCTCTCGTGCTCGTGCTCGCTTTTATCAACCATCAACAATCATCCATCAACCCCCGCTCAAGTCTCAAAGCGCACGCGGCGCTCTAGCGATTGTGTCCACAGGGAGATGGGGAGGGTGAGGAGGAGGTAGCCGAGGGCGAGGGGGAGTGTGCTCTCGAAGGGGGCGGCGGTGTAGCTGTTCACGTTGGTGCCGGCTTGGGTGAATTCATTGAGCGCGATGATGGAGAGGAGGGAGGAGTCTTTTACGAGCGAGACGAATTGCCCGGCGAGTCCGGGTAGCACTTGGCGGAGTGCCTGCGGGGCGATGACGTAGCGGTAGGTCTGCGCCGTGGTGAGCCCGATGGCGCGCGCGCTTTCGAGCTGCGAGCGGCCCACGCTCTCGATGCCTGCGCGGAGGATTTCGCTGATGTATGCGCCGGTGAAGGTGGCGAGGATGAGTGGCCCGGCGAGGTAGCGATTGCTGATGTGGAGGGCGCTGCCAAAGACGTAGAAGTAAAGGTAGATCTGCACGAGCAGGGGTGCTCCGCGTGTGAGCTCTACGTAGATGCGGGAGATGTATTGCAGTGGCAGGAAGCGCGAGCGCCGCGCGAGTGCGAAGAGGAGCCCGAGCAAGCAACTGAGCGGCAGGGCAAGCGCGGCGATGCCGAGTGTGGCAAACCAGCCATCGAGATAAAGCTGGCGGTAGCGCCACACGCCGGCCCATTGCCAATGGTAATCGAGCGCCATGAGCGCCGCGACGACGAGCCCCGCAAGCAGCACGAGCGCCGCCGCAAAACTGAGCGCGCGCGCCGTCAGCGACGGCGTCTCTTTTAGTGAAATAGCAAACACGCGCCGCTGATACACGCTGGCGGTGGGGGAAGCCAGCAGTTGCATCGCAGCGGCTTCCACGCAGGATGCGCGGCCTCATGCACACGGTCGTCCGAGTCTTCGCGTATCTACGCCGCTATCCCGGGATGGCGGCTGGCACTTTGCTGTGCGCAGTGGTCTCCACGCTCATGGTCACGGTCTTCCCCAAAGTGACGCAGCTTGTGGTGGACGACATCCGCGTGGGGCGCGGCGAACGGCTCTGGTGGCTGGTTGCAGCGGGGGCGATGGCTTTTCTCGTGCGCGATTTGTTTAATGCGATTCGCATCGTTTTGAACAACACCTTTGAGCAACGGGTGATCTTCGATCTGCGCAGCGACCTCTACTCGCACATCCAAGAACTCCCGCTGAAGTGGTTCGATGATCGCGCGACGGGCGACATCATGACGCGGCTGCTGGAAGATGTGACGGCGGTGGAGCGGATGCTGATTGATGGCATCGAGCAGGGCGTCTCGGCACTGCTGCAAATCGGCATCGTGGGCACGATGCTCTTTCTTTACCACCCGCGCCTCGCGTGGCTGGCGCTGCTGCCCGTGCCGCTGCTCATCGTCGGCGCGCTCGCCTACACGCTCACCGCGCCGCGCCGCTATCGGCTCCAGCGTAAGGCTTCATCGGCGATGAATTCGCTGCTGCACGATAATCTCGCAGGCATCCGACAGATCAAAACCTACGTGCGCGAAGGCGAGGAGCACGCGCGCTTTGACGGCGTGAGTGGCCAGCTCCGCGAGGCATCGCTGCGCATCATGCGCGTGTGGGCGATCTACAACCCGGCGATGACTTTTTTCGCCGCCGTGGGCTCCGTGCTCGTGCTCGGCTTCGGCGGGCAGGAGGTGCTCGCGGGGCGTCTGGGCTTTGGGGAATTCACGGCGTTCCTGTTGCTCGTGGGCTTTCTCTACGACCCGATCAGCAAGCTCCATTCGCTCAATCAGCTCATCCAAAGCGGGCGCGCAGCGGGCGAGCGGGTCTTCGAGATTCTCGATGAAAAGCCGGAGCCCGGCGGGGATTTCGCCGAGAGTGCGAGCAATGTGGACATCCAGGGCGACGTGCAATTTGAGGACGTGAGTTTTTCCTACGGCGACGAAGTCCCCACGCTCCGCCACATCTCGCTGCACGCCAAACCCGGCCAGACGATCGCGCTCGTCGGCTCCACCGGCGCGGGGAAAAGCACGCTCGTGAATCTGCTCACGCGCTTCTACGAATACGACGATGGTGAGATCCGTGTGGACGGCACGCCACTGCGCGATCTCCCGCGCGCCGCGCTGCGTTCCGCCGTGGGCATGGTCACGCAAGAGAGCTTTCTTTTTAACGGCACTGTGCGCGACAACCTCCGCCTCGCGCAGCCCGCCGCGACTGAGGGAGAAATGTGGAAAGCACTCGAAGATGCGAATGCTCACGGATTCGTCGAGCGGCTGACCAGCCGCTTAGATACAGTGGTCGGCGAGCGCGGCGTAAAATTGAGCGTGGGTGAAAAGCAACGCATCTCTATCGCCCGCGCCCTGCTCAAAGACCCGCCCATCCTCGTCCTCGACGAGGCCACATCGAGCGTGGACACGGAGACCGAGCGGCTCATTCAGCAGGCGTTGGATCGCCTTATGTTGCGCCGCACGTGCTTCGTCATCGCGCACCGCCTCAGCACCGTGCGCCACGCCGATATCATCCTCGTGATGGAGCGCGGGCGCATCGTCGAGCGTGGCAAACACGAAGACCTCCAAGCCCTCGGCGGCATCTACGCCAAGCTCTGCGCAAGCAGCCTGCTAGTCGGGTGATCGCACATGGCGAGGGAAGCGCAGGTAGAGCACGCACTCTATCCAGCAGTTCCCTAACTATTTGCAGGGCAAAACCGCCCTCTCCGCACGGAATCGCTCATTTTTCTAGCCCTGAAATGTCTCGTTCAGGCTCGGCCCAACTTTTTTAGGGAAATAAACGTGACAGTATAGAAGGGATTGGTAAGAAAAGGGAGGATTTGGGACGCTTTGGAACCAAGCGCGCCGAATACCACGCAAATGCCAGACGCCACGCAGCCAATTTTTACCGACTTATTCGAGCGCACGCTCGATGCGGGGCAGCGTGTCGTTTTGCCAAAAGACTGGCGCGATCAGGGCATCACCGAGCTTTTTATGATCTCCGATTCCACGGGCTCATTCATCAAGGTTTTCCCCCGCGCGGAATACGACAAGGCCGTCGCGAAAATCGTGGGCGACACGACACTGAATGAGAAAGTGCGCGGCCAGCACCTCGAAGAATTCGGCTCCGAGTGCAAGCGCGTGAAGCTCGATAATGCAAACCGCCTCGTGCTGCCGGATCAGCTCTGCGCGGACATCGGCGTAAGCTCGGACAAGCCCTCGCTCGTGCTCAAGGGAGCGGTAAATACTTTCAACATTTGGAACCCAGCCAAGCTCGCAAACCACGCCGCCGCCCGCAAAGCGCTCGCGGCTGCTGGCACACCCGCGATGAGCGCCAAGGAATTTCTCGGTGTATGAGCGCATACTACAACGTGCTCGAAAACCAAATCTCCCCGAAGGTCTTCGCCATGTCGGATGAATCGCTCGGCTACCACGTGCCCGTGCTCCTCGATGAGGTTGTGAGTTTGCTCGCGCCGAAAAAAGGCGACGTATTTGTGGATGCTACGCTCGGCGGCGGCGGGCACTCGGAAGCATTGCTCAAATGTGGAGCGACGGTCATCGGTTTCGATCAAGATGCCGAGGCCATCCATTTCGCCAGCCAACGACTGGCCGCTTACGCTGGGCAGTTTCGCGCAGTGCAGAGCAATTTCCAACACGCCGAACGCGAGCTGAAAAAACTCGGCATCACGCAAATCACCGGCGCGCTCATTGATGCCGGAGTGAGCAGCAAGCAGCTCGACACCGCAGAGCGCGGCTTCTCATTCCTCCGCGATGGCGCGCTCGATATGCGCATGGCGACCGACGGCCCCGTGACTGCCGCCGACCTCGTGAATACCGCCGACGAATACGAGCTGCTGCGCATTTTTCGCGAATACGGCGAAGAGCCCTCCGCACGCCGCGTGGCCATGAAAATCGTGGAGCAACGTGCCGTCACACCTTTCACGCGCACGCTCCAGCTCGCAGATTTTATCGCCAGTTTCCTGCCAAAAAAGAGCCGTATCCATCCCGCAACGCGCTGCTTTCAAGCCCTCCGCATCGCCGTAAATCGCGAGATCGAAGTGCTCGCCGCCGGGCTGGAAGCCTTTACCAGCCTGCTTGCGCCGAGTGGGCGTCTCGGTGTCATCTCTTTTCATTCCGGCGAAGATCGCATCGTAAAGACCTTTATGAAAGCGCGCGCTGCCGAGTGGCTCGACCGCCCGGAGTGGCCTGCCGCGCGCCGCAATCCGCTGCACATTTTTCGCCTACTCACCAGCCGCCCAGTCATCGCGACTGATGCGGAACAACACCACAACCCACGTTCTCGTTCAGCCAAGCTCCGCGTCGCTGAACGCCTACCTTATGCCAGCTAATCGCCATCGTTACGCACAAGCATTTCCCCTCGCGGCCACAGTCATCGGCACGGGCATCCTCGTGTGCATCGTCATCTTCGCCATCAAGTCGCTCATGGTGAAACAAGAAGTCATGCAAGGTGGCGAGCGCATCAAACATCTCGAAAAAGAGTTGACGGAATTCACGATCAAAAACGCAGCCTTCGAGACTACGAAGAAGCAACTCACGTCCGTGCCCGCTTTGCGCAAGGCGCTGGATAAGAAAATCATTCGGCTCATCCCGATTGAAGATCGCTTCGTCGTGAACGTCGGCCAGCCGCGCCCAACCGTAGCCACACTCGTGGAGACACAACCCGTGGAGGATCGCTGAGATGTCCCTCACGTCGCGCGCCTGCATCGCTTGCTACGGTTTCGCCGTGGCGTTCACCGGGCTCTCGACGCGGCTGATCTACCTCGCCGTGAACCGCCACGAGCACTACGCTACGCAGGCCAAAGATAACTACCGCAAGCGCATCACCATTCCCGCACAGCGCGGCACCATCCAAGATGCAAACGGCGCGATGCTTGCCACTAACGAGCCGCTAAAGAACGTCATCGCAGATTGCTCGCTCCTCATTTTCGAAAAAAAAGAAGGCAAGGAAACTAGGCACATTGACCAGCGCGAAAAAGTCGCCGCGATCCTCGCGGGGCCGCTCGGAATCAGCGAGGCGGAGTTACTTTCCAAGCTCACCCCTCCGCGCCGCTATGCGGTTTTAAAAAAGAAAATTACCGAAGATGAGGCGGACGTGATCGAGGCCGTGCTGGAGAAAGCGGAGATCAAAGGGGTGCGTTACGAGCAGGACTTCGAGCGCATCTACCCCGCGCATCAGCTTCTCTCGCACGTTGTCGGTTTTTACGGCTACGAAGAAGAACGCAACAAAGAGGATATAGTGACCGGTGGAAAATTTCGCGGCATCGAAGGTCTCGAACGCACGATGGAGAGCTGGCTCGCTGGTCAAGAAGGCTGGCGCTACAGCGAGAAGGATGGCCGCGGGCGTGAACTCCCGAGTTACCGCGCTGAGGAACGCGACGCGCACAATGGCGCAGACGTGCGGCTCACGATTGATCTCACGCTCCAGCAGATCGTGGAGACCGCGCTCGAAGAAGCATGTAATCGGCTAAAGCCAAAGCACGCCACTGTCATCATGATGCGCCCTGAGACAGGCGAGATTTTAGCAATGGCCAACCGCCCCTGCTACGACCCGAATGAGCCTGGGAAAGCACAGCCCGAACAACGCTTCAACCATGCAGTAGCAGGCATCTACGAGCCGGGCTCTACTTTCAAAGCGATCACCTGCGCGGGCTCGATAGATGCCGGACTGGCCACGCTGAGTCGCGTTGTTTTTTGCGATAACGGCAAGGCGCTCTTCGGCGGAAAATACCTCCACGATCATCATTCCTATGGCGACCTCACCGTGGCTGAGATCATCGAGAAATCTTCAAATATCGGAGCAGCGCACCTTGCGACTCAGATGGGTGTGGAGCACTTTTACAAGGTCATCCACGACTTCGGGTTTGGTCAAATGACGGGTCTTCCTATTCCCGGCGAATCCTCTGGAATCCTGCACCCGCCGCGTTCGTGGACTGCCACCTCGATCAGCCACGTCGCCATGGGGCACGAAGTCGCGGCGACTCCGCTGCAAGTCATCACGGCCACTTGCGCCATCGCGAATGGTGGCAATTTGATGATGCCGCAACTCATCAAAGATATCCGCGACGACAAAGGTGAATCACTGGCCGAGTTCAAACCGCAGATCGTTCGGGGCGGGATCATCAAGCCCAAGACGGCTAACGACGTCACTCAGGCACTCATCCGTGTGACTGGCAAAAAAGGCACCGCTTACCGCGCGCACATCCCCGGTTTCCAGATCGCGGGTAAAACTGGCACGGCACAAAAAATCGAGGATGGTCACTACTCCAAATTGCACCACATCACGACTTTCGTTGGCTATGTCCCAGCGCACAAACCAGCGTTCTGTATGCTGGTTCTTTTCGATCAAACTCGCCTTGGTGAACACGAGGATGTTGGCGGCATTACTGCGGCACCAGTTTTCAAAACCATCGCGGAGCAGAGCCTCGCATACATGGGCTACGAGCCCGATCCAGCGATCATCCTGCAAGATAAGGAAGACGCCAAAAATTTAGCCCGCAACGAACGCTGATGAAACTCGAAATCCTCAGCAAAATCATCCAGCCGCTCGCTATCATCGGCGACCTCGATCGCGACATCACAGCGATCAGCTACGACTCGCGCCACGTCATTGAGGGCGGGATGTTTTTCGCGCTGCCCGGTGCCAATGTGGACGGCTCGGAATTCATCAACGCTGCCATCGAACGTGGCGCGGCAGCCATCGTGAGCGAGCAGCCCGGCCTCGCCACTCGCGCCACGCACATCCAAGTGCGCAACGCGCGCCATGCACTCGCGGATGCGGCGGCAACTTTTTACCGCAATCCATCGCTCGCGATGAAGGTCGCGGGCATCACGGGCACGAATGGGAAAACCACGATTGCGTTCCTTTTTAAACATATCTGCGACGTCGCGATGCGCCGCTGCGGGCTGATCGGCACAGTGAAATACGTCGTCGGCGAACGTGAACTGCCCGCTTCTCGCACGACGCCCGAGAGCGCAGAAGTGCAGGAGCTGATGTGGATGATGCGAAGCGCGGGCTGCAAGAGTTGCGTGATGGAAGTCAGCTCGCACGCCCTCGTGCAAGAGCGTGTGCGTGGTGTGGAGTTCGACGTGGCGGTGTTCACGAATCTCACGCAAGACCATCTCGATTTCCATAAGACGATGGATGCGTATTTCGACGCAAAGGCGCTGCTTTTCGAGGGGCTCGCAGAACAGGCAAATAAGACTGGTCGTGCAGTCATCAATCTCGATGACCGCTTTGGCCAACGTCTCGTGGAGCGCATCGGCAGGAGCGTGGAATTCTTCACCTACGGCCTCGGCGTTCAGGCGCAATTTCGCGCGAGCAATGTGCGGATGGATTTCACCGGCACGACTTACGCGCTCGATGCGCTGGGAAAAAGTTATCTCGTGCGGATGCCGCTGATCGGCGCGTTTAACGTCTATAACTCTCTCGCCGCCATCGCCGCCGCCCACGCCATCGGTGTGAATGTGCGCGACGCTGTGAAATCGCTTGCCGATGCACCGCCCGTGCCCGGTCGCCTGCAAGCGGTGCCAGCCAAGAAGCCGTTCCGCGTTTTCGTGGACTACGCGCACACCGAGGACGCGCTCATCAATGTGATGCGGACGCTGAAAGAGCTGAGTCCCGCGCGCTTGATCGTCCTCTTTGGCTGCGGCGGTAACCGTGATAAAACCAAGCGCCCACGCATGGCCGCTGCCGTAGATCAGTGGGCCGACCACGCCATCGTCACCAGCGATAATCCGCGCAAAGAAGACCCACTCGCGATCATCGAAGACATCAAGCCCGGCTTCCGTCGCCTCGTGCCCGAGATTATCGTGGATCGCAAAGAAGCCATCTTTAAAGCCATCGCAATGGCGCAGCCTCGCGACATCATTTTACTGGCTGGAAAAGGTCATGAAAATTATCAGGAGTTCGCTGATTCCACCGTCCCATTTGACGACGCCGCCATCGCGCAGAGCGTGGTCGGGCAGCGCCGGGAAGTAGTGCCTGAGCCCATCGTGCGCCGTGTTCACGTCGCCAGTAAAAGGGATCAGGAACCCCAAGATCGCCCACCGCGCGAATGGAGAGGAGACGATGGCCAATGAACGCGACGCCGCTTTCCACCATCGCACAATGGGCTAAAGGAAGACTGCTCTCCGGCAGTGCCAGCGCACTAGTCAGCAATGTCTGCACGGATTCGCGTGCGCTTAAAGCGGGCGATCTTTTCATCGCTCTGAGTGGTGAAAATTTTGACGGGCACACTTTCGTCGCCGAAGCCGCCAAGCTCGGCGCGTGCGGCGCTATCGTGAGCATAGTGCCCGCTGGCTTGCCCGCCGACTTCGTCGTGATCGAAGTCGCCGATCCCGTGCAAGCTCTGCAATCGCTTGCGGGTGCTTACCGTGCGACGCTCTCGCTGCGCGTCTTCTGCATCACAGGCAGCAACGGAAAAACCTCCACAAAAGACATCACCGCATCCGTGCTCGGTCAGCGTCTGAGGGTGACGAAGACGCTCGGTAATCTGAACAATCACCTCGGCCTCCCGCTCACCCTACTCCGTGCAGACTCCACGCACGAGGCAGGCGTCTTCGAGATCGGCATGAATCACCCCGGCGAAATCGCACCGCTCGCCGCGCTCGCCCGGCCCGACGTGGCGATCATCACCAATGTCGGCTCCGCGCACATCGAATTCATGGGCACGCGCGATGCGATCTGCCTGGAAAAAGGCGCGCTCGCCGAGGCTGTCGGCGAGAGTGGAACCGTCATCCTTTGTGCAGACGATGACTTCACACCTCGTATCGCCCGCCGCACACGCGCAAAGGTCATCACCGCAGGACTCAGCGGCGGGGATGTGCGCGCCACCGATCTTGTTTCACTTTCAACAGGGACAAAGTTTCGCCTTCACTCCACTGGGCAGTCGGTGGAGGCGGAACTGCCCGTCCCCGGCGAGCACATGGTGCGCAACGCCCTGCTCGCTTGTGCTGCTGGGCTTTCCAGCGGACTCACGCTCGAAGATTGCGCTGCCGGATTGCGCACGCTCGAACTCACCAAAGGTCGTCTCACACAAAAAACCATCGGCGGCATCCAGCTCCTAGACGACACTTATAATGCCAACCCCGAGAGCATGAGCGCCGCCCTCGTCACCCTCGCGCGGATGCCCGTCGCCGGTCGCCGCATCGCTGTGCTCGGTCGCATGGGTGAGCTTGGGCACGAGGCGGAAAGCGGTCATCGCAGCGTCGGCGAAGTCGCAGGCCGCGAGCACATCAGCACCCTCATCACCGTCGGCGAAGAAGCCCGCTGGATCGCCGATAGCGCCGAAGCCGCAGGCGTAGCGCAAGTGCTGCGCGTGGCAAATCCCGACGATGCCACCGCCGCGCTCCACGACATCGCGCGCCCCGGCGATGCTGTGCTGGTAAAGGGCAGTCGCTCCGCGCGGATGGAGCGCATCGTGCAAGACTTCGAAAAAGGAGGAGCACTCTAATGCTCTTCTACCTGCAAAAATTGAGCGAAGGAGCGACGAGCGACTTCTTCAAAGCGTTCAACGTTTTTCAATACATCACCTTCCGCTCCGTCTTCGCCGCCTTCACTGCGTTTGCGATGTCGTTGCTGCTCGGTAACTACACCATCCGCAAGCTGCTGTCCCTCAAACTCGGCCAGCCCATTCGTAGTGCGGACGAGATCAACAAACTCTTTGAGCTGCATGGCAAAAAAGCAGGCACTCCCACGATGGGCGGCATCCTCCTGCTCGGCAGCACAGTCGTCTCCACGCTGCTGTGGGCGCGACCCGATAACTCATTCATCTGGCTCGTGCTCGGCTCAATGGTCGTCGCGGGTGGGCTCGGTTTTGCCGATGATTACCTAAAGGTTTCCAAGAAAAATTCCGTCGGAGTCCGCGAGCGCACCAAGCTTCTCGTGCAGCTTATCATCAGTATCGGCGTTACCATTTTCTTCCTCCGCGACCCGCAGCTCAATGTCCAAGCGAAAGCTCTCTACGTCCCATTTTACAAAGAGATGCTCGTGCAAAACATGGGCATCGTTTTCACGTTCCTGTTCATCACGGGCATCATCATGGGCACCTCGAACGCGGTAAATTTGACCGATGGTCTTGATGGTCTCGCCACGGGCTGCACGCTCACCGTCACCTTTGCCTACAGCGTGCTCGCCTACATCGCAGGCAATCACGTCATCTCCAGCTATCTCCAAGTTCCCTTCTACCCACAAGCAGGCGAACTGACCATTTTTTGCATGGCGCTCGCGGGCGCATCGCTTGGCTTTTTGTGGTTTAATGCACACCCCGCAAAAATGTTCATGGGCGACACCGGTTCACTCGCTATCGGTGGTGCGCTGGGTGTCGTGGCGATCTGCGTAAAACAAGAGCTGCTGCTGCTCATCATCGGTTTCGTATTCGTCGTCGAAGCCGCCTCCGTGCTCATCCAGCGGTTCTATTTCAAATATACCAAACGCAAATATGGAGAAGGTCGCCGCGTCTTCCGCATGGCTCCGCTTCATCACCATTTCGAGTTGAGCGGCTGGAAGGAAACCGCCGTCGTCACCCGCTTTTGGATCATCTCATTCGTCTGTGCATTGCTCGGGCTCGCCACGCTCAAGCTCCGTTAAAATGAACGTCACCAACCAACCCATCGCAGTCCTCGGTGCAGGAGAAAGCGGCGAAAGCGCCGCGAAGCTCCTGCACGCCCTCGGCGCGCGGGTGACACTCCTCGATAGCGGCGATCCGGCAAAGCTGACGGAGAAAATGGAACGACTCAGCGCGCTTGGCATCGAGTGTGTCTTCGGCCCAGCCGCAGATGTGGATGCGACACGCTACGACCTCGGCGTGCTCAGCCCTGGTATTGATCCCGCCGTCGCGCTGGTGAAAAATTTCCGTATCAAAAACATTGAACTGATCGGCGAGTTGGAAGTCGCCGACGCACTCTGCGGCAAGCCCGTCATCGCCATCACGGGCACGAATGGAAAGACGACCACCACGCAACTCGTCGAAGCCATGCTCCTCGGTGTAGGCGTAAGGACCGTGGCCTGCGGCAACATCGGCCCAGCCTTTTCCGCAAAGGTGATCGAAGGCCGCTCCCTCGATGTGATGACTGTGGAAGTGAGCAGTTTTCAGCTCGAAGAAATCCGCACCTTCCGCCCAAAGATCGCCGTGTGGCTCGGCTTCGCACCCGACCATCTGGATCGCTACCCAGACATGGAATCCTACTACGCAGCAAAGATCCGCATCTTTGAAAACCAAGTGGCAGACGACATCGCAGTAGTCAATTTCCGCGACAAGCTGCCCGCGCTCAAAGCACGCAAGATCAGCTTCAGTGCTTATGTGCAAGGCGGCGACTTCGATCTGCGGGATGGCATGATCCATCACCACGGCGAGCCCGTGCTGCCGCTCGCCGACACACAACTGCGCGGCTCGCACAACGCCGAGAACCTCATGGCCTCGCTCGGAGTCGGGCTCGCGTGGGGGCTCACTTTTGAGCAAATGCGCGCGCCCCTCTGCGCCTACCGCCCTCTGCCGCATCGCTGCGAACTCATCCGCACACTCGATGGTGTGGACTACGTAAACGACTCGAAAGCTACCAACCTCGACTCGCTCGAAAAGGCGCTGGCTGGCGAGACACGCCCCGTCGTGCTCATCGCGGGCGGCAAAGACAAAGGCTTCGAATACGACAGCGTGACTGCGCTCGTCGCCGAAAAATGCCGCTGCGCCGTGCTGCTCGGCGAGATGGCCAGCCGCATCGAAACGCTGTGGGCGGGCCGTGTGCCGTGCCACAACGTCGGCACCTCCCTCGGCAGCGCCGTTGCCACCGCCCGCGCTCAATCTCAGCGCGGCGACATCATCCTTTTCA
Source organism: Verrucomicrobiaceae bacterium (assembly GCA_043757005.1). Lineage (GTDB taxonomy): Bacteria > Verrucomicrobiota > Verrucomicrobiia > Chthoniobacterales > Chthoniobacteraceae > SXWH01. Next base: position 34,783 of record JAYVQK010000323.1, read on the forward strand.
GTCCCGGCACGTCGTCGTTCGACATGTTCAAAAACTACGCCGACCGGGGAAATCAATTCCGTCAACTCGTCCAACAACTCTAAACAACCAGCCATGAATAAACCACTGCAAAAGCTCCGTCGCTTTTTCGCCCGCACGGGGACACCGAAAAAGTATAACGCCACCGCTACTCGAGATGACCTCTCGGCCAGCTACGATGAAGACGAAAGCAGCAACCGATTGTCGGGCGCATTCGTCGTCGTCTTGCTGCTGCACATCGTCGCACTCGTCGGCGTTTTCGCTTTCGCGAAAGTCAAAGAAAGCCGTGCCGCACAGATGCCGCCAGAGCCGCAGAAAAAAACTGCGACTACAAAGTCGAGTGCGAAATTGACCGCACCCGCCGTTGCCCCGGCACTAGCGGCGAGCAGTGCTCCAGTGCAGGAAAATCCCGCTCCCGCTCCCGCTCCGCGAGGCGCTGCGCCATCGCCTACCGCTGCCCCCGAGGCAGGCCGCAGGCACGTCGTAAAAATCGGCGAGACACTCGGCAAAATCAGCGTCGCTTACACCGTGCCCGTGAGCGAGCTGATGAAGTCGAACAACCTCAAAAACGAGGCGGATGTCCACACCGGGCAACTGCTTACCATTCCCGAGGGCAAGATTGCAGCGAAGCAAACGGTCAAAGCACCGGAGGTTGCCCCAGCGGCTCCAGCAAAGGCTTTGCCGAACAGCTTTATCGTCCGCAAGAACGACACCATCGCTAAAATCGCGCGCGAACTCGGCGTAAATTATGAAGAGATGGTGAAGCTCAATAGCATCAAAGAACCAAAGACCATCCAGATCGGGCAAGTGCTGAAAGTGCCGAAGAAAAACTAGCCTGCACCACTGATGCAAAAGCGTTTCGTATTCGTGAGTGTCTTCCTGCTCGTGTTCGCCGTCTTGGTGCTCACGTCCATCGGGATCGTCATGCTCACGAGCACGGGCGCGTATGCACGGGAAGCAAAAGGCGACCCATCCTTCTTCCTCAAACGGCAACTGCTATGGCTGGCAGTCGGCGTCGTTTGCTGTGTCGTAGCAGCTGTGATGGACTACCGCTGGATGGAGAAACGCTGGTGGATTCTCTACATATTCGCAGCAGTGCTGCTCGTCTGCTGCTTCATTCCGGGCATTGGAAAAAAGCTTAACGGTTCGCGCCGCTGGATCGGCATTGCAGGGCAGACCTTTCAGCCCTCCGAGATGGGAAAACTCGCCGCACTCGTAACGCTGGCGTGGTGGTATGCGAGGAAAGAGACGCTTACGAAAACCTTTCTAGGAGGCTTTCTCTACCCACTGCTCGGTGTCGGCGCGCTCATCGCGCTCATCGCGCCGGAAGTGGATCTCGGCACGTCTTCCCTCATCTTTGGCACCACGGTGATGATGATGTTTGTGGCAGGCACGCGGCTGCGGTATCTCATCACGTTGGCAGCGATGGGCGGTGCCGGGCTCGGGTTCACTATTTGGAAGATGCCTGAGCGGCTGGGCCGACTGCTCGCATTTATCTACCCCGAAAAATATCCTGACGACGCCTACCAACAAGTGCAGGGGCTCATCGGCTTTGGCTCCGGCGGCATTTACGGGCTCGGCCTCGGCAATGGCCGGCAGAAAAATTCGTGGCTCCCGTATGCACATACAGACTTCATTTTACCCAGCCTCGGTGAGGAACTCGGGCTAGCCGCAACGCTCGCAGTCGTGGTGCTTTTTTTGCTGATTATCGTCATGGGCACCATCATCGCTACTCGCGCGAGCGACCGCTTTGGGAAGCTGCTCGGCTTTGGCGTGGTCACGCTGATCGGCTTCCAAGCGGCGTTGAATATCGGTGTGACGACGATGGTGCTGCCAAACAAAGGACTGCCCCTGCCTTTCATCAGCTACGGTGGGTCAAACTTGGCTTTTTGCCTCGTCGGAATCGGCATCCTCATCAGCATTTATCGGCGCGGGTTTGGCGAGCGGCCTGATCCCGAGGGACACGTCTTCGCGGCAAAAGTCCGCAGACGCAAAACACCGCGAATTTAGCCACATGAGATTCGTCATCGCAGCCGGCGGAACCGGTGGGCATTTGTTTCCAGGATTAGCCGTGGGCGAGGTTTTGATCGCGCGCGGGCACGAGGTAATGCTGCTTATTTCGGAGAAGGAAATTGACACCATCGCGACGCAGGGACGCAGCGAATTTCGCATCGAGAAAGTCGCTGGAGTTGGCCTGCAATCGAAGTCTCCGCTGGCGGCGTGGAAATTCATCCGTGCCGCGTTCACGGCTATCGCGCAGTGCAAGCGGCTCTTTGCCGATTGGCGACCCGCCGCCGTGCTAGGCATGGGCGGGTTTACTTCTTTTGCGCCCATTTACGCGGGAAAAAAGCGCGGGCTTCCTACTTTCGTCCACGAGTCGAACGCAATCCCTGGACGCGCAAATAAGTGGAACGCCCGTCTCGTCACTCGTGTGCTACTCGGCTTCGAGGAATGTCGCGCATTTTTCGCGAAATCGCAGTGCGAGTGGACTGGCACACCCATCCGCAGCGCGCTCACACAGCCGGTGGATAAAGCAGCGGCGCTTGCGGCGTTTGGGCTTTCGCCGGAAAAGAAAACGCTGCTCGTGATGGGCGGCAGCCAAGGCGCGGGCGGCATCAATCGCCTCGTCGCCGCCGCACTGCCACAGCTCGCGGGGCGTGCAGTGCAAGTCATCCACCTCGCCGGAAAAGCAGACGAAGTAGCGATGCGCGAGGCTTATGCTAAGGCTGGCATCACAGCCTGCGTCGCGGCATTTCACCACACGATGCAGCAGGCATATGGGGCGGCGGATTTCGCCATCGCGCGCAGTGGGGCGGCGAGTCTCACGGAGCTTTCACACTTCGGGCTCGCATCCATTCTCATTCCTTACCCCGCAGCGGCGGACGATCATCAGACTGCGAACGCGCAGATTTTTCACCGCGCCGGAGCGGGCGTGATGATGAAAGAGAGCGGCACGACGAGCGAGCAACTGGCAGCAAGGATCCTAGAGTTTCTCGATTCGCCAGATCGTCTCGCCGCCATGGCGAAAAACTGCCGAGCACTCGCGCCAGCAGCAGCAGCAGAGTGCGTGACTGATACCATTTTGAACTTTTGCAAAACACCATGAACGGGCAACAGCTCGCACAATTTCTGACGAAGGGCGGACGCCGCATCCATCTCATCGGCGTCGCAGGCTCCGGCATGAGCGGCATCGCCGGATTGTGTCTTTCGCTCGGCCATCGTGTGAGCGGGAGTGACAAGGCGACGACGGAGGAAACGGCGCGGCTACAAAAGCTCGGCCTTGATTTCCACACGCCTGCGAATCCCGAAAAAGTGGGGGATGCGGAGCTGGTCATCTATTCGTCAGCTATCAAAGCCGGACACCGCGATTTCGATGCAGCGCATCAGCTTGGCAAGCCACTCGCGCGCCGCGCCGACGCGCTCGCAGCGATCATGCGGCTAAAGAAGGGCATCGTCGTCGCAGGGATGCACGGTAAGACGACGACCAGCTCGATGGGCGCACACGTCTTACGCGGAGGGGGGCTAAATCCTTCGCATTACGTCGGTGCGGAAATCCCGATCCTCGGCACGAACGCGCAGTGGGACGCGGCGGGTGAGTGGTTCGTGGTGGAGGCGGATGAAAGCGACGGCACCATCGTCGGCTACCATCCCGAGCACGCGATCATTTTGAACATCGAGGAAGAGCACCTCGACCACTACAAAGACCTCGCCGCGATTGAGCGCGCCTTCACGCAGCTCCTCGCGCAGACGAGCGGCAAAGTAATTTTTTGTGCGGACGATGCGAACGCCGCGCGGCTTTGTTCGGCGCATCGCGGAGCGGTTTCCTACGGCGAGACTCGGGCGGCATTTTATCGCTTTGAGGATGTCCATGCGAAGGACTTCCAGTCGCACTTCGTCGTCACGCGCGGCGGCGAAGCGCTCGGCGCGATCACGCTGAATGTCCCCGGTCGCCACAACGTGAGTAACGCGACGGCGGTGATTGCGCTGGCCACGGAGCTGGGCGTCCCGTTTTCCAAAATCGGCGAGGCATTGGAGTCGTTTCGCGGAGCGCGGCGGCGTTTTGAGATCAAGTATCGCAGCGCGCGATTTATGGTCGTGGACGACTACGGGCATCACCCGAGCGAGATTCGCGCGACGTTGGCGACTGCGCGTGGGACGGGGCGCAAGCGTGTGCTCACGATGTTTCAGCCGCATCGCTACACGCGCACGCTGGCGCTCAAGGACGATTTTGGTCTCGCATTTGAGAACGCAGATGTCGCTGTGATTGCGGATATTTATGCTGCCAGCGAAACGCCGATCCCCGGCGTGAGCGGGCAGACTATCGTGGATGCCGTCGCGCAGCAGACGGGGCAGGGTGGCGTGAGTTTTCAACCGAAGCGTGAAAAAATCACGCAAGACATCGGACGCATTTTGGAGCCCGGCGACCTTGTGCTCAGTCTCGGCGCGGGGAACATCCACGAGCAGGCGACGCGGCTGAAAGAAGACATCGCCGTGCTGGATGAGCTGCTCGACGTGATGGGGCCCGGCGCGATCAAGCTCTATGAGCCGCTCGCGAAGCACACGACGATGCGCGTCGGCGGGCCCGCGCAATTTTGGGTGGAGCCCGAGACGGAGGAGGGTTTTGCGAGGCTGGTGAAATTGACCACCGAGTGCGGCATCCCGATTTTTGTGATGGGGCGCGGCTCGAATCTGCTGATCCGCGACGGCGGCATCCGTGGCGTGGTGGCGTATCTTGCGCGCGGGGAATTCAAAAAGCTCGAAGTGCATGAGGGGCTCATCACCGCTGGCGTCGGCGTGAAGCAACGTGAGCTGGCAATCGCTGCACGCGATGCACAGATCGGCGGCTTTGAGTGGTTTGAGGGCATCCCCGGCAACGTCGGCGGCGCGTTGCGTATGAATGCTGGCGCGATGGGAGGTGAGACTTTCCGCCAAGTCGTGAGTGTGCGCTACGTGGATGCGCAGGGGGAATTCCACACCAAGACCGCCGCCGAACTCGATCCGCAATACCGCGAAGTCGCGCTGCTCAAGACGAACTACGCGGTGAGCGCGAGCTTTCGCGGTGAGTCGAGCACGCCGGAGGAGATCGCCCGCAAGCTCGATGAAAGCATGGGCAAACGGCGCGCTTCGCAGCCAAAAGAATCCTCGGCGGGCTGCATTTTCAAAAACCCCGGTGCCTGCCCGGCGGGCAAACTTATTGATGAACTTGGGCTGAAAGGCGCGCGTGTGGGCGGCGCGAAGGTTTCGGAGGCTCATGGCAATTTCATCGTGAATGACGGCGGCGCGACGGCTGCCGATGTCATCGCGCTCATTACCCAGATCAAAGAAACCGCACTCCGCGAACGCGGACTCGAACTTCACACCGAAGTGCAAATCGTGGGCGAAGAAAAAGACCTGCACGCATAATCCAACCATGCCACTCGACATCCGAAATCTGAACATCGCCGTGCTCATGGGCGGCCCCGGCTCTGAGCGCAGGGTCTCGTTGAAATCCGCAGAGGGCGTGGTCGCGGCGCTGCAATCGCTGGGAGCAAACGTCACGGCGGTGGATGTCACTGGCCCTGATTTCGAGCTGCCAGCGGGGACGCAGCTCGCCTACAATATGATCCACGGCACCTTCGGCGAGGATGGCCAAGTGCAGCGTGTCCTCGAAGCGCGCAGCGTGGCCTACACGGGGGAGGGCGTGCGCGGGTCGGAGCTGGCGATTGATAAGATTGCTACGAAACAGCGGCTCGCCGAGCGCGGCGTGCAGACGGCAAAATTTGAAATCATCCGCAACGGTGCGCGGCCTGCGCTGGCGGTGCCGTTTGTCATCAAGGCTCCGAAAGAGGGTAGCAGCGTCGGCGTATATATCGTGCGCGATGCGGCGGAGCTTGATGCGGCGTTGGCTGAGGCTTGGAAATTTGGGAGCGAATTGCTCGTGGAGCAGTTCATCGCGGGGCGCGAGTTGACCGTGGGAATCGTGGGTGGGCTTGCGCTGCCAGTCATCGAGATCGTGGCACGGCAGGACTTTTACAACTTCGAGAACAAGTATCCCTTCCTCAATCCTAACGCGCCAGGAGCCGATCACTTTTGTCCCGCTCCGCTCTCCGCCGAGCTGACGGCGCTCGTGCAGCAGACCGCGCTCGCTGCGAATCGCGCGCTGGATTTAGAGGTGTATTGCCGGGTGGATTTCCTGCTGACCGAGGCGGGCGAGCCTTTCGTGTTGGAGGTGAATACTATTCCCGGAATGACGCCTTCGTCGCTTTTGCCAGAGGCCGCAGAGGCTGTGGGCATAAGCTATCCCGAGCTTTGCCGTCGTATCGCTGAAATCTCACTTACTCGTTTTTCCCAGCCATGAAAAAGCGCCAAATCGAAAATCTCAAACTCACCTCCGAGCGCGAACGCCGGAAAAAATTCATCATCAAGGGAGTCGTGAAACGCGGCTCGAATCCCGGCTGGGAATCTACGAAGCACTGGACGGGTCGCGTTTGCAAAATCCTTGCGCTGTCTGCGCTGGTGGCGGGCCTTTGCGTGGGGGCGACGGTGGGATACCGGAAGCTGTTTTGGGAAAACCCGGACTATGCTTTGAAGGACATTGATGTGAATTCCGACGGCTTCACCATCACGCGCGATCAGGTCATTAAGACAGCGGGGCTGGAGATCGGGCGGAATATTTTTTCTTACCATTTCGATGCGATCCGCGATGTCTTGAAAAAGAAACTCGTCTCTGCGGCGACCGTGGAAATCCGTCGTTACCTGCCGAATCGCGTGGAGGTGAACATCACCGAGCGCAAGCCTGTGGCTTGGCTGACGACGCGGGTGCTGGAGGATCTCGCGAAGTGCGAGCACACGCATTTGCTGGATGCGAGTGGCGTCGTTTTCCAACCGCACGCTGGGCAGCGGCAGTATGACAAATTGCCCGTGATCGGCGGCGTGGAAATGGAGGACATCGAGCTTGGGAAAGAGGTGCAGAAGTTTGAGCTAAAGACCGCTCTCGCGTTGCTGTGTCGGGTGCAGGAGATGGATACTTTTAAGATCGTCTCCATAGATGCTTCGAAGGGCTACTGCCTCGTCGTCACGGATCAAAAGCACGCGAAGTTGACCTTTGGTCTCGACGACATCGAGGGCCAACTCCAGCGGCATGAAGTCGTGCAGCGTGAGGCCGAGAATCTCGGGCAGGAATTGCAGACGGTGAACCTCATGCTCGCGCGAAATATCCCGGTGACGTTTGCGGTGCCGCAAGCTGAGGAGGCAGCGCCAGAGCCGATCTTGCCGCCAGCGCCGGTGGGTGCGCCGCCCAAAATTAAGACCGCAGTGCCTGAGCCAAAAGGCACAAAAGCCAAGCCTACACCTCCCGCAAAGAAACCAGAACCCGCGAAGCCCACTGCGCCGCCGAAACGTGAGAGCGACGGGGTGTTGAAACGCTTTCGCACTGCTTAAATGGCCAAGGATCACATCGTCGTCGGACTCGAAATCGGGACCTCTAAAATTTGCGTCGTCGTAGGGGAACTCAAGCGCGACGGCTCGGTGCAAATCCTCGGCGTGGGCGAGGCTCCTGCGCGTGGCGTGCGAAAGGGCGAGATTGTGGACATCGAGACGTGTGGCAAGTGCGTGCGGGAGGCTGTGGCGGATGCCGAGGAGAAGAGCGATGTGATGATCAAAAACGT
>JAYVQK010000324.1:0-3407 GCA_043757005.1 Verrucomicrobiaceae bacterium
GGCGCGGGTGAGGGTGAGTTCGTCGGCGTGTTCTAGGCCGCCGCCGGCGGGCATCCCTTGGGCGATGCGGGTGATGGTCACGGGGTGTTCGCGGAGGAGGCTGGCGAGGTAGCTGGAGGTGGCGTCGCCCTCTACGTCGGAGCCGAGGGCGAGGATGATCTCGGTGGGCTTTTCTTCGCGGATGCGGACGATGAGTTCGCCGATGCGCAAGTCTTCGGGGCCGATGTGGTCGAGCGGGGCGATGCGTCCGCCGAGCGCGTGGTAGCGCCCGCGAAAGACGCCGGTGCGCTCTAGGGGCAGGATGTCGGTAGCCTGTTCTACGATGCAGAGCTGGGTGGAGTCGCGTTGGGGGTCGGTGCAGAATTCACACAGGGTCTCGGAGGTAAAGTAGGCGCACTTCGGGCAGGCGTGGATGTGGGAGCGCACGCCTTCTATCGCGGTGGCGATGTCGCCGGCGCGGGAGTCGCGGCTTTGCACCATCCAGAGTGCGATGCGCTCTGCGCTGCGGGGGCCGATGCCGGGCATCCGTTTGAGTTCGGCGACGAGTGCCTGGATGGGGGCGGGGTAGGTGGCGCGTTTCACGGTTGCGTGGCGGCGAGGTGGATGACGGGGAGGTCTGTTTTCATCTGCTCGATGCGGGTGATGTAAAACTCGCTGGGCTCATCTTTCCCGCACGCGAGGGCGGCTTTGCGAAAGAGTGCGAGGGCTTCATCCCACCGCTTTTCGCGGAAGAGGATCACGGCTTTCCAGAAGTCGTCGCGCCGCTCGCGCTCGGGCGTGGAGAGGGTGCCTGTGCGGGCGAGTAGCTCATACACTTCTTCGCGGTCGGGCTTGTCGCGGTGGCGTTGGATGAGCTCCAGCGGGCGCACTTCCACGGCGCTCTCGGCGAGCATGAAGGTGGACGAGCTGATGAGTGTGCGGGTGCCGTAGATGGTATTGGCCGCGCACATCCGGCTGGTGAAGTCCACGACTTCGCCGGAGACGCTGAAGGTGCCGAGCCGATGCGCGCCGCTCGCCGCCATGAGCATCTCGCCGGTATTGATGCTCACGCGGTAGTCGAACCGTTGGCTCCACAGGCTGAGACATTCTTCATTCACCCCATCGAGCCGATCCACCAGCTCCAATGCGGCTTCGCAGGCGAGGGCGGCGTGATTGGGCTCGGGCAGTGGTGCTCCGAAAATGGCGCGCACGCGTTCGCTATCGCACGTATCGAGATACGCGCCGCGCTCTACGAGGAAGTCGGCGGCGTTGCGCAGGAAGGCGTTCGTCATCGCCACGTAGTCCGGCAGGCGCAGCGCGGCGACGAGCTCATCGTGGTTGAAAATCTCGCACACCAGCACGGTGCCGACATTCATCGCGCCGTCGAATTTCAGCGGCACGTCGCTATTGAGCAGTGTGTCGAAAGTGCGCGCCGAGACGCGGTCGCCGAGCAGCTCGTAGAGCGTGCCTTTGCGCTGTCCCGCCGGGCTCTGCGCGTAGAGTAGGCCAAAGGCGAGCGCGTTTAGCGTGGCCGCGATGCTGGCGTAGGGGCTAAAGAAAATGCCGAAGAGATGCAGCACCCACGCCGCTGCGACGACCTCGATGAGGAGCACGGTGGCGATGCTCATTTTCAAAAAAGAACGGCTCACATCTATCGTCGTCCACGCCACGCCAAAGGCCAGTGCCAGCACCAGCGCGTATTGCAGAGCGCGCGCCGAGGCGGGCGGGGAGGGGAGGGTGAAGGATTTTGCCAAAGCTGCATCCAACCCACGGAACGCGCCCAGCTCGAACAAGCCCACAGCAAAGAGGGCAGCGAGAAATCCACAAATAAGGGTAGCCTTTAAGTAACGCAAAGTGTCCGCGATTTAGCATGGCCCGCGCGGCGGGCGCAACATCGGCGTGCTGCGGGTGGGCTTTTTCAAATGCCTACGCCACGTCCACAGAGCGCCCGTTGTCCTTCGCGCCCAGCGCGAGAAGGCGTGGGCCGGCGGCTTTCACCCACTCGGCAGGGCTCGGGTAGTTCGCCGCGCCGTCGGCCCAGCAGGAGCGGAGCATCTCGGTATCAATGATCCCGGGATTCAGCGCTACTGCGGCGAGGCCGGGCGGCAGCTCTTGCGCGAGCGATTGCGTGAGGCCTTCGATGGCAAATTTGCTGGCGCAATAAATGGCCACATCGGGCGAAGTGCTGCGGCCCCAGCCGGAGCTGAAATTGACGATCACCCCGCGCAGTGCCGCGATCATGGCGGGGGCGAAATGGCGAATCGTATTCACCGTGCCGCGCACATTGACATCCAGCACAGCGGCGACCTCCGCAGCAGGCACGCGCCACAGCGGCGCGTTGCTGGCGATGATTGCAGCGCAGTTCACCAGCAAGTCCGGCGCTCCATGCGTGGCGATGAGACGCGCGGCCCAGCGGGCGACGGCGTCATCGTCCGCCACGTCGAGCGCGGTGAAATCGTGCATCGCTCCGAATTGCGCGCGCAGCTCGGCGACGTTCTTTTCCGTGCGCCCGCACGCCGCGACGACGTGCCCCTGCGCCGCGAAATACTCCACGAGTGCCCGCCCACAGCCGCGCGTGCCGCCCGTGAGCACGATGAATCTCGCCCCCGCTCGCGGCGTCACGCCCGCCGCCTCGCGCTGCCCGCTGCGCGCCCGCCACTCCGCGCGCCAGCTCGCGTAGCTACGCCCGCGATCCTCATCGTCCACGCCGAAGTGATACCCGCACGACGGGCAAATCTCCAGCGACGCAGACCCCGTGAGGCTGCGAGGGGCTTCATTGAGCGCGGCTTGGCCGCAGACAGGGCAGAGATGTTTCATTTGGAAAGCCAAGGCGCAGTGGTGATCGCGCGGCCCGGCTGACGCTGCCAGTAGCTCGCACTGTTGGGGCGGAAATACGTCTTCGTCGTCCCATCGCGATTGTAGGCGGCGAAGGCAAAACTCTTTGGGTCAAACGCCCGCACCGTGCCGTCCGTATCCTGCTTCATCGGCAGCGGCTGCGCAGTCGCCCGCTCGCGGAAACGCCACGCCTGCGCCGCATAATCATCCACCGAGCGCGCCGAAAAATCCCCACCATGTCGCGCAAAGTGATCTGGCAAGCTCCCGAGATTCCCCCAAGTCACGCGAGTCGGCGGAGCCTCCGCAGGCGGCTTTGGCAAAGGCGCAGCAGCCCGCGCGGGCGAAGTCTGCACGCTCGCTGTCGCAGTCTTCGTCGGCGATTTGAAGTTGCCGAGAAACGTCGTGCTCCCACTCGTATCAAAGCTCCCCTTTTCCAAAACCTTCCGCGCCGTCCCCACATTGAAAAAGTAATGCGCCCCTGCCTGTAACGCCGGTAGATGCAGGTGATGCTCCGCCGCGACCCCGTCCTCAATGCCTTGATCCAGCTTCTCCTCCACCAGCCCGTAACGCAGCTTCCCGCCGGAGGGCGCATC
>JAYVQK010000325.1:0-13292 GCA_043757005.1 Verrucomicrobiaceae bacterium
CTCTCGGTAAGAGCGTCTCCGTCTCGGGGGCCTCGCTCCATACTGGGGAAAAAGTCGTCCTCACTCTCCACCCTGCGCCTGCGGGGCATGGGTGGAAATTTAAGCGCAGCGATCTCGCGGATGAGCCGATCCTGGACGCACGGATTGACCATGTGAAGACGGTGGAGCGCGCGACGACCATCGCGGAGGGCGCGGTGAAGGTGCAGACGACGGAGCACGTCATCAGCGCGCTGGCGGGCATGGGGGTGGATAATTGCCTGATCGAAATGGATGCGAATGAGCCGCCCATCGGCGATGGCTCGGCGCAGCCTTACGTGGAGCTGATCAAGCAGGCGGGGATCGTGGATCAGGGCGTGGTGCGGCCTGTTTATGAGATCACGGAGCCGATTCATTTGGAGACGCGCGGTGGGTCGTTGATGACGATTGTGCCAGACAATGTGTTCCGCATTTCATGCACGAATGTGGGGCCAGACGGGCGGTTCACGCAGTATTTCTCCACGGAGATCACGCCAGAGATTTACGAAAAGGAGATCGCCCGCGCGCGGACGTTTGTTTTTTACGAAGACGTGAAACCGCTGATGGAGAAAGGGCTCATCAAGGGCGGGAGTCTGGAGAACGCGGTGGTGATCCGTGGCGAGCAGGTGCTGGGGAAGGAGCCGCTGCGCTATAAGGACGAATTTGTGCGGCACAAGATCCTCGATATTATTGGCGACCTCGCGCTGTTTGGCCGAGCGATCAAAGGGCACGTCATCGCAGTGAAGCCGGGGCATGGGCCGAATACGGATTTGGCCAAGGCGATCAGCAAACAATTTAGCAAAATGATGGCGCTCATGCCGCCAAGCACGACGCCGAAGGGCGGGGACATCATGGATGTAAAAGACGTGATGGCGCTGCTGCCGCACCGCTACCCATTTCTCATGGTGGACCGCATCGTGAGCGTGGGCGATATGCACTGCACGGGGGTGAAAAACGTGACGATCAACGAGCCGTTTTTCCAAGGCCACTTCCCCAGCCACCCGGTGATGCCGGGCGTGCTGCAAGTGGAGGCGATGGCGCAGGTGGGCAGCATCCTCCTGCTGCGGCAGCCTGGGAACGCGGGGAAGATCGGCTACTTTATGAGCGCGGACTCGGTGAAATTCCGCAAGCCCGTGGTGCCGGGGGATACGCTCTTTATCGAGGTGGTGCTGTCTTCCAAAAAGCGCGCCATCGCGAAGGCGAAAGGCCGCTGCATCGTGAACGGCGAAGTTGTGAGCGAGGCAGAGATGATGTTCGGCCTCGCCGACGTGTAACGTATGGCCACGATCCATCCCACGGCAGTCGTAGATGCAGGCGCGGAGATCGGCGCGGGCTGCGAGGTCGGCCCGTATTGCATCGTCGGCGCGGGCGTCGTGCTCGGCGCGGGCTGCTGGCTCCAGCACCACGTCTCGCTGAATGGCCCCTCGCGCATCGGCTCTGGCAATCAGTTCTACGCCTTCAGCTCCATCGGCCAGCGCACGCAAGATCTGAAATACGCGGGCGAGCCGACTTACCTCGAAGTGGGTGATGGCAATACCTTCCGCGAATTTACCACCGTGAATCGCGGCACTTCGCCGGGGGAGAAAACGAGCATCGGCAGCCGCAATCATTTCCTCGCCTACTGCCACATCGCGCACGATTGCGTGGTGGGGAATGACGTAATCTTTTCCAATAACGGCACGCTCGCGGGACACGTCACCGTGGAGGATCACGTCGTGCTCGGCGGCTTCACCGCAGTGCATCAATACTGCCGCATCGGGCGTCACGCGATGACGGGCGGTTGCTCGAAGATCGTGCAAGACGTGCCGCCTTTCATGATCGCCGACGGCAATCCCGCGCGCATCCGAGGCATCAATAAAGTCGGCCTAGAGCGCCACGGCTTCACGCCCGAGGCGCTCCGGCACATCAAAGAAGCCTACCGCCTGCTCTATCGCGGCACGCTGAATGTGGCGCAAGCCATCGAGCAAATCCGCAGCGACCTCCCCGACAGCCCCGAGCTGGATGAACTCATCGCCTTCGCCGAGAAAAGCTCGCGCGGGATTATCAAGTAGCCTGCCTCATCCGTTCAGCGGCTAAGATTTCCGCCGCACCGCGTTCTTTCGTAGTCACTCACCATGAAACACCTCATCGCCATCTTCGCCCTTCTCGACACTTCACTCCTCGCACAAGAACCCGCCCCCGCGCCTGCGCCTCCTGCGAAAGTGCTCGTCTCCACGAGCGACCTCACCTTCCCAGGCGAGACGCTTGACGAATGGCACGGCTACGTGCGCCACACCTTCCAGCTCGATGGTTGCAAGGCGTGGGTCGTGGAGCCGAAGACCGCGCTGCCCGGCAAGCCGTGGTCGTGGTGCATGGAGTTTGCGGATTCCTTCACCGACCGCTGCGCCGCTCCTGCGCTGCTTGCGGCGGGCTTTCACCACGCGCACATCGTCGTCGGCAATACCTTTGGCAGCCCCGACGCGGTGAAGCATTTCGATGCTTTTTACACCGCGCTCGTCGCGCAGGGGCTGGGCAAAAAAGCCACGCTCATCGGCATCAGTCGCGGCGGGCTGTATGCGTATCGCTTCGCCTCCGAGGGGCCGGAGCGCGTGGCGGTGATCTATGGCGATGCGGCGGTGTGCGACTTCAAAAGCTGGCCTGGCGGAAAGGGCACGGGCAAAGGCAGCGCGGGCGATTGGGCCGCGCTCATCAAGTCCTACGGCTTCCGGGACGAGGCCGAGGCGCTCGCCTATAAAGGCAACCCCGTGGACGTGCTCGCGCCGCTCGCCAAGGCGCACGTCGCGCTCATCCACGTCGTCGGCGATACCGACGACGCCGTGCCGCCAGCGGAAAACGCCGAGATCGTCGAGCAACGCTACAAGGCACTCGGTGGAGTATTCCAAATGATCCACAAACCCGGCGTCGGCCATCACCCCCACGGCCTCGACGATCCCACGCCCGTCGTGGATTTCATCGTGAAACACGCAGCGGGAACTGCGAAATAAACCGCATCTTTCTCACCATCCTCGCCCTCGCTTTAGCGGGCCACTGAGGGCTGCATTACTCGTCGAAGCCGGGGCGCTGGAAGGCTCGGGCTCGGGGGAATTTCTTTTCTACGCCGTGCATCAGGCGACCGAGGTGGACGAGGAGTTCTAGGATGCAGTCGGTTTTATCCGGGAACATCTCTCGCATCGCCGCCCACGCTGAGATGCTGCGATCTATGGCGACGAGCGCGGTCTTCGCCGAGCCGTTGGAGTCGCTGGAGCTTTGCGCGCCGCTGTCGGCATCGGTGGGGAGTCCGTATTCCTCTTCCTCTACGAGCGAGCTGAAGGCGCGGCCCAGTTTTACGAAAATGAAATGCTGATACCAGCGGAGCACCTCCACGCAGTCGTTGAGCCGCACGAGTTCGCCTTTGGCCTCGGCGACGCGCACGGTGCCTGCCTCCACTTGCCGCCCGAGTTCGCGGACGTGGGCGAGGGGTTGGCGGAGTTCGTTGTTGAACCATTCATCCACCATGAGCGCGTAGGACATCGCTGATTTGCTCTCGCGCAGGCCACGAGCGCGGGCGCGGCGTTCGACGTGTTTTTCATGCGCCGTCGCCACTGCGAGCGCATGGGCATCGAGCGAGACGCCGTCGCTTTCCGCCGCCCGCTGGAGGCTCGCTTGGATGTCGGTAAAGATGCGGCCCAGCGTGTCCCAAAATTTCTTATTGCTGGAGTCGCGTGCCTCCGGGTCATCGCCAAAGTAACGCTCATTGCGGGCGAAGGAGTAGCAGCGGTGGGAGAACTCACAGCGGTCGCACCAGCGATCGCAATAGTTGTAGATGCCGCGGATGAAACGCGGGTCGTCCGGGTCTGGCGGCTGATTGGCGGAAGTGGGCATAGGCTTTTATTGCCGCTCGTATTCGCCTTTGCCGGTTTTTTTCCAGATGCTAAAGCCCGCGTTTTTCGCCTCCGAGACGGAGAGCGGTTTGGAGATTTTTGGGGAGTTCACATTGCCAAAAACTTTGCGCACTTCTTTGCGACAGAGCGGGCATTTCGTGAGCGGCTCACGATCCATGGGGCGCTGGATTTCAAAGCATCCGCTGCACACTTTGCAGTCTCCCTCGCACAGCTCGTAAACGTAAATCGGCATCCCGCACGGTAGCCGTTTGAGGTGCGGAGAAAAGCGCGATCATTGGAGGGGCGGTATGATACCGCCCTGCCGCGCAGCGGCACTGCCAGCGAGCTTCTCGGGGGGTGCCACTTCGTAGCACACGGCGGTAGGATACCGCCGCTCCTTTTTAGTTCTCCTGCAACTTGAGTCGGAAGAATTGCTTTGTGCCGAGGGTGGGGCCGGTGAGGTTCACGGTGCCTCCGGCTTGGGGGATGCCGCTGTTGCCGGTGACATCCCACAGGGACCATGTGGAGAGGTCGGTGGAGGTTTCGATTTGTGCGGAGCGATTGGTGGGGACGGTGAAGGTGACGGTCACGGTGTTGCCGAGAGGGAGGAGTTGTGGGGTGAGGAAATTGCCGCCGTTTTGCGGGTTGGTGCCGGCGAGGAATTCGGCGTAGTTCGTGCGGCCATCGGCATCGGCATCGGCGGCGGGATCGCTCGCGGGGGAGCTGCCGGAGCCAAAGGTGGCGAGCCGCCAATCGGCGTAGCTCTGGCGGCTCGGCAGGGAGTTGGCGATCCAGTCGGTGATGAGGGTAATGTCGGTCGGGTCGGTCTCGCTGGTGGCGAGCGGGGGCATCCGGGTGTAGCCGTTCGTGGCGGACATACGGCTGAGGACGACGGAGTGTGCGGTGTCGCCGGGGACGATGAGTTTGTCGCTGGCGCTCAAGGCGGTGGCGGCGGTTCCATTCACGAGGCCGGTCTGGGTGAGGGTGAGCTCGGGGCGTCCATCCCACGAGGGGCCGGAGCCGCCGGATTGGTGGCAGTAGGAGCAGTTCACGGCGAAGTAGGAGCGGGCGCGGGCTTCGAGGGGGAAGCTCGTTTCATCGGGCCGAAGATGGCGAGGGAGGACGTTCGAGGGCTCGCTGGTATTGGAGAAGTAGCCGCCGGTGCGGAGGAGGTCGAGTTGGTTGCCGGTGAAGCCGTTGATGGTGTTCGTGAGATTGAGCTGGCGCGTGGTGAAAGAGAGGGCGAGCCCGGCTTGTGCCGAGTGGCAGCCTGCACATTGCGAGCGGCTGGGGATGCGCCAGGCTTGTGTGTAGGCGGAGCCTGCGACGGTGATGGGGACGCCGAAATCATCGCCGCCATCGGCGACGAGTGTGGCCTCGGTGCCTGCGTCGTTCCATTTGTAGCTGACGCCGTAGATGCCGCTGGCGTTGCGGACGAGGACGCGGGTCTCGATGCGTTTTTTCACCGCTGGATTGCCGCGTGTGGTTTCGAGATCGAAGTGCTTTACCCAAATCTGCCCGACGGGAAAATCCCACAAGCCGTCGCGCGACCAAGTCATGCGGCTGGTGCCATCCGGGATGGTGAACCAGCGGCGCTTCACGGCGTAGTCGCTCCAGAAGCTGAGGTTTGGCGAGTAAGACAGGAGGCCGGGCGCGGGCGAGAGATCGGCGAGGTCGGCGAAGAGCCCAGTAGCGCTGAGGGTGGTGGGGTAGGAGCTGCTCGGTGTGGTGGTGATGAGGCGGCTGATGCTGCCGGTGAAGAACGCGGAGAGTAGCACGTCGCCATTCGAGGGATCGGTGCCGAAAGTCGTGAGATCCAGCGCGGTGACTCCGGCGATGCGCTGCACCGTGGTGACGCCGCCGGGGCGCGTGAGCGACCAGACGTTACCGGAGACTTGGTCGCCGAAGAAGTAAGCGCCCGTGAGGCTGGCGAAGCGGGTGCCGCGATAGACGACGCCGCCGATGATGGAATTGCCTTTGTAGTTCGAGTCGCCGCCCGCGATGCCGGTGTGGGTGTATTCCCAAATGGGCGGCGTGTAGTGGTAGCTGGCGTTGGTATCGAAATCCGCCGGGGCCGCCGCAGACTTCGGCCCGTTGTGCAGCCCTTCGCGGAAGGCCCAGCCGCCGTTCGCGGCTTTGGTGATGAGGTCCACTTCTTCGTAAGTATCCTGCCCGACATCGCCGACCCAAATCTCGCCCGTCGGCCCATCAATGGAAAACCGCCACGGGCTGCGGAGGCCGACGGCGTAAAACTCCGAACGGATATACGGCAGATTGGCAGCGGTGGTGGCGACGCCATCGAACATCCCATCCCAAGTGCCGCCCTGCGCGACGGTGACGTAGGGATTATCAATGGGGATGCTGTAGCGGGCGATGCCGGCGTCGCGCGGGATGGCGTTCACGGCGCTGTAACCGAGTGCCGCTCCGGCGGGATTCACGTGGGCGCTGGGCTCTAGGTTGCCGAGCTTTTTATCCACATCTATCCGCAACATCCCGCCGAAGAAATTCATATCAATCCGCTGTGAATTTTTGCGGGTGTCATTCGGATTCGCCTCGTCGCCGATGGAGTAATAGAGGTAGCCGTCCGCGCCGAAGTGCAGGTCGCCGCCGTTGTGGTTATCATCGCGGTCGCGTTGTTCGATGAGGATGAGCTCCGACGTGGAATCGGCCACAGGAGCAGGCTGGCTGCGCTGCGCGGCAGGCACGGTGAAGCGCGCGAGGCGCTGATACCACACGGCATTGTCGGTGGATTTCCGCACGGAGTAGGTGATGTAGAAGTAGCCGTTCGTGGCGTAGTTCGGGTGGAAGGCGAGGCCGAGCAAGCCGCACTCATTGTCGCCGCCGGGGACGATGCTTTCCCCCGTGCGCGAGGCGAGCAGGGTCACGAGATTTAGCACCACGGAGCTGGTGGGCGTGGTCGCCGTCACGTCGGGGATGACTTTTATGATGCCGCCCAGTTCGCAGACAAAGAGCCGCTGTGTATCGCCGGGAGGAGTGGCGAAGCAGAGCGGGCGGAGAAAGGTGACGCCCGGAAATGCGGGGACGATCTGGATGGCGGTGGTGGGTGGTGTGGCGGGGACGTTCAGCGTGCTGTTGGCGATGCGCAGGGTGTTCGCGATTTGCACGGTGACGGTCTGCGGAGCGGTGTAGCCGCCAGCGCCGTAGGCCCGGTAGGTGAAAGTCACGGGCGTCGTGCTAGTGCCCGTGTGCGCGTAGAGGATGCGGCCCGTGGCGTCCGGCGTAGCCGTGCCGACGCTCGGCGGCGCGACGATTTCTACGGTCGCGGGGTTGATGCTTCCGGTGTCGTTCGCCAGCACGGGGATGAGCACTTTCTGCCCGGCATGGATGGTGACGAAATCCGGCTGCGTGACGACTGCGCCGATGCTGGCATCCGTCCCGAGCGCAAGGCTGAGATTGATTTGCGCAGGCGAGAGCGCCGTGTTGTAGAGGCGGAATTCGTTGATCGCGACGTTCGAGTTGTTGTCGGCAGAATACTGCGAGCGGCCCAGCCAGTTGTTCACATCGGCGAGCTGGGTGAGGTGGAAGTTCATGCTCAAAACACTCACCAACTGGCCATCGCGATACCATTTCCCGAGGCAACCCGCCGCGCCGTAGTAGCCCGTGCCGTCCTCCACGGTGAGCACGAAATGATACTGCGTGCCCGCGCTCGTCACGGCTCCGATGGGCGTGTCCGAGAGTAGCGCGGCTCCATTCGCATACTGGCCCTCGATGCGATTCGTGCCGAGCACCGTGCCGCCATTGAGCGAGAGCACGAGGTTGTCGTAGCCGTTAAAAGTCTGCGCCGCAGCGCCATCTATAATCTCCCCCGGGGCTGCGCCCGTGCCGTAGGTCACAGTGCTGCGCCCGATGTCGAAAAGCCGCTGCTGATTCTTGCTGGAGAGCGCAGTGGCCCAGCACTCCATGGAGAAATTTGCCTTCGAGGAAATGATCCCATTCGGCAGATCCACATACGCCGAGATCGCCGCCGCCGTCGCGTTGCCCGTCGTCGTGCCGGGCAGGACGATGCTGCTGCCCGAGAGCGTCCCGCCGATTCCGCGCAGCGTCGCCACAGCAGAGCCGATGCTATCGGTAAAGGTCGCGCCACTCGCCGCCGACGCCGATGCGTTATTGAACGACCAGCGATTCGTCGGCAGCGCGGGCGCGACCGGGCCGACGACTGGTGGGACATACGCCGTATAGACCGTGGGGCCGTTGTTGAAACTCAACAGCACTTCCGCCGGAGTCATCGCGTGGTTGTAGATGCGCACTTCGTTGAAATCCGCATTGGCATTGCTATCCCCGCCCCACTGCGAGCGCCCGAGCCAGTTGTTCACGTCCTCGATGCTGGCGAGTTTGAAAGCGACGGGATGCGTCGCCGCGATCACTCCATTGCGATACCACGACACCTGCCCGCCCGTGCTGCCATACACGCCCACGCCATCCTCGAAAGTCACCACCCACTGATACTCCGTGCCGAGCACCGTCGTCAGCGTCGTGTTGCGCGTGATCGTATTGGCCCCGTTCAGAAGCATCTCCATGCGCTGACCCGAAAGCGTCCCGTTATTTACAAAAGAGAGAAACAAATTGTCCGACGCACTCGTCCCTCCCGGTGCCGCCGTCCCGCTCACGCCCGAGACCTCGCCCGCTGCTGTGCCAGTGCCCACGCCGGTCGCGAGCGTATTGCGGCCAAAGTCAAAAACCCGCATCCAAGTCTTCAGCGAAATCGGCGTGGCCCACACCTCCACGGTCAGATTCGTTTTGGAAGAAATGATCCCATTTGGCAGCTCCACATACCCCGAGATCGTCGCCGCCGCCGTGTTCCCCGTCGTCGTCCCCGTGAGCCGCAGTGCCGTGCCGGTGAAGGTCGAATTAATCCCCCACACCGTCGCCACCGCGCTCGAGACGCTGTCCGCCATCGTCGTCCCGCTCGCCGCCGCGCCCGCTGCATTATTGAAAGACCAGCGATTTACCAGCGCCGCGCAAGCCGAGTGCGCGCCGAGGCAGAGCGCCGCCAACGCAAAGAGCGGGCGGCGGAAAAAAGAAGAGCTGGATAGAGAAGACATGAGCGCAGGGTGGATGAGCCGACGGGGTTTTACTAAATGATAGGCGCAAGGGTGAGGACGCCCGCCGCGAAAGTAGTTCGCCTCCGACTCTTCGCAAACGAAAAGCTCGGCGGATATAGTAAGCCGTTGGATACAAAGAACGCGCCCCACTACGGATACTCTCAGTCGTCTATGGATCCGTTTTTTCAATCACTCCGCACGCACACTCGCCGCGAATTTTTGCACGACGCCGGGCGCTTTAGCCTCGGGGCCATCGCGCTGCAATCGCTGCTCGGCCACGCGCAGGCGGAGCGTCCGCTCGCCCCGAAGCTCGCGCCGCTGCCCACGAAAGCGAAGGCGGTGATCTACCTCTCGATGAGCGGTGCGCCGCCGTCGCTGGATATGTTTGATTGGAAGCCGGAGCTGAAAGCCAATCACCTCAAGGACTGCCCGGAACGGTTCCTCAAGGGCGAAAAATTCGCTTTTATCAAAGGCACGCCGAAGCTCCTCGGCTCGCCTTACAGCTTTGCGCAATACGGGCAGAGCGGCGCGTGGGTGAGCGAAAAGCTCCCGCACACGGCGAAGATCGTGGACGAGCTGTGCTTCATCCATTCGATGAATACCGACCAATTCAACCACGCCCCCGCCGAGCTGATGATCTACACGGGGAATATGCGCAATGGCTCCGCGTCGCTCGGCTCCTGGGTGACCTACGGGCTCGGCTCGGAAAACCAAGACCTGCCCGGCTTCGTCACCCTCCTCAGCGGCGGCAGCGACCCCACCGGCGGCAAGTCGTGTTGGGGCAGCGGCTTTTTACCCGGCGCGTATCAAGGTGTGCAGTGCCGCGCGGCGGGCGACCCGATCCTGTATGTGAGCGACCCGGCGGGCATGAGCCGGGAGACGCGGCGGCGTTCGCTCGATGCGCTAAAGACCATCAACGAAGAAGAGCTGGCCACCTTCCACGACCCCGAGACCGCCACCCGCATCGAGCAATACGAGCTCGCCTACCGGATGCAGGCCAGCGTGCCGGACGCCTTCGATATTACGAAAGAACCCGCCGCCATGCTCGACGCCTACGGCGCAAAACCGGGCACCGCTTCCTTTGCCAATAACTGTCTCCTCGCCCGGCGACTCGTGGAAAAAGGCGTGCGCTTTGTGCAGCTCTTTGACTGGGGCTGGGACATCCACGGCACCGGCAGCGTGGACGACCTCGTCACCGCCTTCCCGAATAAATGCAAACAAGTGGACCAAGCCTGCGCCGCCCTCATCACCGACCTCAAAGAGCGCGGCTTGCTCGGTAGCACGCTCATCGTCTGGGGCGGAGAATTTGGCCGCACGCCGATGAACGAAGCGCGTGGCGGCTCGAAATTCCTCGGGCGCGACCACCACCCCCACTGCTTCACGATGTGGATGGCCGGTGCCGGCGTGAAGCCCGGCCTCGCCTACGGCAGCACCGACGAACTCGGCTACCACATCGCCGAAAACAAAGTCACCGTGCGCGACCTCCAAGCCACCATCCTCCACCTCCTCGGCTTCGATGCGTATCAATTCAGCTACCGCTACCAAGGCCTCAACAACCGCCTCATCGGCCCGACCAGCGAAGGCGAAGTGGTGAAGGGGATTTTGGCGTAAAGGGGATGGTCTGAACTCTGAACTCTGAACTCTGAACTTCGAACTTTGCTGCTTCGATAGCGCCATTCGAAGTTCAGAGTTCAGAGTTCGAAGTCTCAGATAGAAACGCTGCTTTAATCGCTCCGGGTCATTTTTTGTCATTCAAGCGGACGCGGGGCAATCCCCTGCGTCTGCTGGCCGGGCCCTGCGCCAAATGGCGGCGGCATCATCCCCTGCCCGCCGCGCTGCTGCATCTCAGGACCACGCCCACCCTGCGGCGCGAAAGGCGGCGGGCCTTGCTGCGGGCCGGGCCCTGCGCCAAATGGCGGCGGCATCATCCCTTGCCCACCGCGCTGCGGCATCCCAGGGCCGCGCCCACCCTGCGGCGCGAAAGGCGGCGGGCCTTGCTGCGGGCCGGGCCCTGCTCCGAATTGCTGTGGCATCATCCCCTGCCCGCCGCGCTGCTGCATCCTATCGCCGCGTCCATTTTGCGCAAAAAAAGGCGGCGGGCCCTGCTGCTGGTATGCCTGTGGGTCTGCGCCTCCACGGCCTTCGCCGCGTGGCGGGCGATTCGCGTCTGGCGCGTGCTGGCGCTCGCCGCCGCGCTGGTCCTGCGGGCTCTGCGGCTGCGCGCCTCCTTGGCCGTCTTGGCGCGGTGGGCGCTCGCCTTGCGGGCGATCTCCAGCAGGCGGGCGAGCCTCATCGCGGGTGATTTTTCCGTCGCTGTTCTTATCGAGTTTTTTTAGAGACTCACTGGCTTTCGCGAGCTCATCGGCATCTATCGCACCGTCGCCATTTAGATCGAGCGCCGCAAAAAGCCCCGCGATCGGGCGCACGGGATTCGGTCGGTCGCCATCGCGATGCGCCCCAGCATCGGCAGGCGGCGGATTCGGCGGCGTGGGTTTATCTTGAGCATGGGAAGCCCACACGGCGAGCGTGAGAGCCACAGCAGTTACGAGGATTGATTTTGTTTTCATGAGTTTTTTAAGTTGGATTGACTACGATGAAAGAAACAACCCCTTCGTTAAAAAGGTGTGAGAATAGACCGAGAGAATTGTTCAGGTTGTGTAAATCTTTAGCCCAAGTGTTTTCCCACGATTTCAGACCAAGGCGATCTCCCCGCACCCACCGCATCGCGCAACTCCTGAACTAACTCCGCAGCGCGGCGGTGAGCGTGCTCACGAAGGCGGTGACTTTTTCTACGATGGCGGGGTCGCTACCGTGGGCGGCGATTTGTTTCACGATGGCGCTGCCGACGATCACCGCATCCGCGCTCTGGGCGACGGTGCGGACGTGGTCGGGGGTGCTGATTCCGAAGCCGACTGCGACGGGCAGGGTGGTGTGTTTTTTAATCGCGGCGACTTGCTCGGCGAGGTCGGTGGCGATCTCGGCGGTCGCGCCGGTGACGCCGGTGCGGCTGACGTAGTAGAGGAAGCCGCCCGCGCCATTCGCGAGGAGGGCGATGCGGGAATCCAGCGTGGTCGGGGCGATGAGGCGGATGCGTTTCAGCGGGCCGTGCATTTGCAGCTCGGGGGAGGCGGCGTCTTCATCCGGCGGGAGGTCGAGGAAGAGGATGCCGTCCACCCCGGCGGCTTCGGCGTCGGCGAGGAAGCGGTCGAAGCCGTAGCGATAGACGGGGTTCATGTAGGTGTAGAGGACGATGGGGAGCTGGGCGCGCTCGCGGATTTCGCGCACGCACTGGAGCACGCCGGGGACGCTCGCACCAGCGGCGAGGGCGCGGGCGCTGGCGAGTTGGTTCACCACGCCGTCGGCGAGGGGATCGGAAAATGGGACGCCGATTTCCACGAGGTCCACGCCCGCTTTTTCAAAGGCAATAACGAGGTCGCGCGTGACGGCCAGCGTGGGGTCGCCGCCGCAGAGGTAGGCGATGAAGCCAGCGCGGCG
The DNA here is from genome assembly GCA_043757005.1 of Verrucomicrobiaceae bacterium. GTDB lineage: Bacteria > Verrucomicrobiota > Verrucomicrobiia > Chthoniobacterales > Chthoniobacteraceae > SXWH01. Next base: position 12,434 of record JAYVQK010000325.1, read on the forward strand.
CGCGGCGTGGAGCTTGGCAAACGTAGCATCAATGCGGTTCGTGGACATACGGCGCATGATGCAACGAGTGCGCGCGGTTTTGGAATAGGAATGTGCGCGAGGATGGCAGTGGTATATTTGGAACCACGAAGGACACGAAGAAAAGACATCCATCCGAAAGCCAGCCCCTTGTATAGCCTTCGTGCGCTTCGTGTCCTTCGTGGTTCAAACTACTTTAGCGGTTCCCTCGCGGAGCGCGCTGGAGTAGAGGATGGGGCGAATGTCCGACGTGAAATTGCCAACGCTGAAAGTGAACGAAGTCTATGAGTCCATCCAAGGCGAGAGCACTTGGGCGGGCTGGCGCTGTGTCTTTGTGCGGCTCACCGCGTGCGATTTGCGCTGCACGTATTGCGACACGGAGTATGCGTTTTACGAAGGCAAGAAGCGGCTTGTTTCCGAAGTCCTCGCCGAGCTGCTCGCGCTGGAGTGTCCGCTCGTGGAGATCACCGGCGGCGAGCCGCTGCTGCAAAAAAACGTGCTCCCGCTGATGACCGCGCTGTGCGATGCGGGGAAGACCGTGCTCATTGAGACGAGCGGCGCGCACGACATCGGGGTGGTGGATCCGCGCGTGCATCGCATCATGGATCTGAAGACGCCGGACAGCGGCGAGTGCACGCGCAATCTGTGGAGCAACATCGCGCACCTCGAAAAACGCGATGAGGTGAAATTTGTCATCGGCTCGCGCGAGGATTACGAGTGGTCGCGCGACCGCGTGCGCGAACACGGACTCGCGGAGCGCTGCGGGTGTGTGCTGTTTTCGCCCATCTTCAGCCGCATCGAGCCGCGGGAGATCGTGAAGTGGATGGTCGCGGACAAGGTG
>JAYVQK010000326.1:0-13228 GCA_043757005.1 Verrucomicrobiaceae bacterium
TTCAGATTCCCCCAGCGGGCCTCGTAACAGCCGAGATTGTAGTGGAGGATGCCCGTGCGCCGGAGCCAATCGGGGGCCTCCTCCAGCACGCGCGCGGCCTCTGCGCCCTTGTCGAGTTTGTGCAGGGAAAAGGCGCGCTGCACGGTGAATTCATCCTCGTTTTCATAGAGCCTCTCGCCGCGCAGCGAGAGGCGTGCGGCGGCGCTCCAGCGCTTCAAGTGCATGAGCACTCGCACGCGGGCGATGAGCATATCGCAGTCTTCCTGCTCTTGGCCTTCGACGTAGTCGAGTTCCTTGAGGGCTTCTCGGTAGAGTCCGAGACTGGTGTATCCTTCGGCGGCTTGGAGCGCCCGGAAGATGTCCGGGCGATGTTGGCGTGTGCGTGTAGTAAGGGACAACATATTGAAGATATTTTTAGCATCGCCCATGCCATCGCGTTTGCAAGTGCGAGGGATGTGAAGGTTGATGCTTTTTTGTTGATGGTTGATGGGTGCGAGACGCGCTTTAACCCACTTCACGGGTTTTGAACTTGCGCGGAGAGGCCGATGGATGCAGAGACTACGGGCGAAAAAATGCCGACGACTATCAAAAAACTTGGGGAGTGTTTAGTCCCCTCACCGCTGCACCAGATTGGCAGCGTGGAAGTGAAATTTAGAACCGACAACGAGCGTGTGCTCTACGATCACGTGCTCGATCTTGATGCGCCGCCGGTGGATGTCGGATCGCAAAAAGTCCTCAGCTTTGAAGTCGCCGGGCCGCGCGAAAATCTCTTCTTTGAGCCCTCGCGCGTCACCGCCGGCATCGTCACCTGCGGCGGGCTGTGCCCAGGGCTAAACGACATGATAAAGGGTCTCGTCACCCAGCTCTACAACCGCTACCGCGTCACCAAAATCTACGGCTTCCGCTACGGCTACCAAGGGCTCATCCAGCGTTACGGGCACACGCCGATCATGCTCAAGCCCGAGAACGTCTCGCAGATCCACCTCCTCGGCGGCAGCATCCTCGGCAGCTCGCGGGGGAATCAGGACATCGGCGAGATGGTGGATAATTTAGAGGAGATGAAAGTGGATATCCTCTTCGTCGTCGGCGGCGACGGAACGCTCGCTGGCGCAAGGCTGCTGGCCGAAGAGATCGAACGGCGCGGGCTGAAAAAAGCCATCGTCGGCATCCCCAAGACGATTGATAACGACATCCAGTATCTCGATAAATCGTTCGGCTTCGAGACGGCGTTCGGTGAGGCCGTAAAGACGATCCGCTCTGCGCACGCCGAGGCTCTCGGTGCTCCAAATGGCGTCGGCATCGTGCGGCTCATGGGTCGCGAGAGCGGCTTCATCTCGTGCTACGGCGCACTAGCGGATGGGAATGTGGACTTCGTTTTAATCCCCGAGGTGCCCTTCAAGCTCGACGGTGAGCGCGGACTGCTGGAGGCGCTGCGCTACAAGATCGCGAAGAAAAAAAGTGCCGTCATCGTCGTCTCCGAAGGCGCGGGGCAAGACCTCATGTCCGGCTACGAAGAGCTGGATGCCAGCGGCAACAAGCGCCCGAAAGACATCGGCATCTATCTCCGCGACCGTATCAGCGGTTTCTTTAAAGAGCGCCGCATTGAGCTGAATCTAAAGTATATTGATCCCAGCTACATCATCCGCAGCGTGCCCGCCAACGCGCAGGACAATTTCTTCTGCCAACACCTCGCCCAACACGCCGTCCACGCCGCCATGTCTGGTAAGACGGCGATGCTCGTAGGCCGCTGGCACTGTTCCTTTGTGCATCTTCCCATCGCACTCGTCACCGGAGTAGGTCGCAGCAAAGTGAACCCCACTGGTGATCTCTGGCGCGCAGTGCTGGAGAGCACCGGGCAACCGGCGAGGCTTTGCTAGAGGGGATCGCTGAGGGTGAATGGTGATTGCTCGCATGCGCGAGACGCTGGCTCGTAGCGCGGACGCCTCGTCCGTTTTGTTTTGCGGATGCCCCCGTCCGCAGCGCGTGCAAAGCACGCGCTCGTCGCGCTACGGACGGGGCGTCCGCGCTACGAGCGAGCACCGCCTCCAGCTACGCCATCAGCCCCTTCACTGCCTTGCCAGCGATGCCCGTGAGGCGCACGTCGAGACCTTGGAATTTCGTGGTGAGGCGGTGGTGGTCTATGCCCATCAGCGCGAGAATCGTCGCGTGGAGATCGTGGACATCTACGACGTTCTCCGTGGCGCGGTAGCCGAGCTCATCCGTGCTGCCATAGGTCACGCCGCGCTTCACGCCGCCGCCCGCCATGAAGAGGCTAAAGCCGAGGATGTGGTGGTCGCGACCACTGCCCTGGCCCATCGGCGTGCGACCAAATTCTCCGCCCCACAGCACGAGCGTATCGTCGAGCATCCCGCGTTCTTTCAAATCAGTGAGGAGCGCGGCGGAGGCTTTATCCACAGCCTCCGCGCCTTCCTTCATTCCGCCCGCGATGTCGCCGTGGTGATCCCATCCGCGATGGTAAAGCTGGATCATCCGCACGCCGCGCTCAGCGAGTCGGCGGGCGAGCAGGCAGTTCGAGGCAAAGGATCCGTCGCCCGGTTCCTTCACGCCGTAACGCTCCAGCATCGCTGGCGGTTCGCTTTTGAAATCCGTGAGTTCCGGCACGCTCGCCTGCATTTTAAAAGCCATCTCATACTGCGCGATTCGCGTCGCGATTTCAGGGTCGTTCGTTTCCTCCGCGAGGCTGCCATTTAGCCGCATCACCTCGTCCACCACCTGCCGCTGCGTGCTCTGGCAGACACCCTCGGGATTCCCGATGTAATGCACCGCGTCGCCGCGTGATTGGAGCTGGATGCCTTGGAATCGGCTGGGCAACACGCCGCTGCTCCACTGGCGCGCGGAGATCGGCTGCACGCCGTTTTTTCCCTTCGAGGTGAGCACTACAAAACCTGGGAGTTGCTGCGTCTCCGAGCCCAGCCCGTAGAGCAGCCAGGAGCCCATGCTGGGGCGACCTTTGATGATGCTGCCCGTATTCATAAAGGCGTGCGCAGTGTCGTGATTGATCTGCTCGGTCTGCATCGAGCGCACCACACAAAGGTCATCCGCGAGGCCCGCGATGTGGGGGAAAAGATCGCAAATCTCAATGCCGCTTTGCCCGTGTTTACGAAAGGGCGCAATCGGCCCGCGCGCCTTTAGCACAGCGCCTTGGAGCTGTGCGAGTTGTTGACCTTTCGTGAAAGATTCTGGGAACGCCTTGCCGTCCAACTTCTCCAGGTCGGGCTTGTAATCGAACGTTTCCAAATGCGATGGCCCGCCTGCCATGCAGAGGTAAATCACACGTTTGGCTTTAATGGGGAAGTGCGGCTCCTGAATCACGCCACGCCAGCGCTCATCGCTCGTCGGTGCACTCAGCGCGCGCTCCGCTAGCATGGCAAACGCTGCGCCACCCAGCCCATACGCGCTTTGCGTGAGGAAGGTGCGACGGTTGATCTCAGTCGGTGTGAGGAAGTTCATTTTAGTAGCGGGTGATGGTTTCCTGTGCGTTCAGCAGGACGCGGCAAACTTGCGTCCACGCGGCGGTTTCGATGGCGTTGTCGTTCGCGGGTTGGGGGGCAATGCCAATGTGGAGAAGCTTCTGCGCGTCGTCCGGCGCGGCGGCGTATTGCTTCCGCTGCTCGCCGAGGAAAGCGACGAGGCGCTCGCGATCTTTCGCTTTCGCAGGATGGCCCACGGCGATCTGGAACGCGCGATCCACTCGCGCGCTGTCGCTGTCGCTTTTCTCCGCGAGGAGTCGCGAGGCAAAGGCGCGGGAGGCTTCCACAAAGGTCGGGTCGTTCAGCAGCGTCAGTGCTTGCTGTGGCGTATTGCTCACGGTGCGGAGCGCGGCACATTCGTCGCGGCTCGGGGCATCGAAATTGACGAGCATCGGATGCAAAAATGTGCGTTGCCAGTGCATATAAATGCCGCGCCGCCACTGTTCATCGGCGTTGCTCGCGAGGTAGCCACGGTCGGGAAATTGCAACCCGGCAAAATGCCCGGCGGGCTGGTAGGGCTTTGCGCTCGGGCCGCCGATGAGTTTCGTATCCAGCAGACCCGCGATGCGGAGAGCATTATCGCGGACGAACTCGGCCTCCAATCGGCGCGGGTTTTGCGAAGCGAGCAGGCGATTGCTGGGGTCGAGGTCTTTTAGCTCGGGACGCAGGTTGCTGCTTTGGCGATAGGTCGCGCTCGTCACAATCAGCTCCACCATGTGCTTTACGTCCCAGCCGCTCTCGCGGAATTCACACGCGAGCCAATCGAGCAATTCCGGGTGCGATGGCCATTCGCCCTGCGAGCCGAGATCGTCCACCGCCGCACTCAGCGCAGTGCCGAAGAACGGCTGCCACAGACGATTCATCACGGTGCGCGCGGCGATGGGGTTTTCCTTCGAGACGATCCATCGCGCGAGATCGAGCCGCGTGAGACGCCGTTCTGGCGTGCTCTCCAGCCGCCCGGGCAGGAAGCTCGGCGTCGCGGGCAGCACCACGGCACCCGTCTCGTCCTGCCAATTCCCGCGCGGCAGCACACGCACGGTTAGTGGCTCGGCACTCTTCGTCACCAGCGACCACGCTTTGCCGCCGTGAAATTGCCGGATCGCTGCCGCCATCTCGCGTGCTTTTTGTAAAGCGGGCCGGTCGGCTTGCGTAGAGCACAGCCACCGCTCGGCGACTTGCTGGCGCTCGGCATCCCCACGCTTTTCCAGAGCAGCGAGCAGCGCTTTCCGCGCGCTCTCATCGTTGATTCGGAGAGGATCGAGCGCCGCAAATGGCGATACGGAAAAGCGCAGTGTGGCCTTTACCTCATCGCTGACCGTCAGCACGAGGCGATCCTCTTCGTGCAGCTCTACAGGCTCATCGAGCACCCACACGGTGGTGAAAACCTGTCCCGGCTTTTGCTTGGGCAGACGCCATCCTTTCGTCACCCCCACGACCGGCTGCCCACCCGAATATCGCGGCTGATTTGCATCCGCGTCCGCGAAATGAATCGCTAACGGCACGGGCTGCCCACCAGCCCGCTGGAGCATAGCGGCGAACTTCATTTCTTTCATTTCCGGCTCAGTCGTAAATTTCTCACCGAGCTGCATCCGCACCGCCGCCACACGGCCCGCGCCGGGCCGTAGCGAGATGTGCAGTTCCTCGCCGTCTCCTGTCTTTATATCAAACGGCACGGCAAGCTCGTCTCCCACTTCCACGCCGCCATTTTCCAGCGGTTTTCCGTCTTTGTAGCGTGCGACATTTAGCGCGGGGCGCGTCCATCCGTCCGGCTGGCGTTGCAAAAATTCACGACTCTCTTTTTCCCAAGTCGCCAGCTTTCCCTCATCCACAGACTTCGTGAGATGCTGCGACAACTCTGCCCGCGCCTGCGCCTCGCGCGCCTGTAAATACGCGCTCTCCACCTCGATCTCGGGGGGGAAAGGATGATCATTGTCGAAGCCCTTCAGCTCCGGCACGGGCGTGTAGCCGTAGTCGCTATACACGCCCCATTGCTTCACATCCGCAAAGAACGATTGCAACTCGTAGAAGTCCCGCGTCTTGATCGGGTCAAACTTATGATCGTGGCACTCTGCGCACCCAAACGTGCTCCCAAACCACGCCGCCGCCACCGCGCGCACCCGCTCTGCTCCATACTTCGCCAGGTATTCCTTGGCTTGCGCACCGCCCTCGCGCGTCATCATATTCAGTCGATTGTAGCCCGTCGCCACGAGCTGCTCGGGCGTGGGATTTGGCAGCAAATCTCCCGCGAGTTGCTCCACCGTGAATTGATCGAATGGCTTATTCCCATTGAACGCTGCGATCACATAATCGCGATACGGAAAGATGCGCTGATTTTGATCCCCGTGAAACCCCACCGTGTCTGCAAACCGCGCCACATCCAGCCACCACACCGCCATCCGCTCGCCAAATTGCGGCGAGGCCAGCAGCCGCTTCACCTGCCGCCCATACGCATCCGCACTCACGTCGCCGATGAAAGCCGCCATCTCCTCCACGCTCGGTGGCAGCCCCGTGAGATCGAGCGAAAGCCGCCGCAACAGCCGCTCCCGCGACGCCTCCGGGGAGGGTGTGATTTTCTTCCCCGCGAGCTTTTCTAAAACGAACGCATCTATGGGATGCGGCACTCCCACTTGCGGCAATGCCGGGCGCACCAGCGGCGCGTAGGCCCAGTGCGGCTCATACTTCGCGCCCTCCGCCACCCAGCGTTTCATCAGCTCTTTTTGCTGCGACGTGAATGGCTTGTGCGCCTTCACCGGGGGCATGATCTCTTCCTCGTCTGTGGAAAAAAGCCGCGTGATGATCTCACTCTTCTCCGGCTTACCCGGCACGATGGGCGTCTCGCCACTCTCCATCGGCTTCATCGCCTCCTCGCGTAGATCCAGCCGCAGCCCAGCCTTGCGCGCCTTTGCATCGAAGCCGTGGCAGTGAAAGCACGTGTCCGACATGATCGGGCGGATGTCGCGATTGAACGACACCGGCACCTCCGCCGCAGCCAGCGGCAGGGTGAGAATGGAGACAGTGAGAAAGTAAAACTTCATGTGCAGAGATAGGAAAAAGCCCCGCGAGTTTGCCCCGTGAGATAAAGCAGCGTCCACCGGAATCTCGCGCGGAGGGAACGTAGCACAGGCGTCCCGCCTGTGTCACCTTACACGCCCTCAGCCTTCGCTGGTTCTCCGCTCGCAGGCAGAGCTTTGATCGTCTCCACGCCCGCCGCATTGCCGCCGAAGAACCGCTGGAAAAAGCGCTTTGGCGTAGCCTTTCCCGTCTCCTCATCCGCGATCTCTTGGAAGGCTGCTTGCTTTGCCTGCTCCCACGAACCCGCGAAGCCAGGGGCGGCGACCATCATCTTCCTTTCCGCACGGGCAAAGACTTCCAGGTCGCGACCGAGCTTATTGTCGGGCGATTCATTTTGCGTCTGCACTTTCACGCGGAGGTTCTCGTTCTCCTTTTTCAGCGCATCCGCTTCCTGCTTCATCTTCGACATCGTGCTGGCCTCGATCTCCAGTTTATCACTCAGCATCCGGCGGTAGCGGCTGTGCTCAAATTTCAGCTTGGTGTGATGATACAGCGCGATGAGCAGCAGGCCGCAGCCTACGTAGAAACCGAGTGCAAAAGGACTGAGTAGATATTCTTTCATGGATGAAAATGGCGATGTGCTGGGAGGCTACGCGAGCACTTCATGGAAGCGCGAGATCACGCCCGCCTCATAGCGGACGACATTGTTTTGCTCATCGAGCAGCGCCACGCGCGGGCGATGGGCGGTCGCTTCCTCGGGCGTAAATTGGCCGTAGCTCATGATCGTGAGCCGGTCGCCGATGGTGCCGAGATGCGCCGTCGCACCATTCAGCTCGATGATGCCCTCGCCGCGCGGCCCGTAGATCACGTAGGTCTCGAAGCGCGCCCCGTTGGCCATATTACTCGCGAGGATGCGCTCATACGGCAGCATCCCCACACGCTCCGCGAGATCAGCGGAGATCGTGAGGCTGCCCTCGTAATCAACACACGCGCCAGTCACCGTCGCGCGATGGAGTTTGGATTTCAGCATAGTAAGCTGCATGGCCGGGAAGGTGATTTCATTTGGGGGCAAAAGCAAGATTTGAAACATTTGAAAGCACGCTCGGCGCGCTTGTGGCCACGAATCACCCCCGCACTTTATCTCCGTAACCGCGCGAGCACCTATAGTTGGTTCTTCCAGGAATTTAATGGGAGAAGGCCCCTCCTTTGCCTGGAAAGGTTTCGAGGGACGCCGTTCGGCAAGAGTGGCGGCGACCGATTGCCCTAGAGGAACGAGCGAACTGGTTGTTGATTCAGGGGGGAACCATTGCCGCTGGCGCGGTGGGTTGCACAGATTCGACTTAGCCTTTCGAGCGGGCGGATGTCTGGCGATCCGCCGCAATCCCGCTCCGCTCTGCCGCTACTCGCCTTCATGCCCACCGACTAAATTCTCGAAAGAACCCTTTTTCAGCTTCGCAAAGACCTTCTCCAGCGCATGCAAATCATTCGAGATCGTCCCATAAAACCGCATCTCCCCGCAAACATCGCCCCGCTTTCCGCAGGCGCGATGGTGATGTTTTCGACATGGATATCGAGTCCGATCTACCGTATTTCTTTCCTCATGGTATGTTTGTCATGTGTTAGTTTTTATTCAGTGACGCCGCTCCAGCGGTGCTCCCACTCTCGCGGCAAAGCCCGCCTTACCCCACGCAACCCGCCTCCGACAAGCCCCTCCAAGCCTCTTCAAGCCCACCGCTCCTCTTTCAAAAATCGCCACGCGCTGCAAACAGGTAGCCATAAAGTCTAGGCGTTGCTACGCTCACTCTCGAATGAAACGGCATTTCATCATCCTGTTTTCGATCACTTCTCTGCTTTGGGCAGCAGAGCCGCTTGTGATTACCAAGGATTCAGCCGCGACGTTCTACCGAGAGTTCAAGCGTCTCACCACAGAACCGCGTTACATCGCGCCACTCACTGCTCTGCTCTGCAAGACTCCCGGTAAGGAACTGCTAGACAAGGAACAGGCGATTACCGGTCCGCATACGCGAGTAGCCGTTCACATTTACGCCAATCCGCCCGCAGCGGATTCTATCGCCGCTAACGCGGCCGAGTTTCCGGTCGGGTCGGTAATCGTGAAGGAGAAGCTCGGGCGCGACGGCAAATCGGTTTCGGACATCGGAGGCATGGTCAAGCGTCCCAAAGGATACGATGCGGCCAATGGTGATTGGGAGTTCTTCTTCTACACACCGGCAGGCGAGGTCACCACCGGCAAGCTCGCTAACTGCGTTGACTGTCACAACGGCGGCAAAAGAGACCATGTTTTCAGTGTATGGAGTCTTACAACCAAATGACCGCAACGCCTAACAACTTCTGATGGCTATGCGCGTGGCCGCATAGTCATTGCTGGTTGAACTATCCGGGGTTTTCAGAGGGTGGGCGACTGGCAGAGGGGGATTTCGTGGGGGTTGTTATTTGTTTTCGGGGTGGTGGGGCGCTTGGGGGGGAATTATTTGTTTTGGAAAAGCTCGCTCTGGACGAGGGCTTGAAGGATCGCTTGGACGCCGAAGTGTTGGGGTTTGGCCTGGGCGAGGATGGCCTCGATGGCGGGGCGGTCGCCGAAGCGGATGGGGGCTCCGGTGGCGTAGGTGGCGAGTTGGCGGGCGAGGTTGCGGGCGACTTGTTCTTCGTCGGCGAGGAGGAGGTGCTTGAGCTCGTGGATGTCGGTGAAAGCGCGACCATCGGGGAGCACGCCGCTGGCATCTACGGGCTGGGCGGGGTGGAAGGCGAAGGGCTGTCCGTTTTTGCCAAAACCCGGAGGAGGCGTGCCGTCGCCGAGGGCGCGGTAGTTTTCGCGCCAGCCGCCCATCACGTCGAAGCTCTCTAGCGCAAAGCCGGCGGGGTCTATCTTCGCATGGCAGGCGGCGCAGCTTTCTTCTTTGCGGTGGGCGGCGAGTTGCTCGCGGATGGTGTGTGCGCCGCGCGTGTCGGGCTCGATGGCGGGGATGCTCGGCGGGGGTGGCGGTGGTTGTTTGCCGAGGATGCGCTCCATGATCCATGCGCCGCGTAAGACGGGTGAGGTGGTGGTGCCGTTGGCGGTGACTTTGAGCACGCTGGCCTGGGTCATGAGGCCGCCGCGCACGCTGCCTTCGGGGAGGGCCACGCGGCGGATGCCTGCGCCGCTGATGGGCGGGAGGGCGTAGTGCTGGGCGAGGCGTTCATTCAGCATCGCGAAGTCGGAAGAGACGAGCGTGCTGGCGGGTAGATCGCCCCGCAGCAGCTCAGCGAAAAACGCCTGCGTCTCGCGCACGGAGGACTCCACGAGGAGGTCGTCGAGGTAGTAGTCCGGGTAAAGCATCGCATCCGGCGAGGTGGCTTCGGCTTTGCGCAGATCGAGCCAGTAATCGAGGAAGGCGTTCACGAAGCGTTGCGATTTCAGATCGGCGAGGAGGCGGTCGGTCTGCTGGCGCAAAATGTCGGGCTTCGCGAGATCGGCGGCGCGGAGCTCGGAGTCGGGCTCGGAGTTCCAGAGGAAATAGGCGAGTCGCGTGGCGATGGAGGTGGAATCGAGGTGGCCGGGCTTTTCCTCCATGCAGAGGAATTTCGGCGAGCAGAGCACGGCGGTGTAGCCAGCGATCATCGCATCCGCGAAGTCACTGCCGGTCTTACGCGCGCTCTCAATGACATGGAGGAAGGCTTGCACATCCGCATCCGTGCTGGGCTGGCGGCAGGCGCGCTGGAGGAAGCGGCGGAGCAGCCGCTCGGCATCGGCGGGGTCGGCGCTGCTCGCGGGCACGTTATCGAAAAGCAGCGCGTGCCCGGCGTTCGGCCATGCGTCGAGGAGAGGGCCTTCCGCCTCCATCCACTGCATCGCGAGACCCGGCTGGCCATCGCGCTCGGCGAGCGGGTTGTGGTAATTCGGCGGGCGCGAGCGGAAGAGCCGCGCGGCGTCGTAGCGGATGATCTCGCCTTTCAGCAAATAGACATCGCACTCGCAAACCGTCGGCTCCGTGCCGAAATCAAAACTCCCCAGCAGCCGGAGTTGGCGCGGCGGCGTCTCGCCATAAATCGTCACCGGCTCGGGGCGTCGGCCTTGCGAGACGACATCGAGATTTGGCCGCCACCAGCTCTTCTCCGCGCCCGGCCCCACCCACACCGAGTAGCCGCTAAAGCGCAGCTTGTAGCGCCCCGAGCGCGGTGCCACGAAGCGATTGAAATGCAGCTCGATCGGCTCGTAGCTGCTCGCCACAACGCCGATGGCCTCCTGCTCGCGCAGCGCCGCGTCCGAGCCCGGCGCTTTCCCCGCGCGCACCTCCGGCTGCGCCGCAAAACCCAGCACCGGGAACGTCGCCCGCTCGGGGCTTTGGTTGAATTCTCCAAACTTCATCTTCCCCAGCAGCTTCTCGTCTTCACGGGCGTAAAAACGCTGCGTCTTCGTCTCTGGGCGCGCAGCCTGCGAGGCCACCACCTCGCGCAGCGCGTAGTCCGCCGCGCCGAGGTAACGTGCCATCTGCACGTGCGACACATCCAGCGCATCGCCGATCTTATTAAAGCGATTCGCCTCCCCATCCTCCGGCAGCTTTTCTTTGATTTGCAGCCACGGCGCACTCAGCAAATCGCGCAGCGTATTCTCATACTCGTAGCGATTCATCCGCCGCCACGTCGTGCGCTCCCGTGCTTGATCCGCTGCGATCATCGGCGTCGCGATTTCCTTTAAAAAAGCCGCGCGCTCCGCCTCCGTCGGCTGCTCCTTTTTCTTCGGCGGCATCTCCCCATCGCGCACTCGGTCGTGGACTTTCACCCACATCGCAAAAGCCTTCGCATCGCCGAGGTCAAACTTCAGCGCCGTAAGATCCAGCTTCCCCTTTTTCGCATCCTCGTCGTGGCACTCAAAGCAGCGATCATCCAGCAACTGCCGGACAGCGGCGGGCGGTGCCGAAGGCTCAGCGGCGGCGACCGCGAGGCCGCAAAGGATAAAGGCGAAAATGGCCGAAGGTCTCATACAATTGCTACGGTGAAGCGCCGAGCCGCGCCGCTCTTAGAATGAGACGCGGAGGATTCAGAGTTCAGAGTTCAGAGTTCAGCCTGCCGCAGGCGCTGAGGCTCTCGCGAGTGGCTCGTGCCCTGCGGCGGGCTGAACTCTGAACTCCGAACTCCTAATTTTCTAACGCAGGCGCGGCCTTTCTACAAAAGACCGAGCTTGCGGAAAGTATCGTCCACCCAGCGGAAGTGATGATCCAGCGAGCACAGCGTCGCCAGCTCTGCGGGCGGGATCTTTGCGGTGATCTCCGTTTCGAGCTGCAAGTTTTCCAGCAGCGATTGCTCGCCTTGCCACGTAGCCATCGCCGCGCGCTGCACGGCTTCGTAGGCGGTCTTCCGCTCAAGCCCGCGCTCCGTGAGCTTTAGCAAGATCGTCTGCGAATGATAGAGGCCCTTCGTGATCTTCATGTTCCGCTCCATGTTGGCGGGATACACGATGAGGCGATCCACCAGCTTGCGGAGCTGGCAGATCATGTAATCCACGAGGATGCACGAGTCCGGGAAAATCACGCGCTCCACGGACGAATGGCTGATGTCGCGCTCGTGCCACAGCGGCACATTCTCCAGCGCGGCGATGGCGTTGCTGCGGATGAGACGGGCGAGGCCACTCAGCTTCTCGCCGGTGATGGGATTACGCTTGTGCGGCATCGCACTGCGGCCCTTCTGGCCGGGTTTAAAATACTCCTCTACTTCGAGGACTTCGGTGCGCTGGAGGTGACGAAATTCCGTCGCCCAGCGATCAATGCTCGACGCAATCAACGCCAGCACCGTGTGGTATTCCGCGTGGCGATCCCGCTGCAAGACTTGCGTGGAGAGCGCAGCGGGGCGCAGCCCGAGGCGTTCACATACAAGCGACTCCACCTTGGGATCGAGATGCGCGTGCGTGCCCACAGCCCCGCTCAGTTTGCCCACGCGCACGCGCGGTTGCAGTTGCTCGAAGCGCTCCAGCGCCCGGCCAAACTCATCATACATCAGCGCGAGCTTTAGCCCAAAAGTGATCGGCTCGGCGTGGATGCCGTGCGAGCGGCCAATCATCGGCGTCATCTTATACTCCAGCGCGCGCCGGGCGATCACCTCGCGCAGCTCACGGAGATCCTTCGCGATGATGTCCGAAGCCTCCGCCATCTGCACGGCCAGCGTCGTATCCAGCACATCGCTACTCGTCATCCCCTGGTGCATCCAGCGGCAAGCCGGCCCCACGTAGCTGGCCACGTTTTCGAGGAAAGCGATCACGTCGTGATTCGTCCGCAGCTCGATCTCCTCGATCTCCTCGATCTGAAATTTGCCCTTCTCTCGGATCGTCCGCGCATCCTCCAGCGGGATGTAGCCGCACTCGGCCTGCGCCTCGCACGCAAGCGTTTCGATTTCGAGCCAGATTTCGTATTTGCGCTGGTCGGTCCAAATGGCAGCCATCTGCGGCTGTGTATAACGGGCAATCATGAGGGCGCGGAGAGTAGGAATGAGAACGACTCTGGCAAGCCCGCAAAGGAAACTCCTTTGCCCCACCTCTGTGCGTTTAAAGCGACGGGGCCTCGCATCTACAGGCGCAGAGCGGCGGAGGAGGAGGGAAGACGCGGGGAGTGGCGCGTGGTCTATTTTGAACCACGAAGGGCACGAAGGGCACGAAAGACACGAAGAGGAGGGATGAAAGGGCACTCTTTCCCTGATATTTCCTTCGTGCTCTTCGTGCTCTTCGTGGTTCAAATCCA
>JAYVQK010000327.1:0-13187 GCA_043757005.1 Verrucomicrobiaceae bacterium
AAGACCGGCGCGCAGCCTCGCTTCTCGGTGAAGTTTTACCTCATCGCGATGCGAGGCTGCGCGCCGGTCTTGGCGACCATGCCGCACTCGTAAGCCGTGTCTTTGGTGGCGTTACGCTTGGCGCTTTTGCCAAGGATCACACTGATGAGCAGTGTGCTGATGCCGAAGCCGAGCACGATGCCGACTTGGAGCAGAATGGGTAGAAAATTGACCACTTACGCAGCAGGCGTGACGTTTGTCTGAAGTGTGGCGAGCTGCTTGGGCAGACCTTTGTAGCTCTTCTTGCCATCTTTGCCGACGGTGATTTTCACCATCCCGCGACCAACGAGATTTTGCAGCTTTTCGTAAGCACGCAGGCGCAGCATTTCTTCACCACCACTGGCCGCGTTGCGGGCTTTGAGGTTCTCATGCACTACGTCGAAGAGGTCTTTAAACTCGTAGGCTGTTTTCTGAGAAAGCACGGCGGCGAGTTCCTCAGTAACGAGGTCAGGCAGACGACGGCTAAAAGCGGGTTTCTTGGTGATAGACATAGGACGTTCACCCTTAGCAGGGTTACGGGGTTTTACGAAGGGAAATTTTCTTTCATTCGCTCTGAATGGGGGATTTTGGAGGGCGGGGAGGGCTTTTGTCGGACTCCTGAAAAATCACGGCTCCTCGAATACCCCCACCCCGCGCAGCCCGCCGTCGCTGCACTCGAAGACTTCGAGGCTCACTTTGGGCGCGGCGCTTTTCCAGGCGGCGATGATTTTTGGGCCGTAGAGGGCGTCGTTGGTGGCGAGGGCGGGGAAGATGAAGACGGTGTGGCGATTGGGGATGACGATGCGGAATTTTGGCCCGAAAGCCTCTTCGTATCGGGTGCGGAATTCGGCTACGAAGACGACGGCGCAGAGGGGCAGCGTGTCGGAATGGAGCACGGCGTATTGCAGCACTTTCTTCGGGCCGCGCACGAGCTCTACCTCGGCTTGCGCGAGCCACACAGCGGCTTGTTTGCAGGTGTCGGCGAGCACGGCACTCTCGCTCGCGCCGCTTTCTTTCCAGTCTGCGAGCGAGGGGAATTCGACTCCAAACTCGGTCAGTCGGGCCGGGGCGAGCACGGTCTTTTTTGCGCCAGCAATCGGCTGGGAAACCTTGTGCTCCATGAAGGCGGGCTCGGGCAGCAGCACCCACGGCTCGGCGGCGCGCGCGGCGGGGCAAATCGCGAGGAGAAGGAGGATGAAGGCTTTGCACCCGCACGGGCGCGTGGTAACGGCGAGGGCATGATTCATTATCTCAGAGGCACGCTCGCAGAGGCGCTCCCTACGCAGGTCGTCGTGGATGTCGGCGGTGTCGGCTATCATGTGTTCATTCCCATCTCCAGCTACGACAAGCTGCCGCTCGTCGGCTCGCAACTCAAAATCCTCACACACCTCACCGTGCGGGAAGATGCGCACATCCTTTTCGGCTTTATGAGCACGGCGGAGCGCGACCTTTTCCGGCTGCTCGTGAACCACGTCAGCGGCATCGGCCCACGCACTGCGCTGGACGTGCTGAGTGGCACGACGGTCGGCGCTTTCAAGGCCAGCGTGGTCGCGGGCGATACGGCGGCGCTTTCTAAAATAAAGGGCATCGGTAAGAAAACCGCCGAACGGATCGTAGTGGAGCTAAAGGATAAAGTGGGCATCGCCGCGACGTGGGAGGCCGCGAGCGCCGCGCACGCGCCCTCGCCGGAGGAGGTGAAAGTGAACGACGCCGTGTTGGCGCTCATCGCTCTGGGATATAAGCAGGCGGATGCTTTCAAAGCCGTGAAAGCCGCGCTGGCAAAGGATGCAGCAGCGACGACAGAGGAACTGGTGACGGCGGGGCTGAAGCAGTTGCTGTAGGCTCGTAGCGAGCCCCACTTTCGCGCTCGCTTCGTGCGGCTCAGGACTTCTAAATCGCAGGCCATATGAAACGCCTCGCATCACTCCTAACCTGTCTTTCGCTCTCGTCCCTCGCGTTCTCTGCGGTGCCGCCGCCGGGGATCGCGGTGCCAGCCGAGGAGCGCGTGCTTTTAGAAAAAGGAATCGCGGAGCTGGCTGGCGAGATCGCTGCGCTGCGCAAGGAACTGGCGGCGAAGCCCGCGCTGTTGGCGGAGCTGCCGAATGTCGAAATCTTCCACAAGTCGGCGGATTGGGCGCTGCGGTTCGACGAATTTTTTGAGCCGAAACAAATCGCGACGGCGAAGGATCATCTCGCACAGGGGATGGCCCGCGCAGCAGCTCTGCGAAAGGGCGAGACGCCGTGGAATACGCAGACGGGTCTAGTCGCGCGCGGTTATCGCTCGAAGGTGGATGGCAGCGTGCAGCCTTACGGGGTGCTGGTGCCGGAGACTTTTGCAGCGGGGGCAAAGCGTGCGCCGCATCGGCTGGATTTTTGGCTGCACGGGCGCGGGGAGAAATTGAGCGAGCTGTCTTTCATCGAGGGCGCGCAGAAGAGTAAGGGGGAGTTCACGCCGGAGGGGGCAATCGTGTGCTACCTCTACGGGCGCTACTGCTGTGCAAATAAGTTCGCGGGGGAGACGGATCTTTTCGAGGCGATGGCGGATGTGAAGGCGCACTATCCCGTGGATGCGCAGCGGGTGGTGGTGCGGGGATTTAGCATGGGCGGGGCGTCGTGCTGGCAATTCGCCACGCACTACAGCGGGCTCTGGGCCGCCGCTGCACCGGGCGCGGGCTTTGCGGAGACGGCGGAGTTTTTCCACAGCTTCGGCGCGGGGAAAGAGCCGCCGCCGTGGTGGGAGCAGGTGCTGTGGCGCTGGTATGATTGCACGACGATGGCGGCAAATCTGGCGAATACGACGACGGTGGCTTACAGCGGGGAGATAGATGGGCAGAAGCAGAGCGCGGACATCATGACGAAATACGCGGCTGCGGAGGGGCTGACGTTCCCGCACATCATCGGCCCGCAAACGGCGCACAAGTATCACCCAGATGCGAAGCCGAAGATCAATGAGCTGGTGGATGCGGCGGCGGTGAAGGGGAATGAACTGTATCCCGCGAAGGTGCGCTTTACGACTTACACGCTGATCTATCCCGCGATGGAATGGGTGACGATTACCGGCATGGAAAAGGAATGGGAGCGTGCGGATGTGACGGCGGAGCGGGGGGCAGACGGCACGGTGACTTGTGCGACGAAGAACGTGGCCACATTCACGCTGCTCGGCAATGCGAAGGGCGTGGAGCGCATCGGCAAGGTGATCGTGGATGGCACGAGCTTCGCCACGCCGCAGCCTGCGATGCGTGCGTCTTTCGCGAAGCGCGCTGGGAAGTGGCTCTTGCTGGGCGATGCGCCGATGGCCGCTTCACCGCTTGTGAAAAGCCCTGCCGTTTGCGGCCCCGTGGATCACGCTTTCATGTCGCGCTTCGTCTTCGTGCGCCCGACTGGCAAGCCGCTGAATGAGACGGTGGGCGCGTGGACGAAGGCCGAGATGGAGCACGCGGTCCGCGCGTGGCGCTCGGTCTTTCGCGGCGAAGCGCCGGTGGTGGACGATACCGTTTTCCTCACAGATAACGCGCTCTCCAAAGACCTGCTCGCCAATGCGAACCTCGTGCTGTGGGGCGACGTATCCTCCAACAAAGTCCTCGCCAAAATCGCGGCAAAGCTCCCGATGAAATGGGACGCCACCACGCTCGTGCTCGGCACACAGAAGGTGGAGGCCGCGACGAACGCGCCCATTTTGATCTACCCGAATCCGCTCAACCCCGCGCGCTACGTGGTGCTCAATAGCGGCCCCACTTTCCGCGAGCAGGCGGCGCAAAATAATAGCGACCAGACGCCGAAGCTCCCCGATTGGGCCGTGGTAGATCTCCGCACTCCGCCCGGCCCGAAATGGCCGGGGCAGATCGTGGACGCGGGATTCTTCGACGAAAACTGGAAGTAATCCGTAGCCACCGCGCGCCACACTCCAGCACCCAGAATGGCTTTTGGTTTTACATCCCACCGCGTGCAGACGCCCGCCGATCTCAATGCGCTGATCGGCGCGCGGGTGATGGAGGATACGCCGGAGATTTTTTGGGAAGACACGCACGGCTATTTTCAATTCCACAGCGACGCCGAGGCGCGGCTGGCTTTGCGCGATCCGTATTACCAGCAATTTTTGCCGGAGTTGGATTGGGAAAAAACGAGCATCCGCGAAGTGCAGCATTACCCCTGCTACTGCACCGACGCCGCGCTGCTCTGGCGCATGGCCGAGCGCGCCACGACAGCCCACGGCCCGCTCCTGCTCTGGCGCGAGCACGGGAGCTGGCACGCCGCCTTTAGCTCGCACGCCGATGCGAAAGCGCGCACGCCGGGAGTGGCAATCTGTCTCGCCGTGCTGCGGGCGCTAGGGCACGAAGTGGAGGTGAATCACGACCGGCTGGATGCGCTCCTAGAGCGAACAGCGGAGAAGCCGCGCGGGGAGTGAAGTGCTCACGAAGGCTGGCATTTTAAAGCGCCCCGAGTAACACACCCGACTCATGCGAATCGAAGTCCTCAATACTGGCACCGAGCTGATGCTCGGCAACGTGCTCAATAAACATCTCGGCTCCATCGCGCAGGCGCTCTTCCCGCTCGGGCTGCGCATCCAGCGGCAAATCACGGTGCCGGATGGCGAGGCGATCCGCGAGGCGATGCGCGAGGCATTTCCGCGCGCGGATGTGCTGCTCGTCACGGGGGGGCTGGGGCCCACGACGGACGACATCACGCGGGAACTCACCGTGGAGCTGCTGGGGCTGGAGCTGGAGCACGATGAAGTGGTGTGGCAGCACATCGTGGAACGTTTCCGGGTGCGCGGGCTCACGATGAATCCGCGGAATGCACGGCAGGCGATGCGCCCGCGTGAGGCGACCGTTTTGCACAATCCAAACGGCACCGCGCCGGGGCTGTATTTCCCGGCGACGCCCGGTGTGCCGCATATCTTCTTACTGCCCGGCCCGCCGCGCGAGTTGCTGCCGATGCTGCACGAACAGGTCGTGCCGATGCTCGCGCCGCTTGTGCCAGCGGGCGTGCGGCACGAGATGCGGACTTTCCGCGTGCTCGGCCTCGGTGAGTCTGGTGTGGAGGAGCTGGTCGGCGAAGACCTGCTCGCGCTCGGGTTGGAAGTGGGCTACTGCGCGCGCCCTGGCGAGGTGGACGTGCGGCTCATCGGCACGTCCGAGGTGCTCGACCGCGCGGAGCCGCTGGTGCGTGTAAAGCTCGGCGGCTCGATCTTTACCGCCGATCAACGCTCGCTGGAGCAGGTGCTCGTGGAGACTTTGATTTTAAAAAGCAAAACCATCGCCACTGCTGAGAGCTGCACGGGCGGCTGCATCGCTAATCTGCTCACCGATGTCCCCGGCGCATCGCGCGTCTTCCTCGCGGGCTACGTGACTTATGCAAACGCTGCGAAGACCGCCGCACTGGGCGTGGACGCCGCGCTCATCGCCGAGCACGGAGCGGTGAGCGAGCCCGTCGCCCGCGCGATGGCCAGCGGTGCGCTGCGAGCGAGCGGGGCGGATTTCGCCCTCGCCACGACGGGTATCGCGGGGCCGGGCGGCGGCACGGATGCAAAGCCCGTGGGCACCGTCTTCATCGCGCTCGCCACGCTCGGCGGCGAAGTCGTGGTGCAGCGCCATGCCTTCAAAACGGATCGCGCGACCTTCAAGCATCGCACCGCGCAGACCGCGCTGGATCTGCTGCTGCGGCATCTCGATGGACGCGCGGAATCCGCCGCGCTTTAGCGGAGCTGGAGATTGTCTATGAGCCGCGTGCGGCCAAAGAAAACGGCGAGCGCGAGGGTGTCGCCTTTTTTTAAAATACGCACCACTTGCAGCGAGCTGCCGCACACTGCCGCTGCGTAATCCACGCGTGCGAGCGAGGCGGTGGAGAGGTGCTTTTTCATAAGACCGAGGAGGTTTACAGAACTGCGCTGGCCCTTTGTGAAAGCCGCTTGCGCCGCGAGTAGGCTGCGCCGCAGCACGGTGGCCTGCGCACGCTCATCGGGCGCGAGGAAGACGTTGCGCGAGCTGAGTGCGAGGCCGTCGCGCTCGCGCACCGTCGGCGCGAAGACGAGGCGGACGGGGACGTTTAAATCGCGCACCATGCGCGCGACGACGCTGCACTGCTGGTAGTCCTTGCGGCCAAATACGGCGATGTCCGGCTGGGTGATCGTGAAGAGCTTCAGCACGACCGTGCAGACGCCGCGAAAGTGCCCCGGCCTCGCCCCGCCGCAAAGCCCGAGCGAGACGGCGTGCTCATCCACCGCGCTTGAAAAATCCGCGCCATACATCTCTGCCGCCGTGGGGTGAAAAATAGCATCGGTCCCCAGTTCCGCGCACATCGCCGCATCCGCCGCGAAAGGTCGCGGGTAGCGCGAAAGATCTTCCTTTGGCCCAAACTGAGTCGGGTTCACGAAGATGCTCACGATGACTGCGCCGCCTTTACCAGCGAGCTTCCGCGCGCGGGCAATGAGTGCGCCGTGTCCCGCATGGAGCGCCCCCATCGTCGGCACGAGCACCGTTTTCCCAGTCGCCCGAGAACGAAAACGCCGCACCGCCGAGATAGTCTTGAGGATTTGCACAGCCGCGCCTTAGCGCGGGGAGGGCGGCGGAGGCAAGCACTTGGAATCTAAACGCAGCCGCCGAGATGCACGCGCCCTACGCGAGAGCCAATGCCGGTGAAGATGTCCCACGCGATGGTGCCGCCCCATTCTGCCAGCTCGGTGGCGGGGATTTCGGCGGAGCCTTGCTGGCCGAGGAGGACGGCTTCTTCGCCGGGGGCGAGGGTGGGGAGGGCCGTCACGTCCACCATGATTTGATCCATCGTCACGCGCCCGAGCACTGCGCAGCGTTGGCCGTGGAGGAGCACCTGCGTGCGTCCGCTGGCTTGGCGCGGGTAGCCATCGGCATAGCCCACGGCGAGCGTAGCCACGCGCGTCGGCTGGGGCGTGAGGAAGGTGCGACCATAGCTTACCCCCCTGTCCACGCCCATCTCGCGCACGAGCAGCACGCGACTTTTCCACGTAAGTGCAGGCTGCAACTTACTTTGAAATTCCGCACGCGGCGACACCCCATAGAGCGCGAGCCCGGCGCGCGCGAGCCCACCTGCTTGCGCGGGGAAAGCGAGAAGCCCCGCGCTATTTTCGACGTGGATGGTGGCGTCGCGCAGGCCGAGGGCGCGCAGCTTTTCCACGAGTGCGTAAAAGCGTGCGAGCTGTTCGCGGGTGAAGGCGTCGTCCTCATCGGCCACGGGCAAGTGCGAGCAGAGGCCGGTGATTTGCAGGCTCGGCATCGCGAGCATCTGCTGCGCGGTGGCGAGCGCCTCCGCCTCCCACACACCCATGCGGCCCATGCCCGTATCCACCGCGAGATGCATCTGCACGCGCGGTGCGAGCGCGGCGTAGGCGGCGGCCTCCGCGACACTCGAAATGGCGGGGATGAATCCCTCGCGCACCACCGCCGCACGTTCCTCCGGCAGTGCCGCACCGAGCAGCAGCACGGGCGTGCGAGGGGCGACGCGGGCGACTTCCCGAGCCTCCGCGAGATTGGCTACGCCAAAAAAAACCACGCCCTCCGCCAGCGTCCTCACCACCGCAGCGAGCCCATGCCCGTAGGCGTTCGCCTTCACCACCGCAAGCATCGCCGCTTGCGGCACATGGGCGCGGAGCGCGCGGAGATTGTGCCGCAGCGCAGCATGATCTATCTCCGCCCAGCAGCGATGCGGGATAGCAGTGTTTATCGGTTCGTTCATCGAAGTGAGACTCGACAGAGCGGGCGCGCAAATGCACATTCCCCGCCTTGCCAATGTCTCTTATGCGTAATCTGCCCGTTATCCTTTTTGCAATCGCCATCCCACTCGTCTCACTCCGCGCCCAAGACCCGGAGCCGAAACCCAAGCGCGAAATCCCAAAAGCCAAAGTCGTCGCGCAACCCGCCGTCATGGCCACGCCCGCGCCGCGCCGCTCGGTCGTAGATCGGCTCTTTGGCAGACCCACGCCCGCTCCTGCTCCCGTGGTAAAAGAGGAAGCCCCAGTGAAACCAAAACCCCGCCCAAAGCGTCGCCCAGCTCCTGCCGAAGAAGCCCCCACCGAAGACATCAACAAACCCCTCTCGGAAGCAAAAGCAGAGCCCGCAGTAAAGGCCGAGCCCACCGCCAATGCTGTCCCAGCGGTGAAAGCCGAGCCTACGGTGCCCGCCGAGCCCGCTCCTAAAACGGAAGAACCCGCCAAGCCCGCCAAAGGCAGCAAGGGTGCAAAAAAGCCAGCGCCCGCAAAGCCTGATGTGGCCAATCTCGACGACGCGGCGAAATACAAAGTGGTGAAAGCCACCGCACTCGAAGACGCCGAAATCAAAGCACTCAAAACCAAGGCCGATACCACCGTGGACGAGGGCGACGCCCACCGCGCTTCCGTGGAATACAACAAGGCGCTCTTCCGCAAAATCCGCACCATCGAGCCCAGCCTCAGCGATTACGTGGAGGGCATGGAGCGCGCGATGCTCAAGCGCCTCAGCGCCGAAAAAGCTGCGCAGTGATCGAACGCGAGAGCGCCAAATCGCGCATCCGGCACCTCTACTTTCACATCCCCTTTTGCCCGAAGCTCTGCCCCTATTGCAGCTTCTACGTGGAGGTGGGCACGCAGAATAAAACCACCGCTTTCCTCGACGCCCTGCTCCGCGAAGTAGAACAAGCCGGCGAGCACTACACGCTCCAGCCCGAGACCATCTACTTCGGCGGCGGCACCCCCAGCGCACTGCGCGAAGAACAGCTCACCTACTTGCTCGGCGGCTTGCGTGAGCGGCTCGATCTTTCCGCCCTCACCGAGTGGACGCTGGAGGCCAATCCCGCGACCGTTCGCGCTAGCAAAGCCCAGCTCCTCCGCGCGTGCGGCATCACACGCATCAGCCTCGGCGTGCAGTCGTGGGACGACGAACTGCTGCGCACACTCGGGCGCGTCCACGATGCCGAGCAGGCGGAGAAAACGTATCGCATCCTCCGCGACGCCGCTTTTCCCAGCGTAAATCTCGACCTCATGTTTTCCGTCCCCGGCCAGACGCGCGAGCAATGGTGCACCACGCTGGAGCGCACCATCGCCCTCGCGCCCGATCACGTCTCCAGCTATTGCCTCACCTACGAAGAAGACACCGAGTATTTCCGCAAACTCACCGGCGGCACCTACGTGCAAGACATCGAGCACGACGCGCAGCTTTTCGAGGCCACGATGGATACGCTCGCCGCCGCCGGCCTCGCGCAATACGAGATCTCGAACTACGCGCGCCCCGGCCACGAATCCCGCCACAACCGCGCGTATTGGCTCGGCGCGGACTACCTCGGCTTCGGCCCCAGCGCCTTTAGCACTGCGGGTTTGCGGCGTTGGGAAAATGTGCGCGACACCGCCGCTTACACGCGCCGAGTGCTCGCGGGAGAGAACCCCGTCGGCTTCCGCGAAGAACTGACGCCCGCCCAACGCCGAGGCGAAATCCTCGCTTTCCGCATCCGCATGGCCGACGGCATCCCGAGCGAGGAACTCGCGCCGTGGGCGAAAGAAATCGCGCACTTTGAAAGCATCGGCCTGCTGGAAACTCACGCGGCCAACATGCGCCTCACGCGACGCGGCAAACTGTTAGCAGACGGAGTGGCGGAGGTTTTCGTAGAGTCGCCTTCTGCGACGTAGGAAAGCCAACGGCACTTTTTAAACTCAATCCCCCAACCGACGATCCGGCGCGAGGTAGCCCTGCACGTAGTCCCGCACGGCATCCACGAGCGGCGTGATCGGCGCATCGTAGCCCGTCGCGCGCAGGCGGGTGATGTCGGCTTGCGTGAAGTATTGGTATTTGCCGCGCAGCGCCTCGGGCATCTCGATGAACTCGATGCGCGGCTCCTTGCCGCACGCCGCGAAGAGCGCGTGAGCAAGGTCCAGCCAAGTCTGCGCGCGCCCGCAGCCGATATTAAAGAGCCCGCCCGCCGTGGGGTGCGCGGCGAGGTGGAGCGTCATGGCGACGGCGTCTTTCACGTAGAGGAAGTCGCGCTGCTGCCCGCCGTCGGTGAAATCGGGGCGGTAGCTTTTGAAAAGGCGGATCAGTCCTTCGTCGCGCACTTGTGCAAAGGCTTTGTGGACGACGCTGCGCATCTCGTCTTTGTGGTCTTCATTCGGCCCGTAGATGTTGAAATATTTCAGCCCCACGATGCGCCCGAGCGAGCGGTTCGCTCGCGCGTGGAGATCAAAGAGATGCTTCGAGTAGCCATACATATTCAGCGGGCGGAGCGCCTCCAGCGGCGCGTCCGTGGCGTCGCTCATGCCCTGCTCGCCTTCGCCGTAGGTGGCGGCGGAGGAGGCATAGACAAAGCGTGCGCCGTGCGCGAGCGACCACGCGGCGAGGTCTTTGGTGAACTCGAAATTATTCCGAATGAGATACGTCGCATCGCGCTCCGTCGTGGCCGAGCAAGCGCCGAGATGTAGCACGCAGTCAAAGCCGCCGAGCGCGCTGCTGGTGAGGCGCGAGCGGAGGTCGTCGGCTTCCACGTAGTCCTCGAAACGCAGCGCAGGCAGATTGCGCCACTTTTCCGAAGTGCCGAGGAGATCGGAGATCACGATGCGCTCGGCTCCGCGTTGGTTCAGCGCCCACACGAGCGCGCTGCCGATAAAGCCCGCGCCGCCTGTAACGAGGATGCGCTTTTCCGACCAAGGTATTGTTTCCGCCATAGCGTGCCTTTTTTTAGAGAACTGCCGAATAAATCAAGGCTGCGCAAAGGCCGTGGATTTCCTCCACCTCCGAGCTTGCAAAGCAAAACGGCTCCCCTACTTTGCGCGTGCTTTCAGTAAAGCCGACTTGGCGGAATGGCAGACGCGCTAGACTCAAAATCTGGTATCTTCACAGGTGTGTGGGTTCGAGTCCCACAGTCGGTATTTTCTGGAAAAAGCAAAACTCACATGACCCGCAAAACCCTCTCGCAAACCGCGCGACGTATTGTTTGCACACTGCTTGGCGTCCTCTTCTTCGGCACAGGCATCCTCGTCGTCTGCGGCCTACAGGATCAGCTCGGTCACGCCGATGTGGCACTCGTTTTGGGCAGTAAAGTGGAGCTGGATGGTGTGCCCTCGAAGCGGCTGCAAGCGAGGCTGGATCGGACGGTGGAGCTTTACCAAGCAGGCTACTTCCCGTGTGTGATCGCGAGCGGCGGCTTCGGCAAAGAAGGGTATGATGAAGCGGTGGTGATGAAAGCCTACCTCGTCGCCCACGGCATCCCGAGCGAGGACGTAATAGTGGATGGCCACGGCGACACGACTTTCGCCAGCGCACAGAACACCCAAACCATCGCCCGCGAGCATGGCTTTCGCAGCGTCTTTGTGGTGACTCAATACTTCCACATTCCCCGCTCACGCCTTGCCCTCCAGCGTTTCGGCTTCACCACTCTCTATTCCGCGCACGCTCACATCTACGAGCTTCGCGACGTCTTCTCCTCCATCCGAGAATCCTTCGGCTACGTGAGTTATTTGCTCCGGCGTTATGATTAAATCAGCGTCTCACTAACGACTGCGCCGACACTTTTCTGAAAAACCAATGCTCCGTCTGCTCGTCTTATTTTTCACTCTCGCTTCGGCCTTCGCTGGGGAGTTGGCTTTTCGCGTGGCGGTGACGCCGGATGCGTTGCGGTTTGCGTGGGCTGGGCCGCGTGCGGGGGAGGTGGCGATCCGTGAATTGCCGCTGCATACGGGGGCGGATTTGCTGGGGGAAAGTCGCGTCGTTTGGAAGGGCGACGCGCAGGGTGGGGTGGCGAGCATCGCGCGGCTGGATGGGGCTCGCGACCGGCTGTATGCGCGCTACGAGTTGTGCGATGCGGCGGGGGTGGCGCTGGGAGCGGGGCAGTGCGTTACGGATTTTTCGGCGTTGCCGGTGCGGGGGAATTCGCTCGGGTCGCGGGCGAGTAAAAAGGGGATCAGTTGTCAGGTGGATGTGGGGGATTGCGTGGCACTGGGCATCGGGCAGGCGAATCAAAATATAGACATCAGCAGCTTGCTGGATTGGCAGAGCGCGGAGCCGAAAATGAGCTTTGAGTTTGAGGGGAGGAAGGTCGGCTTACGGGCGGGGACTGTGGCTGGGCTGGATGCGGCGCTGCGTGCGCTGCATGGCGCGGGGATTCGCACGACGGGCATTTTGCTGAACTACGTGCATCCGTCTTTTGCAAAGACTTCGCCGCTCGTGCATCCCCTCACGAGTGCGGCGGAGTCGCCGGGGCTCGTCTCGGCTTTTAATACTTCCACCGCCGAGGGGCTCTTCTTTTACCGCGCGCTGCTGCACTGGCTGGTGGAGCGTTATACGCGGGAGGATGCGGCGTTTGGCCAGCTCGCGGGGCTCATCATCGGGAACGAAGTGCAGAGCCACTGGAGCTGGTATCATCTGGGCGCAGCGGAGCCTGCTGTCGTCGTGCGCGAATACTCCACGGCGCTGCGCGTGGCCGATCTCGCGACGCGCAGTGTCCACGCAGATTTCCCGCTCTACATCTCCCTCGATCATCACTGGGCGCTGCCTGCGGCGGAGGATTCGCGGCGCGGGTTTCGTGGCGTGCAATTGATCGAGGAAATCGCTGCGCAAGCGAGGCGGGATGGGGACTTCCCGTGGAATGTCGCATTTCATCCGTATCCTGAAAATCTCGGCAACCCGCGCTTTTGGAATGACAAATCGGCCCCGCTGCGTTTCGACGCGCCGCGCATCACGTTTCACAATCTCGAAGTGCTCCCGGCTTTCATGGCACAGCCGCAATTCCTCTACGCCAGCAAGCCGCGAAGGATCGCGCTGACGGAGCAGGGATTCCACTGCCCGAGCGGGCCGGAGGGCGAGGAGGCGCAGGCTGCCGCGTATGCGCTGGCTTGGAAAAAAGTGCAGGCGCTCGCTGGCATCGAGGCGTTCTTTTACCACCGCCACATGGATCACCCCGCTGAAGGCGGCCTGCACCTCGGCCTGCGCGAGCACGATGGCAGCCCGAATAAAAACGGCTTGGGCCGCGCGCGAAAAATCTGGGAGGTCGTGAGGCAGGCGGGCACGGAGACGGAGGACGCGGCGTTTGCCTTCGCGCTACCGGTGGTGGGGCTGCACGATTGGAGGAGTGTGGTGAGTGAGAAGTTTTAGCAAAGAGCCTGCGGGCTTGCCGCTGGCGTCGCTCCCGCTAAGAACCTCGGCCCCGGTGGGGTTGTCTGCTCGCCGGTTCGTAAAAAT
>JAYVQK010000328.1:0-13152 GCA_043757005.1 Verrucomicrobiaceae bacterium
GCGGGGTAGGGTGGGCGTCCCGCCTGCCGATCTGGGCATCCTGCCTAGATCATCGGAATGCACGAGGGGCGCGTCCCTCGCGAAGGCGCATCCCTCCACGTTCGCGGGGGGCTGGGCAGGATGCCCTGCACGGCAGGCGGGACGCCCACCCTACCCTGCACACGCCGCTCGTTTGAAGATAACAAAACGACTCGGAGCGATTCTTTAAACCACGGATGGCGGAACAGTGTCGCCATGCTGCGCGGGGATCTTGAAGCCGCCGCCGTAAGCGACCCAACCGAAAAAGGGAATGATGAGAATGAGCGACCAGATGAATTTTTTAATAAACGCAGCGCGGCGGTGAATGAGCCACATCCGAATAATCAGCGTGAGACTGAGCCAAAGACAAAAGCCGCCGAGCCAGATGCCAACCGTCCAATGCTGCACGAGCTAGCGAAACGGATTGAGCATCAGTGAAGGCTGTGAAGGATCATCGAGCATCGCAGCGAGGGCTCTACAGCGTCGCGAGGAAGCGGCGCATATCGGGCGCTAGAGCGGGGTCGCGGAGCGCGAAAAGGAGGTTGGTTTTTACGAAGCCGAGCTTGTCGCCGATGTCGTGGCGTTGGCCTCGGGCGAGGCGGCCAAAGATGGGTTCGCGGGCGAGCAGGCGGACGAGGGCGTCGGTGAGTTGGAGTTCGCCGTTTTTGCCGGGTGGTGTTTTTTCCAGCTCGGCAAAGATGCCGGGCGTGAGGACGTAGCGGCTGGAAATGGCGAGGCGCGAGGGGGCGTCTTCGGGCCGTGGTTTTTCTACGAGGCAATCGGCGCGGATGAGGCCGGGGGCGATCTCGGTGCCGCCGACGATGCCGTATTTGCTCACGCGCGCGGCGTCCACTTCCTCTAGGGCGATGGCGCTGCCGCCGTGCTGCTCGCAGATGTCGCAGAGCTGGCGGGTGATGGGCGAATCGCCCCTCGCGGGCTCCACGATGGTATCGCCCATGAGCAGAGCAAAAGGTTCATCCCCCACGTGGTCGCGGGCGTGCAGCACGGCGTCGCCGAGCCCGCGCATCTCGTGCTGCCACACGAAGTGGATGCGGGCGAGCGAGCTGGTGTGGCGGACGGCGGCAAGGGCCTCGTCTTTTTGCTTCGCGGCGAGTTCTTCCTCCAGCTCGCGGGCGGGGGCGAAGTGTTCTTCGATGGCGCGCTTGGATCGCCCGATGATGATGAGGATGTCTGTGATGCCCGAGGCGACGGCTTCCTCGACGACGTATTGGATGACGGGCTTGTCGAGGATGGGCAGCATCTCTTTGGGCACCGCTTTCGAGATGGGCAAAAATCGTGTGCCGTAGCCAGCGGCGGGGATGACTGCTTTGCGAACGGGCTTCATACGGTTTTGCGCGGGAGGATTTGTGGTTTGATCACGGTCACTCCGAGTGCGCTCATTTTCTCCACGAGCTGCTCAAACATCCGCCCGCCCTCATACGTCCCTACGATGGCTCCGCCGCTGCCGGTAAATTTCGCGCTGCACCCCACCGAGCGGGCCGTCTCGATCATCCGCAGATGATCGGGGTTTAGGCGTCCGCCATATATTTCCCGCCGCAAGTCAAAGTTCGCATCCAGCAGCGGCGCGATCTCCCTCCCCTTCCCCGCCAACAGTAGGTCTCGCGTCTCTTGCGCCAGCGTTGCCCACCGCTTCATCGCCGCCACCACGTCGGCATCCCCCGCGTTCCAGCGCTTGCGCAGGTCGTTGTGCGTGACCTCCGTGCCTTCGCCGAATTTCGCCTGAAATGCCACGTAAAGCGGCGGCAATAAGCGTGGATCAATCTCCTCATACCCGCCGTGCCCATTGCGCTCCATCGCCGCTTTATCGAAGTCCATGAACACCGCCCCCTCATACACCTGGATCACCCGATCTTGCAGCCCAGCGGGGATTGCGAGTTCGTCGTTCTCCACGCTGAGGATGAGATTTGGCATCAGCGGCTTGCCCAGCATCTCGTCGGTCACGTTGTAAAATCGCATCAGCGCCCGCAGGCACGCGGTGATGATCGCGCTCGATCCCGCCATGCCCACGCGGGCCGGGATGGTGCTGTGGTATTTCAGCCGAAAGCAGCGCCCATGCAGGGCGATGTCGCGTTCATGGCAGGCGTCAAAAAACCGCTTCACCGTCGCTTTTAACAACCGCAGCCCGCCGTAGTAGCCATACAGCGCCACGTCCGCGACTAGCTCCTCGACGCTGCTAAAAGTCGAGTGATCCCGCTCGTTGGGCACCAGCTCGATCTGCTCCGCCTCGGTCAGCTCGATGCGCGCCGAGTAGTTGCGGATGATGAAAGAGATCGTCTTGCCAAAGTAACCATCCGACGGATTCCCCACGAGCCCAGCGCGGGCAAAGGCTTCAGTGCGGATGATGGTGTTTTGGTCGGGCATGATTTGCGGGAGCGGAGAGAACGGCAAAGCGGGCAAAGCAGTCAACCGCGAAGCTACTTTGTCCGCAGCTCGGCGGAATATTCCGCGACAAAGAAACCGCCGCCGCCCTACTCTCCTCGCCACTATGCGCGCACTCCTGCTCCTACTCATCCTTTTCACCGCCACCTACGCGGCGGAGAGGCCAAACATCGTCCTCATCCTTGCCGACGATCTCGGCATCAATGACCTCGCCTGCTACGGACGCGCCGAGCACCACACGCCGAACCTCGACCAGCTCGCCAGCGAAGGGATGCGCTTCACCGCCGCCTACGCCGCGCAGCCCATCTGCTCGCCCTCGCGCGCGGCACTCATGACTGGTAAATGTCCCGCCCGCCTGCACCTCACCAATTTCCTCCCCGGTCGCGCCGACGCGCCTTCGCAAAAGCTCCTCCAGCCTCGCATCGAGGGCCAGCTCCCGCTGGAGGAAATCACCATCGCCGAGCTACTGCGCGACGCGGGCTACGCGACCGGGTGCTTTGGGAAATGGCACCTCGGCGGCGACGGCTTCGGGCCCAGCGAGCAGGGCTTCGGCACCGTGCTCATCACGCAGCCGAATACGAAGCCCAGCGCCACCGAGGGAGGCAAAGGCGAATACACCGTGACCGCCGCCGCCGTCAGCTTCATCGAGGCCAATCGCGACAAACCCTTCTTCTGCTACGTCCCGCACAACACCCCGCACATCCCGCTCGGCGCAAAGGCCGAGCTCATGGAGAAAAACAAAGCCGCCTTTAATCCCACCTACGCCGCCATGATCGAGTCGCTCGACGACACGGTCGGCATCCTCATGCGTAAGGTCGCCGACCTCGGCCTCGCCGAGCGCACCATCTTCATCTTCACCAGCGACAACGGCGGCCTCCACGTCCTCGAAGCCCCCACGACTCCCGCCACGCACAACACGCCAAGCCGCGCTGGCAAAGGCTATCTCTACGAGGGCGGCATCCGTGAGCCACTCATCATCCGTTGGCCTGGGAAAGTGCCCGCCGCCAAGCTCTGCGAGTCGCCCGTGGTGCTCACGGACCTCGCCGCCACACTGCTGGAGCTGGTAGGTGTTGACACCGCGAAGACCAGCGGCCCGCTCGATGGCATCAGCCTCGCGAAGCTCCTGCGCGCCGAGCCCATGCCCGCGCGCACGCTCTACTGGCATTTCCCCAACTACACGAATCAAGGCGGACGCCCCGCCAGCGCGCTGCGCGAGGGCGATTGGAAACTCGTGGAGCAACTCGAAGACAACAGCCTCGAACTTTACAACCTCGCCCAAGACCCCAGCGAGACGAAGAACCTCGCCACCACCGAGCCTAAGACCGCCGAGGAGCTGCACAAAAAGCTCGCCGCTTGGCGACTCAGCGTGGGCGCGCAAATGCCCGTGCCAAATCCCGCGTTCGACGCCGCCCAGCACCGCGCGATCTACGAAGACGCCGATTCCTCCTCGCTAAAACCCGACGCCACCGCCGCGCTGACCGCCCCAAAATGGCAAGCATGGCGTGCTGCGATAGGCGCTGCTGTCAAAGGCCAGACCGTGCAAGTCACCCCCGCGAAAGGCGACATCCGGCTTTTTGGCGACACCGCCAAAATCCACGGCGAGAAGGCCCGCTACGAGCCGCAGAGCTACAAAAACACCGTCGGCTTTTGGGTGAATAAAGACGACTGGGCCGAGTGGGATTTCACCGTGCCCGCCGCCGGGCGCTACGAAATCGAGATCACCCAAGGCGCAGGCAAAGGCAGCGGCGGCGCAGAAGTCGCCGTCGAAATCGCCGGGCAGACTTTCAAATTCACCGTGCAAGACACCGGCCACTTCCAAAACTTCATCCAACGCACCATCGGCACCGTGCAACTCCCCGCCGGGCCCGCGAACATCGCCGTGAAGCCGCAGACCAAACCCGGCGGCGCAGTCATGGACCTCCGCCGCATCGTCCTCCGCCCGCTGTAAAAAAGAACTACAGGATAAAGGCAGAGTGCCATTCGGAGTTCGGAGTTCGGAGTTAAGAGTTAAGCCGCCTGCAAGGCCCGCACCCCTCGCGAGAGCCTCCGCGCCCAAACAAAACTCTGAACTCTGAACTCTGAACTCTTAAAGCGTCCGACCTCCGCGCTAGACGCGCGGCCCGCATTGGCGCAAGCTCCCGCCATGTCCGCCGTGCCACTACCGCCTGCCATCCAATCACTCGATCTCGTGCAGATCGAGGCGCTGCTCATCGAGCGCGGGCAGCCGAAATACCGCGCCGCGCAAGTCGCCCGCTGGCTCTACGAAAAGCGCGTGACCAGCTTTGCCGCCATGACCGATCTGCCCGCCGCCTTGCGCACCAGCCTCGCCGAGGCGTTTGCCTTTATGCGGCTGGAAAATGTGCGCGTCCTCGGCAGCAAAGACACCACCCAGAAATTCCTCTTTCGCCTGCCCGACGGCGCCCTCATCGAGAGCGTCCTCATCCCCGCTTCCCCCGCACTTTATGGCGAAGCCAGCGACCGCCGCACCATCTGCATGAGCTCCCAAGTCGGCTGCGCCTATGGTTGTAAATTCTGCGCCAGCGGGCTCGACGGCTGGGCGCGCAACCTCTCGGCTGGCGAAATCGTCGGCCAATTCCTCGAAGTCGAACGCATCATCGGCGAACGCATCAACAACATCGTCTTCATGGGAATGGGCGAACCGCTCGCCAATTTCGACCACCTCATGCGCGCCATAGACATCCTCAATTCCCCCTGGGGCGTCGGCCTCGGCGCGCGCCACATCACCATCTCCACCAGCGGCCTCGCCCCCCAGATCGAGAAGCTCGCCGACCAGCCCCGCCAGCTCCGCCTCGCCGTCTCCCTCCACGGCGCGACCGATGAAGTGCGCGAGAAAATCATGCCCGTGAACCGCAAATACCCCCTCGCCGTCCTCCTCGACGCCTGCGAGTATTTTACCCAGCGGAAAAAGCAGCGCCTCACCTTCGAATACATCCTGATCGAAGGCGTGAACGACGAGCGCCAACACGCCCAAGACCTCGTCCGCGTCGCCCGGCGCGTGAACGCCAAAGTCAACTGCATCCCCTACAACGCCGTGGAGGGCCTCGACTGGAAGCGCCCCGACGAAGCCCGGCAAGATGCCTTCATGGCCGTCCTGGAAAACGCCCACATCCCCTGCACCATCCGCCGCGAAAAAGGCCACGACATCGCCGCCGCCTGCGGCCAACTCCGCCGCCAAACCATGCCCCCCACCGCCCCGGCAATCCCCTCCCCAGCCGAGTAGCGATCGCAGCGGCGGGCGCTGGGCTTTGAACTCTGAACTCTGAACTCTGAACTCTGAACTCCGAACGCCCAACTCCCGATGCTGTCTCCGCAAGCGAGCCCTTCGAAGTTCGGAGTTCGGAGTTCGGAGTTCAGAGTTCGAAGTTCAGAGTGCAGAGTTCCCAGAGGTTCCTTTAACGTCCCCTTTGTCTTTTTCGCCCCTTACATCTGTCTTTGGTATCAAAGGCCCGCTGGGGTGGGTGATTATACCGCCCACATGATACGCTTCCTATTACTCCTGCCGCTGCTCTCGCTGGGCGCTTGGGCTTTCACGCCAGAGGAGCTGGTGCTGTCGGCGGAGGCTCGCGGGGTTTTCGCCCACTCCTGCACGAAATGCCACGGTCAGCAAAAGCAGAAAGGCGAGCTACGGCTGGATACGAAAGAGGCCGCGCTCAAAGGCGGCGAGGACGGCCCCGCGCTCGTGCCCAGCCAGCCAGCAAAGAGCGAGCTGCTGCGCCGCGTGATGCTGGCCAAGGGCCACGACGAAGCGATGCCGCCGAAGGATGGCACGCTGGACGCCAAGGAAGTCGAGACGCTACGCAAATGGATCGCCGCCGGTGCGCCTTGGCCGGATGGGGAGGCGGCGGGGGTGGTCTTTCAGCGCGCGCCCATCGCGCCGCGCAAGCCGGAATTCCCCGCTGGCACGGAGGCGCTGGAGAACCCGGTGGATCGCTTCGTAGTGGCGTATCTGCGCGAGCATAAAGTGCCGCCGCAAGACGGGGTGGATGATCGCACTTTCCTCCGCCGCGCGTCGCTCGATCTGCTAGGGCTGCCGCCGACTTGGGAGGAGGCGAGTGCTTTCAAAGGAGACCGCGCGCAGGCTGTGGATGCGCTGCTGGCGCGCAAGGAGGACTACGCCACGCACTGGCTCTCGCTGTGGAATGATGCGCTGCGGAATGACTACAGCGGCACGGGCTACATAGATGGCGGGCGGCGGCAGATCAGCCAATGGCTCTATGCGGCGCTGCACGACGATAAGCCGTTCGATGCCTTTGTGCGCGAGCTCATCGCGCCCGCCTCGGCGGAGTCGGATGGGTTCATCAAAGGCATCCAGTGGCGCGGCTCCGTGAGCGCGGCGCAGCGTCGGGAATTGCAGGCCGCGCAGGGATTGTCGCAGGTCTTTCTCGGGCTGAATCTCAAGTGTGCAAGCTGCCACGACTCGTTCATCTCGGACTACAAACTGAAGGACGCCTACGCGCTGGCCGCCATCTTTGCCGACCAGCCGCTGGAGGTCGCACGCTGCGATAAACCCACGGGCGAGCAGCAGGGGCCAGGCTTCTTTTGGCCCGAGCTGGGGACGATAGATGCCGCTAAACCGCGCGCCGAACGCCAGCAGCAGCTCGCCGATTTGCTCACCAAAAAGGAGAACGGGCGGCTGGCGCGCACGATGGTGAATCGCCTGTGGGCCGTGTGCTTTGGCCGTGGTCTCGTGGAGCCCGTGGACTCGATGGATAATACGCCGTGGAGCCGCGATCTGTTGGATTGGTTGGCGTGGGATTTCGCCGAGAGCGGCTGGAGTGTGAAGCACACGCTGCGGCTGATCGTGACGTCGCGGGCGTATCAACTCCCCGCGATGCAGGTGGCCGATGTGGAGGAGCTGGGCAAGGCGTCCTTCGTCTTCCGAGGCCCCGTGGTGCGGCGGCTGAGTGCCGAGCAATTCACCGATGCCGTGAGCCGCGTGGCTGCGCCCCTTTACGTGAAGCGGGACTTCGGCGGAGACCGTGCCGAGGCCGTTCTGGCAAAGGGCGCGGCGTGGATCTGGCACAGCGATGGGGACGCGAATGCGACGTCCTTCCCGCTGGCAAAACGCTACTTCCGCACCACGCTGGAGCTGCCCGCTGGCAGTAAGATCCAGCGCGCAGCGGCAGTGGGCACGGCGGATAATACCTTCGTGCTTTACGTGAATGGCACGGAGGCGCTCGCGAGTAGTAATTGGGAGACGGCGCGCGCCGCCGAGCTGACGGACCTCGTGCGCGGCGCGAAGACGATCACCATCGCCGTGATGGCCGATAACATCGCCATCGGTGCCGCTGGTCTGCGCATGGCTGTGGGCGTTTGGCTGGAGGGGCAAAAGGCCCCGCTCATCGTGGAGACAAGCCCCGGCTGGCGCACGAGCGCGACCGGCCCCGCAGGCTGGGAGAAGCCGGGCTTTGACGACAGCGCGTGGGACTCTGCCATCGCCGTGACGCCCGAGGCGCTGTGGGCGCAGACGCGGGAATTCCGCCTCACGAGCGAACCCTTCCTCGTGCGCGCCTCGATGGTAGAGAACGACGCGCTGCAAAGCGCGCTGGGTCGCCCGATCCGGGACCAAGTAACGATGAGCCGCGCCAGCCAATCCACGCTGCTGCAAGCGCTCACGCTCACGAATGGCCCCACTTTCTCCGCCGCACTGGAGCGCGCTGCGAAGGCGTGGGACGCGCGCCTTCCCGACCCGCAGCAGCGCCTCACCGCGCTCTACCACACCGCGCTGCAACGCGAGCCGCGCGCCGACGAGCGCACATTTGCCAGCTCCGCGACGAGCGATGTGCTATGGTCGCTGCTGCTACAGCCGGAGTTCCAGCTCATCCACTAACGCACTCACTCACTCACATGAATCGCCGCCACTTTCTCCAAAGCATCTCCGCCGCGTCGCTCGCCGCACTCACCGTGGGCGACCCGCGCCGCGCCTTCGCCCTCGCTCAAAAGCCGCGCGCCACTGCTGACTGCGTCATCCTGCTGTGGATGGCTGGCGGCATGGCGCACACGGAGACGTTTGACCCGAAAGCGTTCACGCCATTTACCAGCGGCATGGAAGCGGCGTCGCTACTCTCGTCTTTCGAGGCAAAGCCGACGGCGATTGATGGCGTGTCGTTTTCCGACGGGCTGCAAGAGATCGGCAAGGTGATGGATCGCGGCACGCTCATCCGCTCGCACGTCGTCGCGGATCTCGGCGCGATCCTGCACACGCGCCACCAATACCACTGGCACACTTGCTACACGCCGCCGCAGAGCGTCGCCGCCCCGCACATCGGCGCGTGGATCGCCCGCGAACTCGGCCCGCGCAACCCAGTGATCCCGCCCTTCACGGTGATCGGTCAGCGCTTCAGCCTCGGCGAAAAGGAGGAGCTGAAGTCCTTCCACAACGCGGGTTTTTTCGGCAGCGAATACGGCCCCTTCATCATCGAAGACCCGCTCGCCGCGCTAGACGCCGTGCGGCCTCCAGCAGGGATGACGCCCGAGCGCTTCACCGCGCGCCAGTCGCTCTACCGCGAGATGCTGAAGACGAGCGGCTTTGCCGGAAAGACGGGCGACTTCCAGCAGGACTCGCTGCTACGCTCGATGGAGCAAGCCTACGCGCTGCTGCGCTCGCCCGAGGCGAAGGCGTTTGATTTAAAGCAGGAGCCCAAGGAGACCTACGACGCCTACAACACCGGGCGCTTTGGCCAAGGCTGCCTGCTCGCGCGGCGGCTCGTGGAGGCAGGGGCGCGGTTCATCGAGGTGACTACGGAATACATCCCCTTCGAGGGCTGGGACACGCACCACACCGGCCACGACCGCGCGGCGAAGATGAAGCAGCAGATCGACCGCCCCATCGCGCAACTCGTGCGCGACCTCGAACAGCGCGGCCTTCTCGACCGCACGCTCATCGTGCTCGCGAGTGAATTCAGCCGCGACGCCATGCTGGAGGGCGCTGCCGAGAATCCCGCCACGCCCGGCCTCGAGCTGCGCAACCCGCCCGCAAAGCTCACCGAAGCCAAGCACTACGGCCTGCACCGCCACTTCACCGGCGCGGGCTCCGTGCTCATGTTTGGCGGAGGCATCAAGCGCGGCTACGTCCACGGCAAAACCGCCGACGAGCGCCCGTGCAAAGCCATCGAGAACCCCGTGAGCATCGCCGACCTGCACCAGACGATCCACCACTGCCTCGGCATCACGCCCGAGACGCACTACGAGATCGAGGGCCGCCCCTTTTACACCACGCCCGATGGTAAAGGCGCGGTGGTGAAAGAATTGCTGGCGTAGCGGAACGCGCCTCGCACCCTCTTTAAAAAGCCAAAGAAGAGGTGACTACGAAGGGCGCAAAGACGCAAAGATCAGAAGCAACGCGCGACTGCATATCGGAGTCTATTTGATTGTCCACGCCTCCCCTCGGGCACTCGCTCCGCGTGTCATTCCTCTCCTCTCAATAACAAATTGGTGGAAGCCACGGTGCCCTTTTAAATGGCAAGCAAAACGCCGCACGGATTCACGTGCGGCGTTCGCTTTTAAACTAGGTGCCGTGGATTACGACTGCTTCCGGCGGCGGCGGCTTCCGGCGATCATGGCGAGGCCACCGAGCATCAGCGTCACGCTTGCGGGCTCTGGCACGGCGAGGAGTGCGACGTCGTTGCCGCCAGTAGTGGCGAGGGTGGTGGAGTCTGCGCCGTAGTAGATCTGGTAAGCTTGGCCAGCGGGCGAGAAGACTTGGTAGCCGTCCGTCGGAAGCCCAGCGAAGGTGCCAGTGACTGCGTCGGCACCGTCGTTGAGGACGATGAAGAAGAGGTCGTTTGCGACTGCCGGTGTGGTGAGATAGCTGCCGGAGAGGTTCAGCGTGGAGCCGCCGAGGTTCACGGTGCCGGTGACGTTCACCGCATCATACGAAGAGGTCGTGGCGACTTCGATGTTCACTGCGCTGCCGCCGCTCAGGGTGAGGGCTCCATTCGTGCTCAAGGTGCCGACCGTGTTGCCAGGAGCGAGGATGCCGCCAGAGAGCACCGTCGCTGCGCCGACCGTGCCGGAGCCAGTGAGTGTCGCACCGCTGGCGACGACCGCCGCGCTGCCGGAGATCGAACCCGAGACGGTGAGGGTGCCACCGAGGACTTCGGTGACGCCCGTGTAGGTGCTCGCGGCGGTGACGGTGAGGTTTCCAGCTCCCTGCTTCGTCAGGGCCAAAGTGCGCGCCGTTCCGTTTGCAATGACGCCGCCGTAGGTCGCGTTCGCATTATCATAGGTGGCAAGAGTCGTCGTGCCAGCGGTCGTGCCGCTATCCGTAATCGTGCCGCCTGCGCCGCTGAGTGCAGTGACCGAGATTTGGGCGACTCCACTGGCATCGAGGGTGCCTCCAGTCATCGTCAGCGAATTCGGCTGCGCTTGGCTGCCGATAGCGTTCGCATTGCCCATAAACAACGTGCCGCCATTGATGGTCAGACCGCCGCTAAAGCTGTTGCTACCGCTCAGAGTCAAGTTGCCCGCGCCGGATTTGACGAAGGCGATCTTTCCGTAGGCCTCAGTAATAGTTCCCGAAAAGGTGTTAGCGGTCGCGTTATTGAGCGTCAGCGTGCTGGTGCCAGCGGCCCAGTTCACGATGCTGCCCGTTCCCGTAGAATCCGTGCGAGCAAGACCCGCCACCGTCTGATTGTAGCCATTCAGGTCGAAGGTGGAAGCGTCAGACGTTATGCCAAAATTCGCTGAGCCTGAGTGGACATCCAGCGTTGTCGTGGTTGGCAGGACGTTATTGCCAGCGATGCGAAGAATACCACGGATGATGCCCGTAGCGCCGGAGTAGCTATTCCCCGATCCGCTCAAGACAACGATTCCAGTAGGTGTGCCACCTGCGCCGCCATTGATCCAGAGCTTGTTGTTCAGCACGCCGTTGGTGGCTGCGCCGTCCACGATATTGCCGGAGACGGTCAACGTCGCGTTGGAAGCCGAGCCGATACGGGCTTCTATATCCCCGATGACTACGCCGCCCGCCCATGTCGCAGAACCGTAAGCCGTATTCAGAGCACCGAAGAAGGTGCCGGAACCACCGCCATACACCGTTGCAGTCTGCCCAGTGACCGTGACGCCATCCGTAAGCTCAATCGCCGCCCCAGAGTGAACGATAGCCGCCGTCGAGGTAGCAGTCGTGCTGGCGTTGTAACGCAGGATGCCCGCATTGACGTAGGTGGAGCCCGTGTAGTCATTCGCTCCATTATTCAGGATCAAACGCCCCGTGCCGCTCTTCGTCAGACCGATATTGCCGGTGATCTTGGAGCCGATGATCAAGTCGCCCGTCGTGTAGTGGTGAATGATCAAGTCCGCACCATTGCCCGAGGTCAGCGTGCCGTTGAGGATGGAGATCGGATTCGCCGCGACCGTCGCAGTGGCGAGGATACCACCGGAAGCGATGCTCAAGCCGTTCGCCGCATCAATCTGATAAGCACCAGCCGTATTAAAGCGCAGGGAATTGACAGTGAGGGCAGCGGCTCCAGTAGCGACATTGCCGATGGCAGAATCTACGTTCGTGCCCGCTGTGTAGGCGGCGCTAAAAGTTGCCAAACCAGCGATGGCCGTATTGGCAGCAGCATTATTCGTGACAGCCCATGTATTGGGCGTGGAGGCCACGTTGACAACGCCATTCGTGCTATTAAAGGCAGCATATCCAGCAAGGATGCTTTGGTTGCCGCCAGTAGCTGTGTAATCCGTGTTGGACTGATTCGTAGTGATGCTACCGACCGTCCCGTAGGTGGGCACAAAAGAAGGGCCGCCTGCATTTGGGAAGACATTCACCGTGGATCCTGCATTGCGGGTCAGTCCATTGAGGATGAAGGTAGTCGTTGCACCGCTGGCTTGGGACATCGTGCCAAGCGCACTTGCGCCTGGGTTTAGAGTGATGTTATTGGTCAGCGTTTGTGTATTCAGACCAGCACCGCTCTTTCCAAAGAGAATTAACGAACCGCCACTCAGCGTCGTCGTGGTTGCCACAGGGACTACGTTAACCGAGTTGGCTGCTACCTGGTTCAGCTCCAAAATGGTGTAGCCGTTATTAACCTCAAGTGACCCCGTGTAAGTGTTCAGTGAACGAATGAACTGGCTTCCGGTGCCAACTTTAATCAAGTTTCCACTTCCGCTGATTACCGCGTCAATACTTTGATTGGAATTGTTAGTGCCAACGGTCAATGTATTTCCCCCGAGAACAACGCTAGCCACACTACTAAATGCACTTCCATTATTAGAAAGCGCACCAAGCGTCTGGTTCCCTCCCAGAGTGAGGACAACACCTGCCGTGCTGGCCATATTC
This sequence comes from Verrucomicrobiaceae bacterium, assembly GCA_043757005.1. Taxonomy (GTDB): domain Bacteria; phylum Verrucomicrobiota; class Verrucomicrobiia; order Chthoniobacterales; family Chthoniobacteraceae; genus SXWH01. Next base: position 12,719 of record JAYVQK010000328.1, read on the forward strand.
AAGTTTGTATAAAGTGGCAGAGTGTTAGCCGTTCCCAAGGTCAAACCACCAACGGTAACTGTCAAAGCAGAAGTAGCAGCCGTAGTCGTGCTAACTCCAGAAAGAGTCAAAGTGCCAGCGCCATTCTTGGTCAGAGCGCCTGTTGTGTTCAATGCCAGCGGGCTAGCGAGCGTGACGTTATTCGTGCCAATATCGAAAGTCGCGGCTGCGGTGACGGTGACGGCGCGGCTGGCAGTGATGTCCTGCGTATTGCCCGTAGCCCAAGTCAGCGAGCCGCCGGAGAACGTGAGAGGACCGGAGCCGAGTGCGCCATTGACGAAATTGATGCTGGCACTACTCAGAGTCGTGCCTCCCGAATAGTTATTCGTGTTAGTAAAGAATACGCCATTGCCCCGCAACGTAACAGAGCGTGGGATGGCTCCGTTATCTGTGAA
>JAYVQK010000329.1:0-13098 GCA_043757005.1 Verrucomicrobiaceae bacterium
CTCTTTTACCACCCTCGCCCTGGCCGATGCGCCACCCATTACCATCGCCCACCTTCAAGGCCTGCCCGCCGCCCCCCTGGGGCGGGTGCCGTCGGGGGCGCGGAGGTGCGCGCTGATACGCTCCGTGCCCTCCGCCGCCCCGCTGGGCGGGTGCCGTCGGGGGGCGGTTCCGGTGCCTCACGCCACCGGCTAATCTCTAGCAGGCCCTCCGGGCCTCAGCCATTGAGCCGGAGGCAGAGCTTTTGAGCCGGAGGCTCAGCCCGATATTAGCCGGTCGGCGTAAGCCACCGGACTCCGCCCCCCAATAAAAACCAAGCCCCGGAGGGGCGACGGAACCGCCCCCGCAAAGCAGCATCCTGTTGGCATATTGGAAAGTTGGCATTTGCAAAGCAAATGCCAAGATCCCCCACAATATGCCAACCACCTCAACGCCCGAAATCCTCCCTTGACACAAAACCCCCACCCCGCTCCCCTTGGCATCCACAACCCATGTCCACCAATACGCCAACGTCATATGCAGAAAACCACCGCCCGTTTGCGGGTGAGTAAGATGTTAGGCGTCGCTACGCGCATTCCAGTCTGATTTAAAAAGCAAAGGCAAATCCTCTATGACAACCGACTTCAAACTCACAACACGCGGCTACATCCAAAATGCCGGAGACTCTACAAGCCAAGCAGCAGATGTTGAGCTTTCTGGCAACCCTGAGCAGGTTAATCCCGGCACAGAGACGTTCGCTCGAAAGCCAGCTGGCGATTACGTCGTCCTACGGATGCTTGACGCCAAGAAACTCGGCAGCAGCGACCATCGCATTTCCCACATTGGACTTACACTTACTCTCGACGAGGCGGAGTCCCTTGCTACATGGCTTTCCAACGTAGTGTCGGAAGCGCGAAAACCCGAATGACCGCAACGCCTGACAACTTCTGATGTCTATGCGCGTAGCCGCATAGTCATCAATGGTTGAACTATCCGGGTTTTTCAGAGGGTGGGCCACTGGCGGGGGGGCTTTAGGCGGGCGATTTGGGGGGATTGTCATTTGCTTTGTGGGTGGTCTCTGTCTTTGGTATCATCCTTTACCAAACGGAGGACGGGCGGACGCAGGTGCAGCGTTTCGTTTGAAAACGAGGCCATCGCGCGGGGGAAGCCGTGGGAGAAAGGCCAACGCGCGAAGAAGGAAAAGCTGTAAGTCATCCAGAACTGAGGTGGGGCAAAGCGGGGTGCGGCCTTGTTTTTTAATCCCTGCGGAAGATATCGGTGCTGCCGGGGCTGCGCTCGGTCCAGAGCCAGATGCCGCCTCGCATCCCGAGTTCGTTGGAGACGAGTTTTACGTCTGTGGGGAGTGTGAATTTGATGGATTTGGTGTTGCCGCCGCCGATGTAGAGGCGGTCGAAATGGGTCAGTGTGCGGAGGGTTTCGATGGCTATTTTTACGCGCTCGTTCCAGCGGCGTTTGCCGACTTCTTTGAGCGCGGCGTTGCCGAGCTGCTCTTCGTAGGTCTGCCCTTTGCGGAAGGGATGGTGGGCGAGCTCTAGGTGCGAGGAGAGTCGCCCATCTTCGGCGAGGCTGGAGCCGAGGCCGGTGCCGAGTGTGATGACCATTTCTACGCCTTTGCCGGAAATCGCGCCGAGGCCCTGGATGTCGGCGTCGTTCAGCACGCGCACGGGTTTGCCGAGCTTGTGGGTGAGTGCGAGATCGAGGTCGAAGCCCTGCCACGCTTTTTGCCCGAGATTGTGGGCGGTCATCACTTTGCCTCGCCGGATGACGCCGGGGAAGCCCACGGAGACGCGATCATAGCCCGTCAAGGGCTGCACGAGTTCCGCAAGTGTCTCGATCATTTTCTTTGGCCCGCAAGGGGTGGGTGTGGGGACGCGGAGTCGCTCGGTGATCATCTTGCCTTTTGCATCGAGGATCGAGGCTTTTAGCCCCGTGCCGCCGATGTCTATGGCGAGTGTCTTGAGGCTCGGCGTGAGGGCGGCTTTTTTGGAAAGTGCTTTCATGTTCGGTGGGCGATGGGATACCCGTGCGACGGGAAAGGCGAGGCTTAGTTCTCCTCTTCGGTCACGTTGAAGCTGAGGCTTGTGATGCCTGCTTCTGCGCACGCATCCGCGACATCCATCGTGCGTCCGTGGCGGGCCTTGGCCTCGCTGGCGATGGTGATTTGGCAGGGTGTCTTGGCGGCTTCGCAATTTTGCTTCACCCGCATGAGCATGGCGCGCAGGGCGGGGAGCGTCTTGTCGTCGGGCTTGCCCACGGGCTCTTCATTTAAGAGCACCTCGCCGGCGGCGGTGATCTGGATGACTTGCTCTTCTACGAAGGCGGCTTCTTTCGCCGTATCTACGGTGCCGGGGAGTTGGCAGTTCAGCTCTTTCTCCACTTTCACGGCACCAGCCATGACCATGAAGAAGAGCATAATCACGAAGACGACATCAATCATCGGCGCGATCTGAAAGCCGACGGTGCCTTCGTTGGGATCTATGTGTAGGCGGCGCATGAGTTATTCTCCCTCCCGGTTATAGACGGAGAACGAGATGTCCTCGATCCCGGCTTCGCCCGCTGCGTTCAGCAGGCGATTCATTACTAGAGCGTGCGCGTCTTTATCGCCGCGAATGACGACGCGGTATTTGGGGTTCGGCCCTTTGGCGGGAGTGGAATCGCTGGCGCGTTTCATCTCTTTGAGCGCGTCGCCGACGAGCTTTACGTCTTTGTAGTCCTTGCCTTCTAAAACATACGTCGGCTTCTGCGTGGCCTGATCCCAGTTCACGGTGAGGATAGCCTCGTTGCGCATCATGTCGCGCTTGAGCGCATTGGGCGCGATGGGGAGCGGGAGTGGCTTCACTTTCAGCACCTGCGCGGAGGTGATGCTCATAAAGAAAATGAGCAGCACCAGCAGCACATCAATCATCGGTGCGACCTGAAATTCAGGATCGCCGTCCGCTCCTCCGCCTCCGCCAGCCATATTAGGAAAGTCCTCCGTTCATGGGTTCCGGGGCGTGGCTCAATGCTGGGCGGCGTCGGGCTGTGCCACCCAGTTGGGCGTGGCGGCGTAGAGTTCTTCATCGCCGAGATGCGCGCCTGCGAGGTGCTCGTAGGGCATTTTGCGGAAGAGCATCCCCACGGTCTCCTGGATGCGGTGCATGATTTTCGCAGAGCGATTGCGCAGCCAGTAAAACGAGAAGAAAGCCGGGATGGCGATGAGCAGGCCGGAGGCTGTGGCGATGAGCACTTCGCCGATGGCACCCGAGAGCTTCGACGGGTCGCCGATGCCGCTGGTGCCGAGCGTCTGGAAGGCCCCGATCATTCCAAAGACGGTGCCGAGCAGCCCGATCATCGGGGTGCAAACGCCGATGACCGAGAGGTAGCTGATGAAATACTGCATCTGCGCATTTTCCTTCGAGATCTCAGCAAAGGTCGCTTCCTCCGAGGCGTGTTTTCCGTCCCCAGACATGGCTAGCGCGGCGCGGCAGACGTTCGTGAGCGGGGAGGGGTTGTTTTTGCAAAACTTGTATGCGCCCACGTAGTCGCCCGAGCGGAAGAGGCTCTTCAGCCCAGCGACGTGCTGCTCGGGGATGCTCTTTTTGAAGTTTGTGATGCGGAGGAGCCCATCCACGATGAGATACACCGTGGCCATCGAGCAAATGCCAATCGGGATCATGATGAGCCCGCCGTCCTTGACGTGATCCATCACGCTCTTGCTCGTGTCTTTCTTGTCCTCCTTCACCGATTCCACGCCGGGAGCCGCAGCAGGTTTCGCATCTTGCGCAAAGGCGAGTGGGCCGAGCGCGACGAGGCAGGCAAAGAGAAGAGCAGTGAGTTTGCGGAGATTCATGAAGGGTAGTTGGTTGATGTTACAGGAGCGCGGAATGTGGAAAGTCGCGCGGAGATTGGCGAGTGTTTCTTTGCGAAAAAAGTGGCGTCCCCGGCAGGGTTCGAACCTGCGACCCGTTGCTTAGAAGGCAACTGCTCTAGTCCAACTGAGCTACGAGGACACTGCGGAGCGCACTTTACGAGAGCGGCGTGGAATCGCGAGAGAATTTCGTAGCTGTATGAACCACGGCGGGCGCGGCGGGCGCGGCGACGATACACGAGGGCACCTGTATGGGAGCATCGCCGCGCCCGCCGTGGTGCATTTTACCAAGTGCTGGGATCGGGGACCCAGTCTTGGGGGAGGGGGGTTACGTCCATGAGCACGGCTCCGGGTGGGTGTTCGGCTGTGTGGGAAAGCTCCGTCACCACAAATTCGCCGGTCTGTTTTCCGTCTTTGCGCTGGTAGCTGAGGAGCAGGCGACCGTGGCGCGGTTTCGGGCCGGGAGTGGGTGGGTGCAGCAGGCGGAGGGTGCGGATGGGTTGCGGGTAGCTTTGTAAAAGGGGGACATCGGTGAAGACGGTTTCATCGCTATAGCGGTCGAGCTGGCGGACTGCGCCGAGGCAATTCGCGAGCGTGGGCCAGCCGGGGGCTTCGTAGCCGTGATAGTGGATGGTGAACATCCCGCCGAGGGTGAGGTAGGCATTCGCCGCCACGAGCAGCGTGCCGATTGGCATGGCGGCGCGCACTTTCCCCAGCGCCTCGATGCCGTAAAAAGCGAGGAACGCATGGAGCGCAAAGGTGCCGAAGAAATACTGGGGGCCGGGCGGGATGCGGAGGGCGGTGAAGATGAGGAATTGCAGTGCGAGACACGCGAGCATGAGGGCGGCGAGGAGGTCGCGCGCATCCACCGCCGTGCGCGTTCGCAGGGCGCGGAGGACGGGGCGTAGGCGTAGGCTGGCGGCGAGGATGCCGAGCCAGATGATGGGGTAGATGAGCCGCGAGCTCCACATGGCGGCAAGCACCAGCCAATCAGGCCCGGGCGGGCTGGCGACGGATTGCGCGTAGTCGTAGCCGGTGAGGAGATTGCCGCCGAGGAAGGGTGAGAGTGCGGAGAGGAGGCGGTCGGTTTTGATGGGATACTGGAGGTTGCCGCCGCCGTGGGTGAGCTTCCAGTGGACGATGCCGATGACGGCGCCGATGTAGAGGAAGTGTAGGATGAAAAGCACCGCTGCTGTGCGCCGGATGGCGACGCGATCTGCGCGGAAATCCTCGCGATGCCGCCATAATAAATACGCTGCGATGGGCACGGCGAGGGGGAGTGCTTGGGGGTGATTGATCGGCAGGAGGACTGTGCAGACCGCGCACACGCGCAGCGACCAGGGGCGCTTGGTTTTTAGAAAATCCGCAAGTGCCGCGACGCACAGTGCACCGAGTGGGATGGTGAAACTGGCATCCCACAACGTGCGGTGATAGACGAAGATATTGGGCGCGATGAGAATCGCCGCCGCGAACCACCCACGCATCCCCAGCGTGCGTGCCATCCACAGTAGCCCGATGCTCGTGAGCGCCGCGCAGAGCAGCCCGCGCAGTGCGACGAGCACGAGCGGATCGTGCGTGAGCCAGAGTAGGACTTGGTAAGTCTGTGTGGGCACGGGGCCGTAGGGGACGCCGAAATTCCCGAAGAGCCCGGTGTGTGCGGGGATGTGGTCTTGGTTAAAATAAAAGGCGTTGGCGATGAGGCGCGGCTCGTCAATGAGCCACCAAACATCGCCGGGGCAGAAGACGACTGGGACGAGTGCTGCGAGCGCCAGCAACCAAGGCAAAAGAGAGCGTAGGGACTTTGTGATAGGGGGATGAGATGGGGGAATGTGGGGCGGGGTGCAAGTCTGTGCTCAATAGCTTGGCGTGTCGCGGCGGGGCGGATTAAAGTGCGCGCATGAGCGACAGCCAACGGGCCTTGGACATCACACACGCCGCCTTATCCGCGATGCACGATAATGGCGCGAAGCCTCATGCCTCGGTGGAAATCCTCGCGCGTCTTGCGGCGACTCTGACGCCGAAATCCGCTGGTCCGCAGCCTCGCGCGGCGGCTCCAGTGCTCGCTCCCACGAGGAGTGCGCCATTGCCAGCGATGCCCGTTTTTACCGCGCAGCGGAGTGCCGCTCCTACGACGGGGACGAAGAGTGAGCGGCTAGCGGCGATGCGTGGGCCGGTGCTGGGGTGCGCGCTTTGCCCGGCCCTCGTGCAGTCGCGTTCGCAGGTGGTTTTTGGCGCGGGCAGTGTGGAGGCGGAGCTGATGTTTGTGGGCGATGCGCCGGGGGCGGATGATGATTTGGTGGGTGAGCCTTTTTGCGGCGAGGCGGGGAGGACGCTCACGAAAATCATCGAGACGATGGGGATGCGCCGGAGCGAGGTGTATATCGCCACGGTGCTGAAATGCCACACGGGCACACCGCCCGGAGCGACGGAGAATCGCAAGCCGACGACTGCCGAGATGCAGACGTGTAAGCCGTATCTGCTGGAGCAAATCCGCATCCTCCAGCCGCGCGTGATCGTGGCGCTGGGAGGCGTTGCGCTGGAGGCGCTGCTCGGCATCGAGAAAGCGGCCATCGCTCGCGAGCGGGGGAATTGGCGCGAGCTGCTGGGCATCCCGCTGATGCCGACTTTTCACCCTGGGTATTTCCAGCACACGCCCACGCTCGCCCGCAAACGCGAGCTGTGGGAAGATATGCTGGCGGTGCTGGAGAAGCTGGGGAAGCCGATCAGCGCGAAGCAGGAGGGATACTTTTTGGCGAAAGGATAAGGCTACCGCGACCAGCGCCCGCTCACGGTCGAGGGGACGGGGAGTTCGTCGGTGAGGTATTGGCTTTTGCCGATGAAGCCCCACATGGGAGTGCCCGTGGCGGCGCGGAATTTTTGGCTCATGCTCTCGCCCGTGTAGCAGCCCCAGCTCCGCACCAGCGCGTCGCGGGTGAAGATGCCGCGACGGATTTGGCCGAGTTCGTTTTCGTGGAGCCATGCCTTCGAGGCGCTGTCTATCGCGTTCGAGTAATCGAACATAAAGCACGCGCGGTTGCTGTGGCCGAAATACTCGAAGTCATTGATCTTCACGCTGGCGCGGGGTTGCCCGTTGTTGAGGTAGTTCACGACTTGCGAGGTGCTCTCAAACCACATGAGCCGCACGTGCAGCGCGTCGCGCACGCTGGTGATGAGGCTGCTGTAGTCGCGGTTGTCTTGGCGGCTGCGGCTGAGATACGCGGGGCGATAAACGAGCCACGTGATCTGCTGGCCGGGCCGGGCGGCGAGGACTTGATCCATGCGCAGGCGTGAGGCTCGGACGAAGTTTGCCCACCAGTTATCGTGTGGCTCTTTCTTCCACTTTTCCCACACCCAGAGCGATACGCCGCCGGTGACGATTACGGTTTCGCCCGGCTGTTGTGGCTCTTTTACGTCCGCCCCGTGGAGAGCTGGCAGTGCGAGGACGAGTGCGATGAGTAGGATGCGAAATGCGGATGGCATATTGGTTGATGGATGAATGTTGATGGTTGATGGACGCGCCGCAAGCGCGCGTGCGGCGCGCCCCGCACTTCACGGCGCGAGGTGGACGGGCTGGGTGCTTTGGCCATCGCCCAGTAAGCCTTCGCCGAGTTTGGTCTTTTGCAGGGCGACGCCGGTGAAGGTGCGGCGCTTGCCGCTTTGGAGGAGGCTGCCGCTGAATTGGCCGGTGCTCTTTTTAAAGACGAGCACGGGCTTGGCGGCGTCGGTGGGGAATTGTGCGGTGTTATTGAGGAGGAGGGAAAAGGCGTGGCTTTCGGTGAGGATGGGGTGGACGATTTCGAGGCGTAAATTGGGCAGCATATCGCCGACATCGAGTAGGCGGGTGAAGGGCGGGGGAGGGGTGTAGCGCGAGGCGGCGAGGGGCAGTGTGGTGGTGAGGCCAGCAGCGGCGATGCCGGTGGTCTGAGGGGGTTTGTGCCAGCGCAGTGTGGCGGTGGCGTCGGTCGCGGTGAGGTCGGCGAGGGTGGCGTCGCCACGCAGGCTGCCGCGTGCTTTTTGGGCGTAAAGGCTGGAGTAGAGGGGGAAGGTGGCATCGCTCTGCAAACGGCTGCTGGCGCTGAATGGCGTGAGATCGGGGAGGGTGCCAGCGATGGTGATGACGCCATTTTTCGCAATGGAGAAAATGCCGTGCCCTGTGCCAGCCGGGACGCCCGCAGCGGTGGGCGGTGCGAGGCTGGCGGTGTAGCTGCCTGCTTCATCGGGCGGGCCGAGGGGGAAGCCAGGCGAGCGTGGTAAATCCACGGCGAGCACGAGTGCGCCGGTGGTGAGTGTGCCGGTGATGTGGCTCACGACGGGGGCATCCACATCCAAGTGCAACGCGAGCACGAGCGGTGGCGGGAAGATACCGCGCCCGACCGTGCGGGTGCAGTCGCCGAGGGCGTCGAATTTCCCCGCGAAGCCATACGCGGTGCCGGAAAAAGTGACGTGCCCGGTGAAGCTGCCCGTCGCGCCGAGCGTGAGTTGCACGAGGCCGCTGCCGGCGTGTGTTTCACCTGCGTCGCTCACTCGCGCGAGGTAGTTGCCTTTCGCGCCAGCGCGCCCGGCGGAGAGCACGAAGACGCTGCCGATCTTGATGGGATCAGGGTTGCCGACGGGGTTGGTGCTATTCACGAGGCCCCAGAGATTGCCCGCGTCGTCGCGGTAGAGCGAGCACTGGGGGTAGGCTCCATTCGTGCCGGTGAAGGTTGTGATGACCGTGGGTTTTGCGCCGGGGACGTAGCGGAAGAGGGTGCCGATAGCGGATGCGCCGCCGCTCAAGGTGCTGCCGTAGAAAGCACCATCCGCCCCGCGCGCGATGCCGCCGAGCGGGCCTTTGAGCGTGGCGGTATCGTGGGTCGCGCCGTATGCGCCAGCGGTGCTGATGTGGAAGATGGTGCCGTTGCCAATCGAGTCGCCCACGCTTGGGAGGAAGCTGGAGATGGCTTGCCCGTGGAAGACGATGTAGGTGATTTGATTCGAGGTGGTGCCGTAAAAGACGCCGCCGCCCGCGTAGGATAATTCCCCGCGTGGCAATGCCCCGTCGAACTTCGCGACTTGCTCCACGGGCGCAGTCGGAGGCACGCCGAAGTGATGCAGCACATTGTATTTGCCCGCCGTGGAAATGCGGTAAATCACGCCGTAGCCATACATCCCACCGCGCCGCCCGGTGCCGTAGAGCAGGCCGTCCGCGCCCTGCGTCACGCCCGCGTAGGGCTGGTGTCCGGTCGTGCTATTAAAGTGATGCAGCACCGTGAGGACGCCCGCTTTCGTGTAGCGATACAGCGTGCCTTGCCCGCTCTCGCCGCCTTCCGCCGTGGTGCCGTAGAAGTGCCCGTCGCGCGCCAGCAGCAAGCGCCCGCGCGCCGTCGTGCCCTCATTGCCGGAGAAGCTGTGGAGCACCGTGAACGTGCCGTCGTCCGTGATCTTGAAAATATTGCCCTGTCCGTTTGCCCCACCCGTGGAGGTGGTGCCGTAGAAAGCCCCGTCCTTTCCAAAGCACAATGCCGTGAGCGGCTGCTCGCCATCCGTGCCTGTGAAATCGTGAAGCGTCGTCTTTTGCCCACCCGCTGTGACGCGAAAGATGAAGCCCTTTCCATTTGCACCATAGCGCGACGCGACGCCGTAGAAATCCCCCCGCCCATCGCCCGCCAGCGCAGCGTCCAGCCCATAATACACGCTCCCCATCGCCGTAGCGGAAGGCGTATCGAAGTCTGTCACCGTCCTGTAAGTCAACTCCGCGCGGAGTAGGCTGGGGAGGAAAAAGGACGCAACAAGTAAGCAGCGTAGAAAGTGCATGGCGCGCACTTTGCATCAGCCTTCTTCGCCGTGCAAAGGGTTACTCATCGGCTTCCACTTTCAAATCCGGCACGTGCGTAAAGGCGATGCGCATCGGCGCAGACTTCAGCGCGCCGTGGGCCCCGCCGAAATAGACGGTGTTTTTGCCAAACCGCTCATTGAGCGTATCCAGCGCCGCGTTCAGCATCCCGCGCTGCGGGCCGTCCTCGAAAAGCGCGTTCGTCGCGTTCGTCGCCGCCACCAGCCGGTGCAAAGTCACGCCTACCGCGACAGGCGGCTCGCACGTCGCCGGGCGGCGCTGCCACAGCGCCTGGAAGGCGTGCAACAGCTCCACCGTGTCGCTCGTTTCGCGGAAGGTGATCTCGTCCCCCCAGCGCGTGCGATCCGTGTATTTCAGCGACACCGAGAGCGAGCCCGCGAGATACTCCGCGTGCCGCAGACGCATCGCCGCCTTTTGCAGCAGGCGGTTTAAAACGCGCCCCGCAGCGGGCTCATTCCGCTCCTCCGGCGGCAACACGTGCGAGTGCCCGATGGTCGCAGTCGTCGTCTCCCGGAAGCCCAAATCCTCCCCCCGCAAAAAGCGCCACATCCGCTCCCCCTCGTAGCCATTCCACAGCTCCCGCATCGCCTCCTTATCCAGCGCGCAAAGCTGCTCCACCGTGCGGATGCCACGCATATACAAGCGCAGCTCCATCTTCCTGCCAATGCCGCAAAGGTGGCGCGGCTGGAGCGCGTGCAAGATGTGTGGGAGCTGCTCCTGCGCGATAAAAACGAGCCCATCCGGCTTCATCATATCGCTCGCAGTTTTTGCGAGGAATACATTTGGCGCGATGCCGATAGAGCACGTCAGACACTCGCCCGCATTGCGAGCGATGGTCGCCTTGATCCGCTGCGCCAGCGCCGTCGCGCGCTCCTGAGTGCGGAAATTGCGCGGCAGCTCACACGCCACCTCATCTATAGACATCACGCGATCCACATGCAGACATGACTCAATGCACGCGAGGAGCTGGTGGTGGTAGCGGATGTAGCGATCATGCTGCGCCTCGATGAAAATAATCCCCGGACACATCCCCCGCGCCTCCCTCACAGAAGTCCCCGTCTTCACCCCAAATTTCTTTGCCTCATAGCTCGCCGCAATCGCGCAAGTGCTGTCCACCCCCGCCATCGGCACCACCGCCACCGGCCTGCCACGCAGACGCGGGTCGAGCTGCTGCTCCACCGAAGCGAAGTAGCTATTAAAATCCACCACCATCCAAGCAAACGACATCCGCCGAGCATACGCGCCCCGCAGCACGCGGCGCAATCGGGCTGCTGCGAATCGCAAATACTTCACCTCTCGGGAAGATTGCCCTTGACCACTAGAGGCTCGCCCGCCAATTTCCGCGCCTCTTTTCACCTACTATAGATTTATGAGCAGAATTTGCGACATCACCGGAGTAAAGCCGTTACGCGGCAACAAAATTCACCGCCGCGGTTTGGCGAAGAAAAAGGGCGGCATCGGCCAGCACGTCACAGCAGTGACGCCGCGCCAATTCGTCCCCAATCTTCATAAGAAGCGCGTCTGGGTGCCCGAACTCAATAAGTTCGTCGTCGTGAAGATCACGGCACGTGCCCTCAAAACCATCAATAAGAACGGCGCATACGCCACGCTGAAAAAAGCGGGCATCGTCGCGTAAAAAGTCTCGCACTCCTTCTATAGAGGCGGCTAATTTTCCAACTCAATCCAACCAACCGAACAAAACAAACATCATGGCATTCTCAGTCGTATCCAAAAAATCCAAGAAAACCTACATCCTTCATGGCCGTCGCCAGAAGCTCAAAGGTGGCCAAGAGGTCACCCTTTACTACTTCGCCGGTGAGCAAAAAGAAGGCGCACTCGACGCCCTGCCTGCGGGCATGGAAGTGATGGAAAACGAGCGCACCGGCCTCCCGATGCTTCGCAAGATTCGTCCGTAGTCCTTTCGATATTTTCAACACTGGCGGCTTGGAGTTTGTCTCCGAGCCGCCAGTTTCTTTTTTACCAGCTATGAGCCAAAAACGCATCCCCGTCACCATCCTCACCGGCTTCCTCGGAGCCGGGAAGACCACGCTCCTCAACTACATCCTCCAGCAGCAGCATGGCTACAAATTCGCCGTGATCGTAAATGAGATGGGCAAGATCGGCGTGGACGGCGCGCTCGTAGAAAAGACGAGCGACGACATCATGGAGCTCAATAACGGCTGCCTCTGCTGCTCCGTGCGCAAAGACCTCGTCGCCGGCGTTCAAAAACTGCTCAAGCGCGGCGGCTTCGACTACCTGCTCATCGAGACCACCGGCGCTGCCGACCCGCAGCCTGTGGCGCAGACTTTCCTCAATATCCCCCAGCTCCAGCAATACGTGATGCTCGACTCGATCATCACCGTCGTGGACGCCGAACAGATCGAAAAACAAATGGCCTCCCAGGAGACCGCCCGCGAACAGATCGCGATGGCCGACTTCGCCCTGCTCAATAAGACCGACCTCGTGGACGAAGCGCAGCTCGTGAAAGTCGAGAGCATCATCCGTGGGCTCAACCCGCACTGCCAGATCGTCCGCACGAACCACTCCCAGGCCAACATCAAGCAACTGCTCGATATGAACGCCTTTGATCTCGATAAAAAACTCGCCGTGGACCCCGAGTTTCTCAACGAGATGCGCAACCGCCATCACCACGACATTACCTCCTTCTCCTTCACCTACGAGCGCCCCTTCGTCATCGAGAAACTGGAGTATTTCATCCAAGAGATGTCGGAAAAAGAGCATATCTACCGCAGCAAAGGCTTCCTCAATATCGCCGGAAACCCCCGCCGCGCCATCTTCCACGGAGTGAATAACCGCTTCACCCTCCTCTGGGATCGCCTTTGGGAAAAAGACGAAAAGCGCCAAAGCCAACTCGTCTTCATCGGCAAAAACCTAGACGAAGCCAAAATCCGAAAAGCCCTAGAAAGCTGCCTCGCGTAGAGACAAGGAACGGCGGCCTCCTACCGCCCTGAGCCCTGAGCCGTAGCGAAGCGAAAGCAACGGGCACCCCCGAGAAGCCCGCTTTTGAGGGACAAAAGAGACGAAAGGGACAAAAGAGACCTCTGCTGACGCAAAGTCCCTTATACCAACTTCCATAATTAAAGAGACCTTTAGAAATGGCGTTTGCTTGGGCTTGGACGGGTGCATCGCGCTGCACGGCGTCTTCCCGGGATCATCTTTTCTTTTTTCCCAGCAACCCACGGTCTGCTCTTTCCTATGAATCCTATCCCGCGCTCCACGAACCATCCTACGGCGAAACTGGCACCCATGCTGGGTGTGCGGTGGGTGGGTGCATTATTCCCCGCATGGCTGCCCGGCTTTGCGCCGTCGCGGCGTGTAGCGGTGGGATACTCAGTAGCGGGCTCCTATCCTGCCAGCCTCCTAGACGCCAGCCAGCCCGCCATGCGAGCGGGTCACCCG
>JAYVQK010000330.1:0-13051 GCA_043757005.1 Verrucomicrobiaceae bacterium
CTCCGCCGCCACCGATTTTGTAGGCGTTGTTGTAAGGGGTGATCGTGCCAGTGTAAGTCAAACCGGTGAGTGTGCCCAGATAGACATTGCTCAGATCCAGACCCGTCGAGGAGAAGTCCACATTTTCAGCCACCGTAGTGGCAGTGACACCGATCGTGCCGTTTGCCAGTGTGGAGGGGTTGGATTGCACGATCTTATTGATCAAGCCCGCCTGCATTCCGGCGTAATTTTGTGCCACCGTGTTGCCGCCGGTCAGGATGATGCCCGTAGCGCCACCGTAGGCGCTCGCCGAGCCAAAGACTAACTGGCCGCCGTTGGCGATGTATTTGCCAGTGAAGCCGGTATTCGTTCCTGTCAGCGTGAGGTTAGCCGTAGCAAACTTCGTTAGGTTGAAAGCGCCCAAGAGTGGGCCGCTGATGGTGGCTGTTCCAGCATTGACCCCGATTGTCGCATCTCCCAGCAGAGTGACGGCACCCGAGAGTATGATCCCGCTTTCAATACGAATCGCGCCATAAGGCCCGCCGCCCTCCGCCCAGCCGTTACCAGTAATGAAGAAGGGATTGGCGACGGTGCCACTGCCAACGCCAAACCATTGGCCGTTCGTATTACCATCCACATACACCTTGGCGGCGTTTCCGGTGCCGAAAGGCGCGAAATTTGAGCTAGTAGCTATCCGTCCGCTCTCAATATAAGTCGGCCCAGTATAGGTATTCGAGGCGCCGATACTGTATTGCCCCAAACCGCTCGTTTGAATCGAACAACGGTAGGTGACGGATGTGCTGCCGGTCGCTGGATTGGAAATCACCGAGTTGATTTGCGGGGAGCCGGTGCTGGAGTTGATGAAGACCAATTCGCTTCCCGCACCTGGGCGAATGGTGCCGCCAGTGATGATATGGGCAATGGTCGTGCCCGTAGAACCAAAGAGCACGCCACCTTTATCCACAGTCGTCGTGAAGCCAGTGCCAAGATTGAGCGTCTGCGCGGTAGCCGCACCGATGCGCAGAGTTCCTACCGTCTGGCTCGCCGTTGCAGTGAAGCCAGTGGTAACATCCACATTGCTCGTGAGTGTCGCAGTTGCATAAGTAGCAGCGGCGGCAGTCGCCAGATAGGTAACAGGTGCCACCCAAACGTTGGTGGTGTCTTTACCGGCCCAATCAGCGACAATCGCGCCTGTAGCCGCTCCGATGGTAGCGTAAGCCGTGCCAGCCGCGGAAGTCAGGATCGTGCTGGCAGTTCCCGTAGCGGTCTGGAAGCCATTGTTGGCAGCCAGAGTGCCAACAGGCTGGGTGAAATTGACCACACCACCGACGTTGCGAGTCAGCGTGCCCATCACGAGAGCCGTAGGGTTCGCCGTTGCGTTATTGGCGATGACCAAATTATTGCCACCGACGCCGATCGTTGTCCCGGCAACCGTTTGGCTATTGGTGCTCGTCGCGATACCAGTCAGTGTCAGATTGCCGCCACCGAGAATCGTCTGGGCATCGGTAGCGATGTTGCCACCGAGAACCAGCGCAGAGGTCGGTGCCAGACGGTTTGTTCCATTAAGAGCAAAGCTCAGATTCAGCACGCTGGAAACTAATTGGCCGCTCGCCAGATTCCCCATGTTGATGGTCGTGGCCCCAGTGTAAAGATTTGCACCGCTAAAAGTCTGAGTCGCCGCACCGATCTTAGTGATGCCGCCCGTAGTCGCTGCCAAGACTGCCGAATAAGTCTGAGTGGAGTTATTCGCTCCGATAGTCAGCGTGGATCCTGCGAGGATGGAATTGTTCACTGCTCCAGCCAGACCACCGATGGTGGCGGTAGCACCGCCCAGCACCAGACTGTTGACGACGGTCAGGGTGACCGTGCTGTTGAGCAGCGCGCCATTCGCAAGGGTCAGTGTGCCACCGGTAATGGCCGTGCCGCCTGTGTAGGTATTGGTGCCAGTGAGCGTCAAGTTACCCCCGCCCACCTTGAGTAATCCGCCCGCACCAAAGTTCCCAATCGGGCTGCCGAGGGTGACATTGTTGCCATTGGTATCCGCATTCCAAGTGCTCCCGCTGTTGATGGTGATCGTCCGCGACGCCGACACGTCCTGCGTGTTTCCCGTGGCCCATTGCAGGTTCGGGTTCGGCGCGCTGAAGGAAAGATTCCCGCTGCCTAGCGCCCCGTTGACAAAGTTCAGCACCGCCGAGTTCCCGGCGAACGTGGTTCCCCCGGTGTAGTTGTTCGTGCTCGAAAGAATCACCGTCCCGCCCGAGGGGCCATGAATGTTCAGGCTGTTGCCGCCCGTCAGCGCGTTGGTATTAGACAGGGTCAGTGCGCCGGTGCCTCCGCCGAGCCGATACACTCCGCCATTCGGGGTAATGGTGCCCGTATAAGTCACCGATTGACCGCTCACCACCCCGAGGCTCAGCGCTGTTTGGTTGGCCCCGCTGGCCGCCGAAAAGTCCAGGTTCTGCGTGGCGTCATTGAGTGTGGTCAGGGCCAGCGAGCCGACCGAAAGACCATTGAACGCCCGGACGAGGAGCGGTTGCAGCGGAGTGGCGTAATTGAAGGCCAGATTGGCATTGTCCAAAGCGGTCCGGCCACCCGCCTGACCAAAGGCGGCCGCCGAGTCGAATTGGAAGGCCCCGTTGTTCGCATTGAGGACCAGACCACTAAAGGAATTGGTGCCCGTGAAGTTAATGATGTTCGTGGGGCTCGCTCCCGAAATCTTCGAGATCGCGGTGGTCAGGGTCAGATTGTTCGGGATGGTCAGGTTGCCCGTGTTCGTAAAGTTCAGCGAGGTGCCCGCGGCAAAGGTGATGTTCGTCGGGAAGGCATTGACCCCGATGGTCAGGCCGCCGCCGTTGACAGTGGTCGCTCCGGTGTAGGTGTTAGCCCCGGTAAGCTCCAAAGTGCCCGCGCCATTTTTGGTCAAGCCACCTGTGGTAGCGTTAGCTGCGAGCGTCGCAGCGCCGCCGATGGTCGCCGCACCGCCGCCGCCGATCAGCGAGAAGGTCGGCGCAGTGGTGTAGCCGTTGCCGGGATTCGTAATGGTGATGCTTGTGACGACCCCAGTGCTGTAATTGATATTGGCCACCGCAGTCGCGCCGATGCCGCCGCCGCCAGTGATGCTCACGACCGGGGTATCAATATAACCCGAGTTCGTGCCGCCGAGCGTGAGGCCCGTAGCCGAAACGCCGTTACCAGAAGTGGTCAAGAGCGCCTGAGCAACCGTGATGTTTTGGCCATTCGTATCGAAAATTGCACCACCGCTGTTGACGTAGGCACTTGTGAGACCTGTCAAAAAGCCCGCCGTAGCACCGATTTGCGCTTTCAGCGTGCCTCCGTTGAGATTCAAGAGATAGCTACCCGTGCCACTGCCTTTCAAAATGGACTTGGTCGTCAATGTGCCGCCATTGAGGTTCAGCACACCGCTATTCACTTGAGCGCCACCTTGGCCAAAAGAAACACCAGTTCCCAAATTGACAGAGGCGCTACCCGAAATATTGGCTACCGCAACGTGTCCAGCCTGTTGCTCAGGCAAGAAGAGTCCGCCTGCAAAAACATTCGTCGTGGAGCTTCCGCTGAAGTTCACCACATCGTTCGTGTTACCACCGCCGCCGCCGAGGGTGCCGAGGGTGATGTTGTTCGTGAGAACGTTCAGAGTTCCGCCGCCCACATTTAGCACTCCATGGCCACCGCGACCTATAGCCAGCCAGCTTCCGATGTTCGCCGTGCCGCCAGTAATAGTCAGCGCGCCGTAACCGCTTGCAGCATTACCTACCCATACATCACTTCCAGTCGTCAAGGAGCCGCTGCTCATATTCAGAGCGTTCACTGAACTGCTATTATTTCCAATGCTGATGCTGGGAGCAGCAGTCCTAGCCACGAGCAAGTTGCCGCCACTGATATTGAGCACGCTATTTCCGGCCACATTGCCAAGATTGACCTGCCCCGCCAGACCAGCGCTGTAGGTTCCCGTCAAGCTGACTGTGCCAACATTCACAGTCAGACCGCCTGCATTGCTGCCAAAACCACCGAGAACCAAAGTGCCGCTACCGGCTTTGGTAAGGGTGCCGGCACCTGTGATATTTTTGCCAATCGTAAGAGCGTTGGCGCTGGAGTTATTCCAAGTCTGGCTTTGGCCGAGTGCGATGTTGGCATTGATGGTATGCGCGGCTGCGCCGCTGGCGACGTTGATGCCGATATTGCCCGTGCCTGCTGCTGCGAGAGTGAGGGTATTGCCTGCGCCGATGGTGCTAGTGGTGCTGGCGGCAGTGTAATTCAGACTGTTGATGGTGAAGTCTGCACCGAGCGTATTCGTGAGATTAGCGGCACCAGTGGCGTGGATGAAAACATCCGTCACGCTCGTCGGGAGCGTCGCTGTATCCACTCCGCCGCCTTCAGTAGTATCGAAGTTCGTTCCCGAGGATACGTCATTCCATGCGCTGCTGAGGTCTCCCTTCCAATAGGCGGTATCCACCCCAGTGAAGGCTGCGACGTTCAGGTTCACCGTGGTAGCCGCATTCGTCAGGCTCAATGCGTAAGGAGTGCCGCCGAGGTAGATTTTGGTCGTGCTGAGAGTGAGCGGATTCGTGGCCAGCAAGGAGCTGGCTCCACCGGTGATGAGATTATAGCTGCTCAGAGCCGCCACAGTGGCCCCGATAGGATTGATGGCGATAGTTGCACCAGCAGCAGAAATAGCGGCGGTGCCAGTAGCGTTAATACGATCCGCTGCCGTCGTGACGCCGCCGAGATCGAAGGTGAGCGAAGAGGCGCTGGTGCCACCAAAGGTGGTAGCTCCTGTCACGGCTAGAGTGCTGGTAAATCCATCCACCATCGTAACTTGGCCGCCAGCATTCACCGTGAGTGCGCCGCCGAGCGTGTTTGTGCTGGCATTCGCCGACTGCCCGACTGCAAGTGTCGCCCCACTGAAAACAGTGGCAGCCGTGATTCCTACGAGATTGCCGCCGGGGCCTAAAACCAGCTTACCTACGGCAACAGTGGTGGCTCCTGTGTAGGTGGCGTTCGCGTTCAGCGTTAGCGTTCCCGTGCCATCTGCCTTGCTGAGGAGACCCGTGCCAAAGCTCAGTGCGCCATTAAGGGTAAGATTCCCACCACCACCGACTACGAGCCCAGCATTTGCGCCGGTAATCGTATTGCCCATCGTGAGCGTGCCGCTATCCGAGTTGATACGAGATTGCCCATTCAAAGTAACCGCACCGCCCCAGCTATTATTGCCCGAGTAGCTGCGAAGGGCTCCGAAGTTGGTGATACCACCGCCAGCTATAGTGAGTGTCTCCGCGCCCACTGCGATGCCGCCCGAGAGGCGCAGCTCGCTGGTGCCGGATTGCAACGTGCCGCCCGCAACATCGCCCAGCGAGGCTGAGTTATTGATCGAAAGCACACCGCCGGTAAGATTCGTAGTGCCTGTGTAGGTGTTGGCTGTGCCCGCTGAGAGGACCCAAGTGCCCGCGCCGGATTTATCCAGACCGATGGTGCCCGCGCCGTTTCCGATGACGCCGCTGAAGGTGTTATCGTTTGTATTCGTGCCGGTCAGGCCGAATTGCTTTGCTCCGACGCCTGTGACGCTCAAGTTACTCGTGAAGGTGATCGGTGCCGCGCCACTGGAGGCCACGATGCCACCGCCAGTAGTGCCGGGGAGTTCGATCACGCGGTCTGTGGAGACGGCGGTAGCATTGCTGATGATGAGGGTGGCGGCGTTAGCCACGCTGCCGATGGTGATCGTGCCAGTGCCGACAGTCGTCGGTGCACCGAGGCCGCTGGCCCCCGAGCCGACCGAGCCGATCCCCGCTGCGGAAAGTGTACCGGCCTGCACAGAAGTCGCACCAGTGTAGGTGTTGGCGGCACTAGCGAGGGTAAGCACACCCGTGCCAGTGCCGACTTTGGTGAGGCTAAAGCCACCGCTGACCACACCATTGAGGGTGAGGGCACCTGTATTTGAGTTGCCGATGGTGGTATTTCCAGTGAGCGCGACCGCGCCCGTGAGCGTCCCGCTGAGAGCGCCGCTGGCAAGGAGTGCGCCCGCGCCCGTTGGGCCAGAGCCGCTTAAACTGATGTCGTCGCCGATCGTCGAGCTGCTGCTATAGAAATCCAACGCGCCGCCGCTATTTACAGTGGTAGTGCTGCCTGCGCCTGTGCCGAGGCCATTCGAGTTCCCGACTTGAAGCGTTCCCGCGTTAATGACGATATTACCTGTGAAGTTGGAAAAACCGCCTGCAGCTTGTCCACTGTAGCCGAGTTGGAGAATACCCGTCCCTGCTTTAGTCAGAGTTGTAGAACCTTGAAGCTGAGCAGTTGTGCCGCCGAGGCCATTTCCCGTTCCATCATCCAACGTGAAAGTAGCCGCGCCGCTAACATCGAACGTGCCACCGCCCGTGCCGACGATATAGCTCTTTCCTCCGCCAATAGGGTTAGAGATGGAGGATGCGACTCGGACGGTGCCGCCATTGGTCACGGTAATATATTTGGCACCGCTTCCCAAAGCCGCAGGATCAGCGCTGCCGCCTGTGCCCGCATAAGCGAGGACACTCGACGCACCATCAATATTAATATTGCCCGTGAAAGAGTTTCCGGTGTTCGATAGCGTTACGGTGCCTCCATTTATATTCAGCGTGCCAGTAGTGGTGCTGATGATGCCCGCAACAGTCGTCGTTCCTGCACCAGTAAATGTAAGGTTATTCCCTGCTCCAGAGATTGCCGCGAGGGTCAGAGTGGTTCCCGTGCCGACTGCTAGGGAGGATGCGCCGCTCAAAGTAAGCGCGCCGAGCGAGGCCGCTCCGAGGCCGCTAAAATTCACATTCGTCGTGGTGCCGCCCACTGCGCCGAGGGTGAGCAGGGTGCTTGCGCCAAGCGCAAAAGTCGGTGCGCCCGAGAGTGTCGTCGCGCCAAAGGTGATGCCGGCGGTGCCGCTCGTGACGCCGCTGCCTGCGGCAGTGGTCAGCGTCTGAGCACCGATAGCTAGCGGGCCGTAAGTATAAGTCACCGCCGGGCCAGCACTGCTGCGGTCGCTGGTGACGGTGGAGCTTGCGGTGACGTTGATGCCGTTTGCGCCGGGACCCGTGAAAGTGGTATTCGAGGCGAGGAGGCCCGAGAGATTGCCGCCATTGAGGGCGACATTGGTGGCGACTCCGGCTCCGAGAGCGGCGACTGCGCCGAGCTGGAGTGTGCCGGAATTGACCGACCATGCGCCGACGTAATCGCTGGTGGAGCTGGCCAAGACTTTGCCGAGCCCGGCGATCACGATGGTGTCGTCCGTGCCATTACCGCCGCTGAGATCATTCGTGCCGTTGCCGAGCGTGAAAATATCGGCGACACCGACAGCGGAAATCGTGACGGTATTGGCGCCGACGGTTGTAGGGAGCATGACGCGCCCATTGATGGTATTCGTGCCGTCCGAGCGGAGTGTCGCACCATCATTCAGCGTAATAGAAAGCCCATTATCGAGGGTGATGCCGCCTTTGACTTCCAGAACGGTGCCAACATTGCTGACCGAGACTGGGATCAAATTCGCCGTGCCGCTCGTGCCGATTGCCGTGGCATTTTGTAGGGAGAGGACGCCGCCGCTGACGGTCGTGGTCGCCGCCGCTGTCGTGCGCCCCGTGGAGGCTGCTGTGAGGCTCACTGTGCCTGAGCCGACTTTATTAAAATCAACCGCACCGCCGATTCCGCCGCTTAAAGTAAGCCCCCCCGAACCACCCACGCTGCTTGCCGCGTTGAGGGTGACTGCGCCGCTCAGGCTTGCGGTGCCACTGTTATTGATAAGCGCACCGCCGCTGGAGATGCCCGTGCCGCTGATCGCCACGGCTTCCGCGCCGACCGCTTGGCCATTGAGATCGAGCACCGCTCCGCTCGCTACGGTAGTGCCAGCCGCTGTGCTGCCGAGGCCCGCAGCGTTGCCGAGCTTTACCGTGCCAGAGCTAATCGTCGTCGCGCCGGTGTAGGTATTCGCACCGCCGAGCACGAGCGTGCCCGCGCCATTCGCCGTCAGACTCGTCCCGGAGATTACGGCATTGATCGTGGCTGTGTGCGCCGCGTTCGTCACCGTGATAGCTGGCGTCGCGCCTTGCAGGGACAGCTCTTCTGTCGTGGCGAATCCATTGATGGTGTAGCCGTTCACATTAAACGTCAGACCATTCGCGATCACACCCGTCGCGCCAGTATTGATCGTGACGATGCCACCCGTGCCGCCGAAATTTGCGACATCCACTGCAGAATTCCCCCATATACCATCCACGCCTGCGCTCTTCCAATTCCCAAGCACCGTATCCCAAGTCCCCGAGCCACCGCTATTCGTCAAATCAATCGCTGGATCCCAGTCGAAAATGGCCGCGCTAGCAGACTGGCCGCCGATACCGATGGCTGCGAGAGTGGCTGCTGCGATGCTGCGTGAGAGCCAACCGACGAAGCTGGGTGTGATGCCGAATTTGCGGGTGTTTTGGGATTTGGATTGGACGGTTTTCATGGAGTGAGAGATGAGACTGAGGCGATGCGCGTGTGGTTGAGTAGAAAGGACTGGAGACGAATTTTGACAGGTTTAGGATATGGAAATGTTGAATTTCCTCCTCCGATTTACGCTTTCGTCGCAAGAAGACAAATGCTTTTTATCAAAAAGGTGAGACGTGAATAAAAAAACATTTCTAAAGGCTACAGCGGGAAGGAAGCAACGCGCGGAAGGAACCGCTGAACCCACAGCCAGCAACACCTTTTCCGTGCCCTTCCGTGGACTAAATCAGCGTCTCCTTTTACAGCGCCCAGACGGTCTTGCCGGCGACGAGGGTGCGGGTGGCTCGGCCTTTTAGCTCTTGGCCGTGGAAGGGGTTATTGCGGCTGCGGGAGTAGCTCTGCTCTTTATCTACGGTCCATTCGAGGTCGGTGGCGATGAGGGTGACATCCGCGACGGCGCCGAGGCTGAGGGTGCCGCGATCTATGCCGAGGAGGCGGGCGGGATTGATGGTGTAGAGCTCGATGAGGCGGGGGAGGGAGATGGCGCGGCGCTGATGGACGAGGATGCTGAGGAAGAGGCCAAGCTCGGTCTCCAGGCCGAGGATGCCGAAGGGGGCTTGGTCAAATTCGACTTCTTTTTCGAAGGTGCAATGAGGCGCGTGGTCGCTGGCGAGGATGGTGATGGTGCCGTCGGCGACGCCTTCGATGAGCGCCTCGACGTGCTCTTGCGAGCGGAGGGGAGGGTTCATTTTGAAATTGGTATCGAACCCGCGCAGGCGTTCGTCGGTGAGGGCGATGTGGTGCGGGCAGAGCTCGCCGCTCAGTGGGATGCCGCGCGAGCGGGCTTCGCGGAGGATGCGGACGCTGCCTGCGGCGCTGAGGTGTTGGCAGTGGATGGGGGTGCCGGTGAGTTCGGCGAGGAGGGCGTTGCGGGCGACGATGAGTTCTTCGCCAATGGCGGGCCAGCCGGGGAGGCCGAGTTCGGCGGAGACGCGGCCTTCGTGCATCACGCCTTTGCCGACGAGGCTGTAATCTTGGCAGTGGTCCATAATGGTGAGGCCAAACATCCGCGCGTATTCGCAGGCGCGGCGCATGAGCTCGTGGCTCTGGATGCAGCGCCCGTCGTCGGTAAGGGCGACGATGCCCGCTTTGTGCATGGCTCCGATGGGGGCGAGCTCTTCGCCGGAGATGCCCTTGGTGATCGCGCCGGTGACGAAGACGTTGACGATGGCGTCGGCCTTGGCCTTTTCCTGAACGAGGGAGACGACGCTGGGACTATCAATACTCGGGGAGGTATTCGGCATGCAGACGACGCTGGTAAAGCCGCCCGCCGCCGCGCAACGCGAGCCGCTGCCGATGGTCTCTTTGGCCGATTGGCCGGGCTCGCGGAAGTGGACGTGGAGATCAATGAGCCCCGGCGCGACGATGAGCCCCGTGGCGTCGAGAACCTCTGTGGGTGGGGTTTTAAGCGAAGCGGGATCGGCGATGCGGCCATCCACAATGAGGAGGTCGGCGATTTCGTCGCGCTTGTTGGCAGGGTCGAGGATGCGACCGTTTTGGATGAGCGTGGTGGTCATGTGGATGGCGGCGTCAGTCGGCGTGATTCGGCGAGAGACGATCATACTCTTCGGGTTCGACGTCTGGGACTTTGGAGAGCACGCGGTCGAATTTTTCGCGGCTGCCACGGGCGGCTTTAGGTAACTCTTCGTTGATGTCTTCTAACGTGCGGGGCATCGGCACTTGGCGAGCGATGAGGAGTTTTTCAAACTCCCAGCGATCCATCCCAGCGAGCTGTGCCGCACGGCCCGGCGGGAGTTTGCCTTCGCGGTAAAGTGCGATGGCAAGCTCGCGGCGCACGGCGGGCTCGGCTTGCGCGGGGTCTGCAAGGAGGCGGGTGCCGATGTCGTCGGGTAATTCAAGTGTGACGCTCATGGGTGGAGGGTAGTGGTGGACGTAGCGGATGGATAGCCCGTTTTGTTGGATTGGCTGGCGCAGAGAAAGAGGACGGCCATGCGGACGGCGAGGCCGTTGGTGACTTGGTCGAGGATGACGCTGCGGCCTGAGTCGGCGATGTCGCTGTCTATCTCGACGCCGCGATTGATGGGGCCGGGGTGCATGATGAGGCAGTCGGATTTCAGGCGTTCGGCGCGGGCTTTGGTGAGGCCGAAGAGGGAGGTGTATTCGCCGAGGGAGGGGAAGTATTCTTTGCGCTGCCGCTCGTGTTGGATGCGGAGGAGATTGATGACGTCCACTTGCGGGAGCAGGGCGTCGAGGTCGTGGGTGACGGTGACGCCGAGGGCTTCCAGCTCGCGCGGGACGAGCGTGGGTGGGCCGCAGAGGGTGATGCGTGCGCCGAGTTTTTTGAGGGCGTGGATATTGGAGCGGGCGACTCGGGAGAAGAGGATGTCGCCGAGGATGGCGACGTGCAGGCCGTCGAGGGAGATGTCGCCTTTGCCAAGCAGCCCGCGCTTTTCGCAGATGGTAAAGGTGTCGAGGAGCGCCTGCGTGGGGTGCTCGTGGGCTCCATCGCCAGCATTGATGACGCTGGCGTCGAGGCGCTCGGCGAGGAATTGCGCGGCTCCGGCGCTGCTGTGGCGGAGGACGATGATGTCGGCGTGGAGGGCTTCGAGGTTTTTGGCGGTGTCTTTGAGCGTCTCGCCCTTAGTGAGGCTGCTGGTGCTCACGCTCATATTGATGACGTCGGCGCTGAGGCGGATGGCGGCCAGCTCGAAGCTGACGCGGGTGCGGGTGCTGGGCTCGACAAAGAAATTGATGAGGGTCTTGCCGCGCAGGGCGGGGACTTTCTTGATCTCGCGGGTGCCGACTTCTTTGAAGGCACAGGCGCTATTGAGGACGTGGGTGAGCTCCGCCGCGCTGAGGTCGGCGATGCTGGTGAAGTCTTTGCGATTCCAGGTGGTCATAGGGTGTGTGCGGCGTCGAGCCAGACGGTGTCTTCGGCGACGCCGTCGGTGGCGGCAAAGCGGACATAGACGCGCTCGCCGAGGTTGGTGGGGACGTTTTTGCCCACATAGTCGGGGCGGATGGGGAGGTCGCGGTGCCCACGGTCAATGAGCACGGCGTATTGGATGCGCGCGGGCCGCCCGAAGTCGGCGATGGAGTCCATCGCGGCGCGGCAGGTGCGACCGGTAAAGGCGACATCGTCGGCAAGGATGACGGTGCGGTGCTCTAGGTCGAAGGGCAGTTTCATCGGCACGATCTCGGGCAGTGGGCGGCGGGCGAGATCGTCGCGGTGCATGGAAATATCCACGACGCCGTGCTCAATGTGCGCTCCACCAAAGTCGCTGACGTAGCGTGCGAGCTGTCGGGCGACGACGATGCCGCGCGAAGGGATGCCGACGATGGTGAGGCCGGTGAGGTCTGGATTGCGCTCAATGATCTCGTGCGCAATGCGCTTCAGGGCGCGTTCGATGTCCGCCGCGCTGAGGAGCAGGCGGGCCGTGGGGCTCGGTGGTGTTTGGGTTTTCATGTGCGTGTCCTTTGCGACCTCACAGGGTTGCGATTAAAGGCTCGGCGGCGGGTCTATTTCACGCCGCCCCTCTGGCCTCGAAATCGGTGCGGCGCGCGATGCGCCATGAGCCGCGATGGCGGACGATCCAGTCGAGCAGCGCTTTTTCAAAGCCGATGTCGTGGCCCACCTTTTCGCTCTCGATCCATTTGTGGCGGAGGATTTCTTTCCGCTCCGCGAGGTATTCCTGATAAAGGCGGGAGCCTCGCAGCAGTGTTGAATCTTGGTCGCTCATTGGTGTGCCACAACATCGCCATGATAAGCGTTTCGTCAAGATTTCGTCACCAGATCATCGCAATTTTCACTACGCGCTGCACCCGCCACCACAGCAGCCGCCGTGTTCGTGCGCTGGGGCGAGACCTTCCACGGTGAGCCCGATGCCTTGCAGAGCGATTTGCTCGCGCACTTTCGAGAGGAGGCCGATGACGGGCTCGGGCGGCGGCTCGGCGCAGTTGAGCTGAAGGCGCACGGGGCGACCCGCGAGCTGGGGGAGTTGCTCGGTGAGTTCGCCATCCAACGCGAAAGAAAGGTAGGCGTTCAGCTTTTCCTGGAGCTGGAAGAGCTGCTCATCGCCACCGTCCCACGGGCGCGGCTCAAACATCACGAGCACGACTTCGCCCGTCGCGGGGTCTTGGCCGAGCGCATCCAGCACGGCGGGATTGGCCACGCCGTTGTGGGCTTGATGTTCGGGTGCGGTGTGTGAGCAACATTCTTCTGACATGGCAAAATGAATGGACGAGACGCGGCGAGATGTCAAAAACTCACATGGAGAAAAAGCGGACGTCGCCCCGCTTTTTCCTACGAAAGCGTAGGTTTATTTTTTTGCGGCTACTTGTGAAAAAGCAGAGTTATTCACCGCCACGCCCCCTATTGCTTCTCTGATAAGGTAGGGTTATTCACAATAATTCACATTTGCGCGAAAAAAACTGTTGCAGCCCTTTTGCGAAATTGCTACCACCCGCGACGTGCCCAAAAGGCATCCACCTAAAAAACAAAACACAACACACTAAAATACCATGACTAAACGCAACATCGTTTCGATCTCGGCCTTCGCGGCAGCAGCCTTTCTAGGCACCACCGCGTTTGCCGGAA
>JAYVQK010000331.1:0-12892 GCA_043757005.1 Verrucomicrobiaceae bacterium
ATATCCTCGGTCCTACATGATTCGCTGCGACTATCTTATCGTCGGGGCCGGTGTGGCTGGGGTCTCTGCTTGTGAAGCCATTCGGGCGCTCGATAAAAAGGGCTCTCTGATGCTAGTGAGCGCAGAACCAAACCCTGCACTGCGCCGACCAGAACTTCTGCCAGCCATGCTCGGTCCAAAGCCGCCAGCTATCGAGAAACTCGTCTTCCGGGACGAGGCCACTCTCGCCAAACTCAAGGTGGACGTGCGCCTGAATACCATCGTGACGCAGTTTAGCCTCGAACAACGCTCGGCGGTGCTTGCGAATGGGCAGGCGGTGAAGTTTGAAAAAGCACTGCTCGCCACGGGCAGTCGTGCGCGTCGCCCGCAAGTCGCGGGGGCAAATCTCGGCAATATCTTTTACCTCCGCACCGTGCGCGATGTGCAGGGGCTGCGCGAGGTGCTCGATTTGGAAAAGAACGCCGTCGTCGTGGGCGGCGGTTTCGTAGCGGCGGAGACGGCGGCGCTTCTGCGCAAGCTCAAGCACGGGGTGACGATGCTCACGCGTTCTTCGCAAGTGTGGGCGCGCTACCTCGACCCGGAGACGGCGGCGTGGTTCACAAAGTATCTCGCGGACAATGGCATCAAGATGATGCTCGGCGAGCATCTGAACGGCTTCGAGGGGCGCACTTACCTCCAGCGTGTGCAGACGAAAAGCGGCAATCGGGTGGATACCACGCTGGCCATTTGCGCCATTGGCTCGGAGCCAAATCTCCAGCTCGTCTCGGCCTCCCCGCTGTGGTCGCAGAATGGTTGCCCCGTCACGGAGCGGCTGGAGAGCGATGAGCTGGGCATTTTTGCCGCAGGCGACATCGCGCTCTACCCAAATAGCCACATGGGCGGGATGCGCCGCGAGGAACACTACGACGCGGCCATCGCGATGGGCGCGGCGGCGGGGCGCAATATGGCGTCGAAAAAGATGACCAAGTTTGAATACGTGCCGTGGCACCAGAGCCGGGTGTTTGATCTGTTGTTTGATTTCGTCGGCGACTTCTCGCGCCCGCCGACTCGCGTGGAACTGGAGGGCGACCGGGATAAAAAGCGGAAGTTCATGCTGAAATGCTACCAGCTCAATCGGCTCAGTGGTTACGTCTATTGCAACGCCGACCCAGCGATCGTGCAAGCGGCGCGGGCGGCGTTCCCGAAGGTGAAGTGAGCGCGGGGAGCTGGTAAATCTGAACTTTGAACGACGTTGCTTGGAGAGCGTTCGGCGCTCAGAGTTCGGAGTTTGTTTTAAATCTTTCGCTCAGGATGCCTTCTCAACCAAAGGAGGCTTTACTATCCACTAAAAATCCGCATCTTCCCCCACACGCCACATGGAACGCAACAAACAGCCAGACCCACTCAATACCTCCCTCCTCGCCGTCACACAAACCGCAGTCGGCTGCGGGCTGGGCTTGCTGCTGGGTGGGAAAATGAGTCGCAGCGCGCAAAAGACTACGGCCTTTTCCCTGCTCGGTCTCGGCGCGCTGCTCGCGCTGCCAGCCGTTGTGGATGCGGTGACGACGATGATCTCCGGCCCGAGCACCGAGCGCGGCGCGCGCAAGAGCCTCGATAGCATCCGCGACGATTCCGGCCTGCCGGAGGACGCGGAGATTTTCTGAGGAGGGGAGTAATGGTTGGGGTTTACTTGTCTCACATTTTTGCGGTGAGCTTATAGGAGGGGCGGTAGGATGCCGCCGCTCTTGTGTGCGCTTTGCGCGCGGCGGATGTGGAAATGCGGCACGCTGAATTCTCTGTCATACAAAATAACTGGCGACTTTGTGTGAGTTTTGAGTGAAGAGAGTGGTTCACCTTTCACCACCCGTCTTCCTTTTTGAACCATGCACATTCTGCGTTACTCTGTCTTTTCCGTTTTAGCTCTCGTTTTTTCTTGTCTCAGCGCGCTGGGGCAGGCTCCGAAGGCGTATTTTTCTTTCGACAATAATCTGACGGATACCTCGGGCGCGGGGTTGGGGACGACGGCGGTGCCGAATAGTGGGTGGACGCCGGCTTATACGGCGGATCGGAATGGGGTGGCGAATAAGGCGCTGGTGATCGCGGGGAGTCAGAGTCTACAGCTCACTTGCTCGACGCTTTTGAATAACTCGAATCAGGCGCTGGGGCTGCGCAATGCGGGTGGGACGAATACGTCGTTCACGTTGGTGGCGTGGGTGTATTTCGCGAGTGCGGGGAGTGGGGAGGGGTATAGCACGGTGTTTGGCAATATGCTGACGGTGCCGGCGACGACGACGGAGGTGGGGACGCTGCACGCGGGGCTGAATACGGGGGCGACGACGGGGCATTTTGGGTTTAATAATGCAAACGATGTGACGGGGGCGACGACGAGTTTGAGCACGGGGATTTGGTATCATGTGGCTTTTGTGTATGATACGACGCTGACGGGGGGGAGTGGGACGGCTCCGGCGCAGCGCATCTACATTAACGGCATCCCGGAGGTGACGCGCTGGGGGGTGACGGATACGCTGCGGGCGACGGATCTTTTCCTCGGGAACTGGGGCGTGGTGAATAGTGCGAGCAATGATATGAAGGGGCGGCTGGATGATGTGGCGATTTACAGCTCGGCGCTGAAGGGCGACCAGATCCAGGCGCTGGCGGATGGGGTGAGCCCGCTGAGTCTGCCGACGGCGGGGACTTATAGTGGGACGAAGCTGCCGGGGGTGGTGGGGACGGTGGGGAATTGGGGCGTGCGGGAACTCCGAGGCAATCCGATCACGACGAATAGCATTAACGGAGTGGCGACGGGGACGATGGTGAATGCGGACAAGATCGGGCGCAGCTACACGGTGGGGCAGGGGACGACTTCGGTGACGGAGTATCAGGCACCGGTGATCAATTTCTCCGATGACGAGAACGCGGGGAATCTCGGTTATTTCCCGAATGAGGGCGACTACGGCTCGAATACGGCGGCGGATGATAACTACCTGGTGATGGTGGCGAAGTGCGCGGTGCGAATCCCGACGGCGGGGGATTATACGTTTGGCTTTCGAGGGGATGACGGTTCGCGGCTGCGGGTGTTGGGCAAGCAATTCACCAGCTCCACGCGGATCGCGACGACGAACCCCGCCGATCCGGCGCACAGCGGCGATGCGATCTACTTTGTGGCGGGCACGGGCGATAGTAATACGCTCGGCGTGGTGAATCTCGCGGCGGGGGATTACAATTTGGAGTTCACGTATTGGGAGGGGAGCGGTGGTTCTTCCGTGGAGGTCTTTGCCGCGCAGGGCGCGAAAACGTCGGTGGACTCTGCTTTCCAGCTCATCGGGAATACGGCGGCGGGCGGCCTGGAGATCGTGCGCGACCCGGACACGTATCCACGCATCACATCGTTCACGGTGGGTGGCGGGAGTAGTGCCTTTGTGCTGAGTGGATCGCCCGCGACGGTGACGCTTGCGTGGGCGACGAACTCTGCGGCGCTGCCCGCGCAGGTGGTGAATATTTCACCCACCGTCGGCACTGTGGCTGGGACGGGCACGACGACGATTGCCTCGCCCGCGACGACGACGACTTACACGCTGACCTCCACGAATGGCGCGGATACGGCGACGAGCACGGTGACGGTGTATGTGAATACGGCGCCGATCATCACGAGCTTCACGGCGAGCAAAACGACGGTGACCTCGGGCGCAGCGGTGACGCTCAACTGGGCCTCGGGCGGTGCCGCGAGTGCCATGCTCCAGCCTACGAATGTGAGCGTCGCCACGACAGGCAGCCGAGTGGTGAACCCGACGGTGACGACGACTTACACGCTCGCCGCGACGAACGCCGTGGGCACCACGCAGCAGCAAGTCACGGTGAATGTGGCCCCGGCTCCCACGATCACGTCCTTCACGGCGGGGGATACGAATTTGCTTTTTGGCGCGGAGACGACCTTGAACTGGAGTGTGAGTAATTTCGACACGCTCTCGATAGATCAAGGCATCGGCACGGTCACGGGGGCGACGGGCACGCTCTCGATCATCCCTTACGTCACGACGACCTACACGCTCACGGCGACGAATACTTACGGCAGCGCGACGGCGAGTGTGACGGTGAATCAGCCCACGCCCATCGGCGTCACGGCGGCGGGGTTCACCGCTCGGCGCGTGAGTTCCACGGTCGCATTTCCATTCACCGGGATCGGGTATTTGCAAAGTGCGATCAACTTACTCGCAGGCACCAATGCTAGCGCTCCGACGACCTCGACGGGCCTCACAACGATCAATTTCTCGGACGGTGTGGACGGCGATTTCACCACGGGCAATAGCGCGTTCCCCGGCGGCACGGGGGATAATTTCGCCGTGGAAATCACCGCCACACTCGTCGTGAATACGCCCGGCGAATACACCTTCGTGGTGAACTGCGACGACGGCTGCCGCCTGCGCATAGATGGGCTGGATGTGATCGTGGACGACGGCACCCATTCTCCCGGCGGCAACTCCGGCAGGATCAGTCTCACCAAGTCCACCGCCACGCTCCAGCTCGTCTATTACGATGCCACCGGCAACGCGGAAGTGGAGCTGGGCTGGATCCGCCCGAACCTCCAGTGGACGCTGCTCACCACCGCCACCGCGACCGCTCCCGTCGTGCGCGGGCAGGTGCTGATCTCGGAGTTTTGCGCGGATAATACTCAGCTCCTCGATGAAGATAATACGGCCCCCGATTGGATCGAAATTTGGAACTCCACAAACGCCACCGTGAGCCTCGCAGGCTACTACCTCAGCGACGAACCGCTCGTGCCAAACAAATGGGCGCTCCCCGCGTGGACACTTGGCGCAAACCAATACGCCATCGTCTTTGCTTCGCTAAAAAATCGCACCCCCGCGCAAGTCGCGCCCACACTCGATAACGTGGGCAC
This sequence comes from Verrucomicrobiaceae bacterium, assembly GCA_043757005.1. Lineage (GTDB taxonomy): Bacteria > Verrucomicrobiota > Verrucomicrobiia > Chthoniobacterales > Chthoniobacteraceae > SXWH01. The sequence continues at coordinate 4,877 of JAYVQK010000331.1, forward strand.
GCTCGCCCAGCCGCACCTGCACACAAATTTCAAAATGAATAAGGCAGGCGGCTACCTCTCGCTGAAACAAGACAACGGCGCGGGCGGCTACAATACGCTCACCGCTTTCAATCTCTACCCCACGCAAAAGCAGGACGTGAGCTACGGCTCGGCGGACACCGAGGGCTATGTGGGCTACATGGAGGTGCCCACGCCGGGGCAGCTCAATGCCGCGACCGTCTCCGGCTTTGTGGCGGATACCGTCTTTAGCACACGGCGCGGGCGTTACTCCGCGCCCTTCACGCTCAATATCTCCACGGCGACTCCCGGTGCCACGATCCGCTACACGACGGATGGCACTTTGCCCGCCATCAATTACGGCACGATCTACACTGGCCCGCTCAATGTCAGCGGCACCGCCGTCATCCGCGCCATCGCCTATAGGGCTGGCTGGAAGCCGACGAACGTGGATACTAACACGTATCTTTTTGTGGACGACATCGTCACACAGACCACCGCCACCTCCATCGCGCGCGGCTTCCCGAGCACTTCGGTGAATGGCCAAGTCTTCCGCTACGGCGTCGCCCTCGCCAACGTCACCGCGGGCGGCGGCACCTTGCAGAGCTTCAAGGATGCGCTCGCTGCCGCCCCCTCCGTCTGCGTCACCACCGACATCGCGAATCTCACGAACACCAGCACCGGCATCTACGTGAACCCCTCCAGACGCGGCCTCTTTTGGGAGCGCCCCGCCTCGATGGAATACATCAACACAGCGGGCACCTCGGAATTCCAACTCGACTCCGGCATCCGCATCCGAGGTGGTGCGAGCCGCTCGACGACGAACGCCAAGCACGCCTTCCATATGTATTTCCGCAATCTTTATGGCGGCAAATTAAACTACCGCCTCTTCGGCACCGAGGGTGCCTCCGGCTTCAGCCAAATAGATCTCCGCTGCGAAGAAAATTACTCGTGGAGCAAAGACAACAATTCGCAGAATTCACTCATGCGCGAAGAATGGAGCCGCGCCACCCAGCGCGACATGGGCCAGCCCTACGGGCGCAACGGCTACTTCCACCTCTATATCAATGGCGTCTATTGGGGCGTGTATGACTTCGAGGAGCGCACCGAGGCCGCCTTTGGCGAGACTTACCTCGGCGGTGCAAAAGATACCACCGATACGGTGAAAAGCGCCGCCAGCACTAATAACTATAATACCGAGATGACCGACGGTAATTTCGGCGCATGGGAGAACCTCTACCGGCAGGCCATTGCTTTAAGAAACGACACCACCAGCGAAGCCAACCGCACCGCCAAGTATATGCAAATGCGCGGGCTCAACGCCACCGGCACCGCTAACGCCACTTATCCCGTGCTGCTCGATGTGGACAACCTCATAGACTACCTGCTCGTCATTTTCTACGACGGCAGCTTCGACGCCCCGATGTCCACTTTCCTCAGCAACGCCTCGAATAATTGGTTCGGCGTGCGCGACCGCGCTGGCACGCGAGGCTGGGCCTTTTTCGCCCACGATAATGAGCACGGCATGGATAGCACCGGCACGAATAGCTACAACCGCGTCGGCCCTTGGGGCGACCAAAACGCTACCGGTAATAACTGGGCACAGTCGTGGACGACGGCGCAGTATCGCAGTCGCGAGACCCTCACCAACACTTACTACAGCAAGAGCAACCCCCAATACCTTCACGAGATGCTCGCCTACAGCGCCGAATATCGCCAGCGATTCGCTGATCGCGTGCATCGCCATTTCTTTAATGGCGGCGCACTCACGAATACCAAATCCATCGCCCGCGTGAACACCCTCGCCGCCCAAGTGGACCCCATCATCCACGCCGAAGCCGCACGCTGGGGCTCCACCGCTTTGCATAAAAATATATGGCTCAACACTGCCAAGGCGACCATTTTGAACTACATGAATAACGGCGGCGCGATCCCCGCTGGGCACCCCGCACTCACCGCTGGAGATCGCACCTCCATCGTCCTCCAGCAGCTCAAAGGCTACCAAGACCCCATCACCGTCGCGAAGGCGCTCTACCCCGCGATTGCCGCCCCCACCTTTAGCGGCAATTTCGGCGGACTCGTCGCCGGGCCATACACTTTCACCATCACGAATCCCAACGCGAGCGGCAGCCTCTACTACACCATAAACGGCACCGACCCTCGCCCCATCGGCGGCGGCACCGCGCCCGGCGGCACGCCCACGGGAGCCAGCCCATTCAGCCTCACGCTCACTAGCACCGCCACCGTCCGCGCCCGCATCTACGATACCGCGAGCACCACATGGAGCGCGCTCACGGAGACGAATTTCATCCTCGGCACCGCCGCCGCCGCCAGCAATCTCGTGATCTCGAAAATCCACTACAACCCAGTGAGCACCACCGATCTGGAGGAATACATCGAGATCATGAATATCGGCACGCAGACCATTGATCTCACCGGCTGCCAATTCACCCTCGGCATCCTCTACGCCTTCCCCAGCGGCACCAGCCTCGCCCCCGGCGCACGCGCCCTCATCGTCCGCGACAGCGCCGCCTTCTCCGTCGCCTTCCCCGGCGTCTCAGGCTCCCTCATCGTCGGCACATTTCAAAATACCACGACCCTCGATAATGGCGGCGAACAGCTCCAACTCCTCAACTCCACTGGCGGCGTCATCAAAGACTTCTCCTATAACGATAACGATCCTTGGCCCACCGGCCCCGATGGCAACGGCCCCGCGCTCGTCCTCATCCACCCCGAGCTCAATCCAGATCCCAGCATCGGCGCGAACTGGCGCGAAAGCGCCAACGCGGGCGGCGACCCCGGTAGCACCGACACGCTTTCTTATACAAATTGGGCAGCACTCTACGGCATCGCCGACCCCCTCGGCACCTCCGATCCCGACGGCGACGGCCTCACGAATCTTATGGAATACGCCCTCGGCGCAGACCCGCTCTCGACCTCCCTCGGCGTCCTCCCCACCGCAGGCACACAGAGCCTCAGCGTCGGCGGCATCCTCGGCACCTACCTCACACTCACCTACACCCGAGTCATCGGGCGCGACGACGTAGCCTACACCGTAGAATACTCCAACAACCTGCAAGCTGCCTGGACCCCCGCCACCCTCGAAAGCGGCCCCACCTTCAATAACGACGGCACCGAGACCCTCACCTACCGCGCACCACTGCCCCTCGCCAGCGAGACGAAGCAATTTCTCCATCTCAAAATCGTGCGGTGATCTTCCACCTTTTAGCGCCGCCGTGTGCGGTGTAAAAGAGTCGCCATGCCTGCACTTCGCCTGCTCTTTTTACTCGCCACGTTCCTCCTCACCGCCTGCCACCAGCCCACCGGCCCGAAGCCCTTTCGCGTCGGCATGGACCTCAGCTACCCGCCCTTTGAGATGCGGGACGAAACGGGCGCTCCCTCCGGCGTCAGCGTGGACCTCGCACGCGCTCTGGCACAGCATCTCGGGCAATCCGTAGAGATCGAGAATATGCCCTTCGCCGGCCTCCTCCCCGCTCTACAAACTGGCAAGATAGACTGCATCCTCTCCTCCATGACGGCCACGGAGGAAAAGGCAAAAAGCGTGGACTTTTCCGAACCCTACCTCCGCACCGGCCTCTGCCTCCTCGTGGGCGCAAAAAGCAACATCCACAGCGCCGCCGACCTCGATCAGCCCGGCCACAAAATCGCCGTCGTGCAAGCCACCACCGGCCAGACATGGGCCGTGCAAAATCTACACCAAGCCCAGCAACTCGTCCTCGCCAAAGAAACCGCCTGCGTGCTCGAAGTCGTGCAAGGCAAAGCCGACGCCTTCCTTTATGATCAGATGTCCACCCTCCGAAGCTGGCTCGCCAACCGCGAAAGCACGCGCGCCATCCTCCAGCCCTTCCGCGAAGAAAGCTGGGCCGTGACCTTCCGCAAAGGCGATGCGCGCTGCGCACAGACCAGCACCTTCATCGCCGCCTACCGCGCGGCAGGCGGCTTTGATCGCCTCTCGGAGAAATGGCTCCACGAGCAAAAAGCCGAGTTCGCCAAACTCGGCGTGCCGTTTGTGTTTTAAATTTTGTGTGTGGGAATCTGGGCCGTCCTGAGGAAAGACAGTGCCGCCTCGTCCCGTAAATCCTACCAATCCCGTAGAATCCTGTCTTCAAAAGAGAGACAGGATTATCGGGATTAGCAGGATTTACGGGAGGCTTGTCGCCCCTTCTCCAAATGATACCGCTGCCGAAATCGTTTGGGCGCAAAAGAAACTGCCGCAGGTGCGCTCCTTCGTGTCTTCGTGTGAGGCTCTATCGCCGTATCACCCCAAGCTCCGCCAGCTCCCGATCATGCCGCCGCGAAAGCAGCGCCAGTGCGGCGCACGCTCCGACGAGGGCCGTGGCCATATCCTCCTGCGTGTCCCACACGTCGCCCTGCGTGCCGAGGAAGGAGTCGCTCGCGTCGCCCGTATGCGCGGCGACTTGCCACTCGAAGAGCTCATAAGTCGCGCTGATCGCCATGCAGATGCACACGATCAAAAACGGCAGCCATCCCCGCGCAGCGACGACTTTTTTGCGTAGCAAAATCTCCCGCGCGATCATCGCCGGCACAAAGCCCTGCGCGAAATGCCCGAACCGGTCGTAATGATTGCGAGTGAAGTGAAAAACGCCACGAGCCCACTCGCCCAGCGGCACGAGCGCATAGGTGTATCTCCCGCCGACGCAAAGCACGACGATGTGCAGCGCGATGAGCAGATACAGCAGCCGCGTGAGCGGGAAACTGCGGCGTGTGCGCAAAAGCACCGCGAGCCCGAGCAGCCCAGGCGCGACTTCTAGCCCCCAAGTGAAGCGGTCATACGGCGCGTAACCAGACCACACGAGCACCGCGAGCACGGCGATGAAACCTGCGCGCGGATTCATCGCCGCCGAGCCTCCTCCGGCAAAAGGAACGCGCTCTTGAGCTGCGTGATTGCGGGCGTGCCGTCGTTCCAGAGCACCTCCACGATGTCGAAGCGGAAGACCACTTGCGGCTTGTCCAGCAGTCGCAGCCAAGCGCGCGCGCCACGGGCGATCAGGGCTTCCTTATCGCGCGTCACCGCATCCGCGGGACGGCTGTTGTCCTCGGCGAAAGCGCGCGTCTTTACCTCGATGAAAACCAGCTCCGATTCCGCGATGTCGCGGCAGACGATGTCCACTTCGCCGCCGCCCTTCGCGCGGAAATTTCGCGCGAGGATCTTGTAGCCTGCTCGCCGCAGGTATCGCTCGGCGGCACGCTCGCCCTTTGCTCCCAGCGTGTGACGCGCATCCTCGCTCCTCGGGCGGAAAAGCGCGGCGATAGATCGTGCGAGCCCCATTTGCGCCTACAGGCTATCGGCGAATTTCTGCATCGCCTCCTCCTGCGCCTCGATGCTCTCCACCAGCCGGAACTGAGTGCGCGCTCGCGAGAGATTGTGGTTCGCGCGGTGGACTCGGAAGTAAGTGTCGCCATTCAAATAATCCGTGAGAAACCGCAGCCCGATAGTCGCCGTGATGAGCTTGCCCGAGAAAGCAATCAGCGCCCGCTCATGCTTGTTTAGAAAAGGCCCCGCTGACTCCAGATAGCCCCGGCACAGCGCCTTAAACATCGGCATCCGCGCGCGCACTTTGGAAAGGTCCGGCTCGTCCTCCATCGTCGGGCTCGTCGTCGTCCGCACCATGTCGCCGAAGTCGTAGAGCGCGCAGCCAGGCATCACCGTATCGAGATCCACCACGCACATCGCTTTGCCCGTCTTCTCATCGAGCATCACGTTGTTAAATTTCGTATCGTTGTGCGTGATGCGCTCAGGCAGACGCTTGCTCGCCAGCCCCTTCAAAATCACATCACACAACGGCTCGTGATCGAGCGCCCACAGGATCTCCTTTTTTGCCGTCGCCGCACGGTTCACACGGTCTTCCTTGATCGCCGTCACCAGCGCCTCGAACCGCTTCCGCGTATCATGAAAATGCGGGATCGTCTCGTGCAGTCGCGGCCCCGGCAGATCTACGAGGAAGCTCTGGAATTCCCCAAACGCCTTCCCCGCTTCGTATGCCTGCCCCACGCTCTCCACTGCCTCGAAAGTCCGCACTTTTTCGATGAAAACAAACGTCCTCCAATACTCGCCAGCGCTCGTGCGGTGATAGCTCTCGCCGTCCTTCGCCGGCACCAGCGTGAGCGTCCTACGTGTGATCTCCCTCGCATCGTGCTCCGCGAGTTTTTTGCGCACGTGAGTAGTCACGCGGTGCAGATTTTCCATGAGCCCGATGGGGTCGCGGAAGACCTCGTGATTGATCCGCTGATGGATGTAGCGCACCTGCACACCGCCCTGATCGTAGGTCGCCGTGTAAGTCTCATTGATGTGCCCCACCTTGCACGGCTCTGCGTGGAGCAATTCACCGTGGATGTGAAACTGACGCGAAACTTGCAGAAGCCGAGATGGGTCGTAGGAAGACATTGCCGCGAGAAAAGGCGGTTCCCTCAAGGACTTCAAGCCCCAGCACTTCGCTCCGCAGAGCCTCCCCCGAAGTCACCTCAATATGCCCCGTGGCGATTCCACCGCTCTGTTGCTTTTATATATGCGGGGCGGAAGCACTCAGCCATTCGTTGCCATTCGCTGATCGTGCCTTCGCTCGCTGGCGCGTGGAGCACCCACGGGCGCTTGCCTTGGTGTCGCACTTGCACGGTCACGGGGTCGTCCACCTCGTCCTTTTCGCAAAAGCCGACGCGCCGCATCGTCTGCTCGAAGATGCCCCAAAACTCTTCGCCCGATGCGCACCGCTCTACTTCCAACACGAGCAGTTTGGCTTGCAGCAATGCGTATTGCACGGCTTGCCGGCGACTGAGCACGCGCTGCACGCGGTGCCGCGCGTCGCGCCAGGAATTCACTCGGTGGAAGTGCCGCACGACGGCTGCGCCCATGAGAAAAAGCACGCCGACTCCGATGGCGATGGGTAGGGTGCCGCCGCGGTCTTTATCCCAAAAAATCGCCAGTCCAATCAGCGAGAGCACGGCGCAGACTCCGTAGAGGCCGAAGAGGATTCGCCTTTTGGAAAAGCCAAACTCTTGTAGGCGGTGGTGGATGTGTTCGCTGTCTGCGCTAAAAAGTGGGAAGCCGCGCATGGCCCGCCGAAGCAGTGCCAGACTGGTATCGAGGATGGGCAGGCCGAGCCCAATCACGGTGACGAGGAGCGCGGCAGCGATGGAGCCTTTGTGCGAACTGGAGAGCGAGAGCGCGGCGATGACGAAGCCGATGAGATACGCGCCGCCGTCGCCGAGGTAGATTTTTGCGGGGGGGAAATTAAACACCAAAAAGCCGAGTAACGATCCCGCCATGGTGAAGGCAAACCAGGTGACGGAGTGGTGCTCGGTGACGTAGCCGACGATGCCGAGGGTGAGGGCCATGAACATCCCAAGCCCGCCTGCGAGGCCGTCGAAGCCGTCAATGAGGTTGATGATATTCGGGATGGCGATGAGCCAAAACATGGTGACTGGCACGCTGAGCGCGCCGAGGTCCACCTCGCCGAATCCGGGCAGTGTGAAGTGCTGCACTTTCAGCCCCATCCAGCATACAAGCGCGGCGATGGTGATTTGGCCAAGGAGCTTTTTCTTTGCGCCGAGTCGAGTGATGTCGTCCGCGAGCCCCAGCGAATACATGAGCGCCGCGCCGACGAGGATGGGGAACCATTCGCCGGAGCGCGCGGGATTTTTCAGCAAAATGAGGATGACTCCGAGGGAGAGCGAGAGCATGAGGGGCATCCCGCCGAGGCGCGGGATGGGCTCGGTCTGCGCCTTGCGCGACTCATCCGCTGCATCCATCCCCACGCCCGTGTGCGCGAGCCGGATGACCCACGGCGTGGTGACGATGGTGAGGAGAAAGCCGAAGATGAAAAAGAAGAGAGCGACCGTCATGCGGCAAATACGGGCACGCTAAACGCCGCCGAGTGGCGGGCGGTAAAGTGGCAGGGCTGGAATGGGCTAATCATGCAGATGGAAACATTTAGCACGGAGAAGGGCTGTGCTGACAAGAGCGATAGCCAAGCGCCCTCG
>JAYVQK010000332.1:0-3271 GCA_043757005.1 Verrucomicrobiaceae bacterium
GGGGATTGCGCCATCGCGAGAAACGCACTCCACGGCCAGAATCGCTGCACCATGAGCAACGCGGAGATGGACACCAGCGCGGTGAACCCAAAACAGAGAAAGCAACGCTTTGGCTCCACTTGCGGCGTGCGAAAGAGGAAGTAAAAGAAGAGCGCCCACAGTGCGGAGAAATACAGCGCGACTGCCCAATAGCCCGCCCAGATTCCGGGCGCTAAAGTAAGTCCAATTGCTGGGGCGAGCCCCACGGATGCTAGATAAATCAGTCGCCGGTCTTTCAGCCACGAAAGCGAGCGAATCATCGCCCACGGGAAGAGAAGTCTTGGGTCGAAGGACTTCAGATTTCGCAGCGCCGTCTGGAACGGATTGCTGGTGGAAGGACTCGGCGAACCGCACTGCGCGAGCAGTTTTGCCAGCGGCAGGCAACTCGACGGCGGCTCGCCTTCGCGGCGGGCGAGGTCGTGCGGAAGCAGGCTCCCTTGGGCGAGGTATTGTTGGACTAATGCGAGCGGGTAAGGGCCAAAGTCTTGGTTGGCGCGCTGGATGATGATTTTCAACTCGGATGTTTATAGGGTTTCATACAGTAGTTTCAATCAAACTTCACTGCACGTTTTAAGAGAGATCCTCTGTTTTTTTGAGTGGAAGCCAGAGGCGAGCCCGAGTTGTGGAGATCCCTGCAACGGCGCATGAGCTGGGACGGAACTCTGGGAGAACGATTGCTGTGTTGGGCTGGCCCTTGCAGATTCACTCCATTCATTTCCTAGGAAGATGCTGAAGATGCCCATTCGGAAAATGAAGAAGACTCAACGGAGCAGGATCAGGAGCTGTCGCCAAGAGCGGCGTGTCTGTTGTTTCTATTTTATATGACATACATTGTATGATGCCATGTTTATACACTGGTGGTGGTAGGGTTTGTGTGGATGTGAATAACTTGTGTGGGAAACTTCGCGGGCGCGTTTGAGGCATCCGACTGGTAGCGTCCGGAGGCAAGTAGGGCTTTGACGCCGCTGGGCGATGTGGGCACAAGTGGTGGATGGAAATTCCAAATACCGACCTCACTCAACGCCCGCCGCGCAGCACCAAGGCCCGTCTCGGCGGCTACGCGCTACTGCCCCGGATGCTCGATAAATGCCGCGCCGAGCTGCTCGGCAAAGCTAACGGCTTCCACTACGCCTGCCCGAACGATCAGCGCATCCTGCAATTCCTCGGCGTGGACGCGGACGCACTCAAAGCCGAAGTCGCCAAGGGACTCGGCGATGGCGATGTGCTTGCATGGATCGTGGCGAACCAGAGCAACCCGCCTACCGCCGCCGCCATCGAAGCATGGAGCGACGCTAACGACAAACGCTGCCCCGGCCCCGGCGACAGTGCAAAATTCTACGAATACCTCGCCGACTGCGGCCCAGGGCGCACGGACATCGTGTATTGGAGCGACCTCCTCGATCTCGACGATTACGTGAGCTACGGCGGCAAGGCGTAGCGGCAGGGTTTGATGGGAAAAGCGCCGCAAGCGCGCTTGCGCCAATCAACTATCAACAGTAAACCATCAATCATCATCATGCCTATCGAACCTCTCGAATCCCGTATCGCTCCAGCGCCCCTCGCGTCGCTGGCCCTCTCCTCCCTCTATGGCGGCAACGGTTTTAAAATCCTCGGAGTCGCGGCGGGCGATTACTCGGGCTGGTCCGTGAGCGGCGCGGGCGATGTGAATGGCGACGGTTTTGCAGACGTCATCATCGGTGCAATGCGCGCCGATGCCAATGGCACCGACTCCGGCTCAAGCTACGTCGTCTTTGGTAAAGCGAGCGGCTTTGGCGCGACGCTCGATCTCTCCATACTTGATGGCACGAATGGCTTTGAAATCCAAGGCGCTAGCGCGGGCACCCGCTCTGGCGAAGCGGTGAGCGACGCGGGCGATGTGAATGGCGACGGCTTCGGCGACCTCCTCATCGGCACACTCGGCACGAACTTCGACCACTTGAATACTGGCGCGAGCTACATCGTCTTTGGTAAAGCGAGCGGCTTTGGCTCGACGCTCGATCTCTCCACACTCGACGGCACCAATGGCTTCAAAATTACCGGCGAGGCAGCGTTAGGCTACTTCGATTTCTCCGGGGCTTCCGTGAGCAAGGCTGGGGATGTGAATGGCGACGGCTTTGCAGACATCATCATCGGTGCCTTCCGTAGCACGCAGAATAACACCGAGGCGAGCTATGTCGTCTTTGGTAAAGCGAGCGGCTTTGGCGCGACGTTCGCGCTCTCCACGCTCAATGGCACGAATGGCTTCGCCATTACCGGTGCCTCCACGGGTAGCTTACTTGGCAGATCGGTAAGCGGCGGCGGCGACATCAATGGCGACGGATTCGACGATCTCGTCATCGGTGCGCCCTACTCGTTCAGTGCGACGAAAGCGGGCGCGAGTTACGTAATTTTTGGCAAAGAGAATGGATTCAGCGCATCGCTAAATCTCCCAAGCCTCAATGGCGCGAACGGCTTCAAAATACTTGGCTCATCTGGGAACAGAGAGTCTGGCTACTCGGTGAGCATCGCTAAAGACATCAATGGCGACGGCCTCGCAGACATCGCCATCGGAGCGTTCGGCTCTAGCTACGTGATCTACGGCAAGCCAGGGGGCTTTAGCGCGACGCTCAATCTCGCCGACCTCACGGGTTCAGATGGCTTTAAGATCAGTGGCGGTGCCAGCACCTTGAAGGTAGCAGGCGATGTGAATGCCGATGGTCTCGACGACCTTATCATCGGATTAACGGGGTCATTTTTCGGCAGCAGCACCGACAGGGTCTATGTTGTTTATGGAAAAACGAACAACTTCAGAACACCGATTGATCTCACGGCGTTCAAAGTTACCGATGGCCTTATCATTCAGGGCGAAAACGATACCGACCACGCTGGCAGATCCGTGAGCGGCGCAGGCGATGTGAATGGCGACGGCTTTGCAGACCTCCTCGTCGGAGCCTTCGGAGTGGATGTGAATGGCACCGACGCGGGCGCGAGTTATGTGATCTTTGGCACTGGCACTGGCGGTGGCGGCGGCGGCACTGGCGGTGGAGTGAACATTCTCCCTGTCACCATCTCCGCGACCGGAAAGACCGTCACTTTCACCGAAGCAGACGGCGACCTCGTGACGGTGAAAACCACGCGCGGGCAGTTTGCGGCGGATGGCTCGGACTTCATTTCTGTCCGCAACCAATTCGCAAAGCTCACCCTCGGCGCAGGTTTTTCTGGCGCAGACATCCGCATCACCGCAGTGCCCACA
>JAYVQK010000333.1:0-12854 GCA_043757005.1 Verrucomicrobiaceae bacterium
AAATCCGCCCTATCGGTGGCAGCTACACCACCGTGCTCAGCTTCACCGGCCTGCGCGGCATGGGCAATACCCTCGGGACTTACACCTTCGGCACAGCGGGCGACTACGAGATCCGCGCAGTGATCTTTGAAAACGGAGGCGGTGCGGGGGGCGAGGTCTGCGCGCGGGCGGGCTCCGTCATCTCTTGGGATAGCACTTTCAAACTCATCGGCGATACGACAAATGGCGGCCTCGCAGTGGCATCCGTGCCGGTGGGAAATGCGACCACGGGCTTTGGCCCTTACATCGGCACAGATCTATTCGCGCCGATGTTTAGCGCTGCGCCGCAAAAGTCGTCGGCTTTTTTGCGCTACGCTTTTAATGTGAGCAACCCCGCGAGCGTGCTCACGCTCACGATGCCGTGCCGCTACGACGACGGCTTTGTGGCTTACCTCAATGGCACCGAAGTCGCCCGCCGCAACGCCCCCGCTGGCACACTCAGCTACACGGCGGTGGCCTCGGCGGATCGCGCGGCGTCGCTCGCGGTGATGGCGGAAAGTATAGACCTCACGCCTTATGCTGGCCTGCTCGTGACCGGCACGAATGTGCTAGCCGTGAACGCGCTAAACTCGGCAGCCAATAGCGGCGACTTCCTCATCCGCCCCGAGCTCGTGCAATACACCGTGACGGCTGGCGCGCTCGCTTACTTCACCACGGCGACGCCCGGCGCGTTTAATACAGCGACCGTCTATAACCGCGTCGCGCCTGTGGCCTCCAGCCTTGCGCACGGCTTCTACACGAGCGCGCAGAGCACCACGCTCACGTGCGGCACGGCGGGAGCCACGATTTACTACACCTTCGACGGCTCCACTCCCTCTGCCTCCAATACCGCCGCCGCCAGCGGCACGAGCCCACTCGTTGTGCCGATCACGGCCACCAAGACGCTCCGCGCCATTGGCATCAAAGCGGGCGTGGATAGTAGCGACATTCTCACGAGCACTTATCTTTTCCTCAGCGACGTGCTCACGCAATCGCCCACCGGCGCACCGCCCGTGGTGACGAATCCCACGGGAGCCACGACGACGACGACGACGTGGCCCGCAGGCACCTTGACTACGGATGGAAATGGTAACGTCTATCGCCGCATCAATAGCCAGTGGATAGACTACGGCATGGACCCCGATGTGGTGAATAGCGCCACCTACAGCGCCACCCTCGCCGCCGATCTCAAAACTATTCCCACCATGTCGCTCGTCACCGATCTGGGGAACCTCTTCGACACCAGCTACGGCATCTTTGTGAACCCCGGGCAGGACGGAAATAATTTCGACGGGAGTAACAACAACCCACCTTTTAATTGGGAGCGCAAAGCCTCGCTGGAGCTCATCAATCCCGACGGCACCACGGGCTTCCAAGTAAACTGCGGCATCCGCATCCGAGGCGGTTACTCGCGTTCTACGGATAATCCCAAGCACGCCTTCCGCATCTTTATGCGCGACGAATACGGCGCGGGGAAACTTAGCTACGACCTCCACAAAAACGCGCCTTTTGCCAGCACAGCAGTGAAGGAGTTTGTGAAGTTCGACCTTCGCTGCCCGCAAAACTATTCGTGGAGTTTCGGGGGCGACAGTAATGGCATCTTCTTCCGCGATGTGCTCGCCCGCGATATGCAGCTCGCGCTCGGCCAGCCCAGCAGCCACGGCAGCTTCTACCACCTCTACATCAATGGCCAATACTGGGGCCTTTTCAATATAGACGAACGCCCCGAGGCGAACTTCGGCGCGAGCTACTTCGGCGGCTCATCGGGCGACTACGACACCATCAAGTGCGACCCCGACACGGGCTACGCCATCGAGGCGACCGACGGCGACACCGCCGCGTGGCAGGCGTTCTGGACGCTCGCGGATGCGACACTCCCCGCCGCCAGCACGGAGGCTGCAAAAAATGCGATCTACCAGCAGATGAAAGGCAATAATGCCAACGGCACAGCCAACGCCGCGTATCCCATCTACCTGGATGATCTTAATCTCATCGCTGAAATGCTGGTCGTCTATTGGGGTGGTAATCTGGATGCGCCGATCTCGAATTTCCTCGGCAATACTTCGCCGAATAATTTCTACACCATGCGCAATCGGCTCGGAGTGTCCGGGGGGTTCAAATCCATCCTGCACGACAGCGAGCACACCGTCCTGCCGTGGAATGTGGGTAGCATCACCACCTTCGACGACCCCAATAACGACCGCACGGGGCCTTGGGCTGCGGGCAGTTCCACGATCGCGGGGGGTGGCAGTTTGGCCAAGAGCAACCCGCAATATATCTTTCAGCAAATCATCGCCAATTCGACGGACTTCCGCACGCTCTTCAGCGACCGCGTATATAAGCACATGGCCAATAATGGCCCGCTCACTGCTGCCGGAGCCACCGCGCTTTTCGACGCGCGCAAAGCGGAGATTGATCGCGCGGTCGTGGGCGAATCCGCTCGTTGGGGCGACTCCAAAGTGGTCACGCCCTACACGCGCGACATTGAGTGGCTAAACGCCGTGAACTACGCGCGCGGCAGCTTCCTGCCCACGCGCACCGCCGTCGTCATCGCGCAATTCCGCAATAAAGGCTGGTATCCCAGCTTTGATCCGCCGGTGTGGAGCCAGCGAGGCGGCATCGTCACTTCCGGCGCGAGCATCACGCTCTCACAGCCTGCAAATGCCATTGTCGGCAGCACGATCTATTACACCACGGACGGCACCGATCCTCGCCTGCTCGGCGGTGCGACTTCCGGCACGGCGCTCGTGTATTCCGCCGCCATCCCCATCACCACCTCGAAGCTCATCCGCACGCGGCTCAAAAACGGCACGCAATGGAGCGCGCTGGACGAAGCCACGTTCTACGTCACCCAAGACTTCTCGCGCCTCGCGATTACCGAGCTGAATTACAACCCGCAACCCAGCACTATCGGCGGCACGGACAGCGACGAGTTTGAATTCATCGAACTCAAAAACACCGGCACTTCCACGCTCGATCTCGGCGGGCTCAACTTCACGACGGGCATCGCCTACACTTTCCCCGCTGGCCTGCTACTCCCGCCCGGCCAGTTTTTCCTGCTGGTAAAAAACGCCGTTAAATTTGCCACCCGCTACCCCAGCGTGACCATCGGCGGCAGCTACACTTCCGGGAAGCTCGATAACGGCGGCGAGCCTCTCGCCATCGCCACCGCCAGCGGCGGCACCGTGCTCTCGCTCACTTACAAGGACAGCCCGCCGTGGCCCGTCACACCGGATGGCAACGGCTTCACCGCCGTCCCCACCGGCACCGTCTATAATAACGACAACGGCATCTATTGGCGCGCGAGCGCGAATGTGAACGGCTCGCCTGGCGCGGATGATCCCGCCGTGAGCATCCCCGGCATCCTCGTGAACGAAATCCTCAGCAACTCCGCTCTCCCGCTGCGCGACACCATCGAACTTTACAACCCCACCGCCGCCGCCGTGAACATCGGCGACTGGTGGCTCTCGGATGATTCCGGCACGCCGAAAAAATACCGCATCCCCGCGAATACCATGATCGCAGCGGGCGGCTACCTCACCTTCGACGAGGCCGTCTTCAACCCCACACCCGGCATCGGCACGAGCTTCGCGCTGAACTCCGCTGGCGACGATGCCTACCTCTTCTCTGGCAATTCCGCTGGCAGCATCACCGGCTACAGCCACGGCTTTGCCTTCGCGGGCGGCGAGCTAAACGTCAGCTTTGGCCGCACCGTGAATAGCGTCGGCGAAGAGTCTTTCCCCCGCCAGATCAGCCGCACTTTTGGCGCAGCCAACGCGGGCCCACTCGTCGGCCCGCTCATCCTCAGCGAGATCATGTATGCCCCGTATCTCGGCTACGACGAATACATCGAACTGCGCAATCTCAGCGCCAGCGCCGTGAATCTCTACGACCCCGCGAACCCTGCAAATACGTGGAAGATCAGCGGCATCGGCTACACTTTCGCCACCGCGCAGAGCATCCCCGCGCTCGGCACCGCGCTCGTCGTCGGCATAGATCCCGCGACCTTCCGCACGAAATACAACATCTCCGCCAGCGTGCAAATTTTTGGCCCTTACGCTGGCACGTTGCAAGACAGCGGCGAGCGGCTCGCGCTCGAAATGCCCGACGCCCCCGTGCTCAATAGCAGCGGTGCAACCGTCGTCCCCTACGACGTGATAGACGGCGTGCGCTACAACGACAAACTCCCCTGGCCCGTGCTCGCAGCGGGCGGCGGCCCCTCGCTCCAGCGGCTCACCGCCAGCGCCTACGCGGATGATCCGGCAAACTGGTTCGCCAATGGCGCGACGCCCGGCGCGGTGAATGCGACCAACCAATTCCCCACCGTCGCACTCACTTCCCCCGCCGATAACAGCATCTACGCACTGCCCGCGAGCGTCACCCTCACCGCCACCGCGAGCGATACGGACGGCACGATTGTGAAAGTGGAATTCTACGACGGCACGAGCAAGATCGGCGAAGACACCACCGCGCCTTACTCCCTCGTGTGGACGGCCACGGGCGGCATCCATTCCATCACGGCAAAAGCGATTGATAACTCCCTCGGCGTCACCACCTCCGCCGCTCGCACCCTCTACGCCTCACAGGCCGTCACCCAAGGCCTGCGCGGCGACTACGTCATCGGCGCGGAGAATTACACCAGCCTCCCCAGCGGCACGCGCATTGATCCCACGATCAATTTTACCCTGAACAACAACTGGCCCGCCAGCACCGGCTTCCCCGGCATCTTGAACACGAATTACACCGCGCGTTGGTATGGCCAAGTCCGCCCGCCCACCACCGGCAGCTACACCTTCTCCATCAATAGCGACGACGGCTCCTTCCTCTACCTCTCGGGCGCACTCGTCATTAGCAACGGCGGCTACCACGGCGACGTCGAGCTCTTCTACACCGTCACCCTCACCGGCGGGCAGCTCTACACCATCCACATGGATATGTTTCAGGGCGGCGGCGGCGCGACTGCGCAACTCTCGTGGAGCGGGCCGAGCATCACGAAACAGATCATCCCACAAGCAAACCTCTACCCGGACAGCACCCCCATCCTCATCACCCAGCCCGCCAGCATCAGTGTCGAGCAAGGGCTCCCGGCCACTTTCACCGTGCTCGCCTCCGGCATCGGCGACACCTACCAATGGAAGAAAGGCGGCATCAACATCGGGGGCGCGACCGCCGCGAGCTACACCATCCCCTACTGCTTGCTGGCCGATGCCGGTGCCTACAGCGTCCTCGTCTCCAACGCCCAGGGCTTTGCTTTTAGCAGCAGCGCCACCCTTACCGTCACCTTCACCGATACCGATGGCGACGGGATGCAAAACTCTTGGGAAATCGCCAACGGCTTTAACCCCAACAGCGCCGCCGATGCCGCGCTGGATACCGATGGCGACGGCATGACGAATAAGCAGGAATTCCTCGCCGGCACCGATCCACGCAACCCCGCCAGCCGCCTCAGCCTCGCCATCGCCAAGCCCGCAGTCGGCAGCGGCAACACGCTGAGTTTCACCACCCAGCCCTACAAAACTTACACCCTGCAATACCGCGACTCCCTCGCCACCGGTGCGTGGGCCAGTATGCAAACCTTCCCCGCCACCAGCACCAGCCAGCCCGTCACCTTCACCGACACCAGCGCCATCCCCACCCGCTTCTACCGCATCGCCACCCCGTAGCGGTTCGTGGAAGTCTTCGGAAAGACGCTTTACTAAATAGGTTCTGCGCGCACTCTGCGCGCCGTAATCCTATTCCGATGAAAACTCGCATCCCACAACAAACCCGCCACACACTCTCAGCTCGTATTTTAAAGAAGACGCGAGGGAGCATCGAACCGCTGGAGAGCCGCATTGCGCCTGCCTCGCTGGTCTCGCTCACGGGTGGAGATCTGTCGGTTTTCGATAGCGTGAATGGGAACGATATGATCACGATTTCCGTCAATGCGGGGAATTATCATTTCAACGATCCGAGCGGCATCGGCTCGGGGAGCGGGAGTTTCCAGATTGATGGGAATAATGTGGAGGTGCCCATTGCGGCGGTGACGGGGAATTTCAGCGTGTTGACGAATGGGGGGAATGACACGGTGACGTTCTCCACGGCGCTCTCGACGGCGGGCGACCTGATCGTGAATACGGGGCTCGGGGCGGATACGATCTTCGTGAACGGCGTGCTGACGCCGGGCGGGCACGCGAGCCTGACGAGCGGGGGAGGGATTGTTTTTAATAACGCAGTGACGATGGCGGTGAATAAGAACCTCACCACCAGCGCGCTCGGGGCGATTAGCCTTTCGACGAGCAACTCAGACCTCGCCGCCACCGGCACGGGGTCGATCTCGCTGACGACCCCGCGCAACATCTCGCTGGCGAGCGGTGCGAGCGTGACCACGGTCAATGGCGATCTGACTCTTTCTGCCAACCAGCAAAGCACGCCGACTTCTGGCTCCTTTACCGGCGTGACGGTAAATGGGCTGCTGCAGGTGACGGGCAATGCCAACCTGTCTGTGCAGGGGAAGGGCGGAGACGATTCCAGCGGCTCACAGAACGGGATCGATGTTTTCGGCGGCACGATCATCGGCGGGACCGGCGGGCACGTGCTCTTGGAGGGCACAGGAGGGCCGACCGTCGGAGGTTTCAACAACGGTGTTTTGGTGGAATACGCGGCCACGATATCGTCGGGTGGCGGTTCCGTCGAAGTCATCGGCTCGGGCGGCGGCACCAGCAGCGGCTTCAACACCGGGGTCTATCTTTACGACAACAGCACGATCACGGCGGGCGGGACGGGGACGGTCGTAGTGACCGGCACCGGCGGCGTCACGAGCGGGACCGGCGTGCAGATGATCCTTGGCTTTGGGAGCACCGGGGTGGTGAAGATTACCTCCGGCGGCGGTGACATCACCGTGACGGGGACAGCCTCGGGAACGTCCGATTATGGCATCAACGTGGCGGCGCTCTATGGCCCTGGGACGACCATCACGGCGGCAACGAATGGCGGGAACATCACGCTCGTGGCCGACAGCATCAACATCGGCGGCACGGTGGCGGCTAATGCGGCCAGCACGGTGACTTTGCGGACGAAGACCAACGGGACCCTCATCGACCTCGGCGGCACGGACGCGCTCAGCGGCAGCCCGCTCACGCTCGGCCTCACCGATGCGGAGCTGGATAAAGTGAGCGCCGGCACGCTGACCATCGGTGACGTGAATAGCGGGGCGATCGTCGTTAGCGCGGCGATCACGCACGCAAACAACCTTTCGCTGACCACGGGGGCCGCGATTTCGGGGGGCTTTGGCATTACGCTCGGCGCGGCAAAAAATCTGACCGCCCTTTCCAATGGAATCATCAACGTGAACGGCGCGCTGAACGTTCCCGGAACCGCTTCCTTTTCCGCGGGAGCGAATCCGATTTCCCTGCCGAATGGCTCGAACGACTTCGGTGGCACGGTCTTCCTGAATAACAGTGGAGCGAATGGGGTGTTCATCAGTGGCGCCACTGGGCTGACCCTCGGGACCTCGACGGTGGGCACGGGGACGCTCCTGGTGGTGGCGGGCGGCACGCTCACGGTGAGTGGGGCGATCGGATTCGGCGGGGATTTGGACTTCCAAGCCACCGGGTCGGGTCAGTCCGTCATCGTGCAAAACACGCTGACCAAAGCGAGCGGCGGCAATGCGACGGCGATTTTGAAAGCCACGGGCGATGTGCGATTCGAGAATTCCGCCGACCTCACCGTGAGCGCGGGCGCGCTGACGCTGACGCTGCATGCGGACAGCGACGCCGCCGGCGGCGGCGGTGTTTTCCTCGACACCGGCTCGGCACTTTCGAGCAATGGCGGCGATGTGATGATCGGCGGGGGCGTTTCTGCGGGCACGACGCCGACGGGCGGATTGATCGGCGGCGGGCCGCTGAATTACGGCGTCGAGATCAATGCCGGCGCGACCCTCAGTGCCGGCGCGGGGAATGTCTCGATCCGCGGGCATGGTCGGGATGGGGCCGGGACTTCCGCCGCCGGGGTCGAAATCAAAGGGGCGGTTTCCACGACCACGGGCTCGATCACGATTACCGGCGTCGCTGGAGATACCTCCTTCAATTTCGACAGCGGAGTGGCGATGGACATCGGCTCGGTGGTGAGCACGGCTGGAGGGGCGATCAGTTTCA
Organism: Verrucomicrobiaceae bacterium; assembly: GCA_043757005.1. Classification (GTDB taxonomy): domain Bacteria; phylum Verrucomicrobiota; class Verrucomicrobiia; order Chthoniobacterales; family Chthoniobacteraceae; genus SXWH01. The sequence continues at coordinate 8,154 of JAYVQK010000333.1, forward strand.
CCGGCACCGGCGCGGGCACCGGCTTGGGCAATCGCGGCATCAACATCGGAACCAGCACCATTCGCACGACGGGCGCGGGCACACTCACCTTCACCGGCACCGGCAGCGCCGCCGGGTCGAGCGCGAACTACGGCGTGGATCTGATCAGCACGTCCGCGACCATCGCGGGCTCGGGCGGCATCTTCATCTACGCGTTCAGTGGAGGCGGCTCGGGCTCGGATGCCTTCCACACGATCGGTGCCACCACGTTCATCGGCTTCGACGGCACCAACGCCTATTCGGGTGGCGTCGCCATCAATGCCGACACCATCGCGCTTTCCGGCCACAGCATCCGCACGACGGGCAACGTCACCGTCTTGCCGGCCACGTCGGGCACGACGATCAGCCTCGGCGGTTCCGCGTCCGCTTTCGCGCTGTCGGATGCGGAGCTCGACGGCTTCAGCGCCGGCACAGTGCAAATCGGCAACGCGGGCAGCGGGGCGATCACCATCGGAGCGACGCTCACGCATCCGAACAACCTTTTGCTCACGACTGGCGCGGGCGTCTCCGGCGCGTTTGGCATCGCTTTAGCGGCGGGGAAAAATCTCGGCATCAGTGCGAATGGCGGGATCAATCTTAGTGGCCTGATTTCGGTGCCCGGCACGACGACGCTCGCGGCGGGCTCGGCGAATAACATCTCGCTGACGAACGCGGGCAATGCGCTCGCCACGGTCAACGTCATGAGCGGCGCGACGGTCTCGCTGCTCGACAATGGCGGCTTTAATCTCGGCGCGGTAAATGTCTCCACGCTGCTCTCCGTGACAAGCGCAGGCGCGATCACACAGAGCTTGCCGATCACCGGCACGGGCGGACTGACCAAGCTCGGCACGGGCACGCTCACGCTCTCCTCGCCGAATACCTACACGGGCACGACGACGATCAACGGCGGCAAAATCTCGCTCGCAGCCAGCGTGGGCATCCCCGCTACGAGCCCAGTGGTGCTCGCCAATGCGGCGGGCGTGGCGCTGAACCTCTCGGGCTTTAGCGCGAGCATCGCCTCCATCGCAGGCGGTGGCGCGACGGGCGGCGGAGTGACGCTCGGCACGGGCACGCTCACGACGACGAGCGGCGCGACGACCTACGCAGGCGTCATCAGCGGCGCGGGCGGGCTCACGGTGACGGGCGGCACCTTCTCCATCGCGGGTGCCAATACTTACAACGGCGCGACGAATTTCCTCGGCGGGACGATCCGCATCCAAGGCGGAAATGTGATCCCGGATGGGGCTGGAAAAGGAAACGTGAACGTCAGCGGCGCAACGCTGGATCTGAATGGATTCAGCGAAGCGATCAACGGCCTCACGGGTAACGGTGCCATCACCAATACCGCCGCCAGCGCCGCCGCGCTCAATGTCGGCGGCAATAACCAGAGCAGCACTTTTAGCGGAGCGATCACGGGCGCGCTGACCTCGCTGACAAAGACTGGAACTGGCACGCTGACTTTGGACGCGAACAACAACTACGGCGGCACCACGACAATCAACGGCGGAGAAATCCAAGTCGGCACGGGCGGCGGTTCCGGCTCACTCGGCAGTGGCGCGGTGGTGGATAATGCGACGCTGAGTTTTAATCGCAGCGACATCTTCACCGTGCCGAATGGCATCTCCGGCACGGGCGCACTGACGAAGCTCGGCACGGGCACGCTCGCGCTGAATGGGGTGAACACCTACAGCGGCACGACGACCATCAGCGGCGGCACGCTGCAAGTCGGCGCAGGTGGCACCAGCGGCACGCTCGGCAGTGGGGCAGTGGTGGATAATAGCGCGCTGGCCATTTTCCGCAGCGACAGCCTCACTTTGGCAAACGCCATCTCCGGCACGGGCTCGCTGACGATCTTCGGCACGGGCACGATCACGCTCACGGGCACGAATACCTTTAGCGGCGGCGTCAGCGTGGTGGCCGGGCGGTTGGTGGCGCTCGACAATGGCGCAGCTCTGGGCTCAGGCAGCACCGTCAGCATCGCCAGCGGCACCACGCTGGAACTGAAGAACACGACCGGCTCCAGCATGAGTATGGCTTCCAATACCTACATCGGGGCGGGGACGATACAGAAGACCGGGACGGGTCCCATCTTCTTCGGCGGAGTGGGAAATGTGACCATCAGCCTATCGGCTGGCGGGTTGATCGACGTGCAAGCGGGCACCCTCTTGGGCAGCGGTAGCTTTCAGGGCTTCTGGACCAGCAACCAAGCGAGCCTGAACATCGCCAGCGGCGCGACCTTCAGCTCGAATGAGGGCACGATCAACGTGGATGCACTCACGGGTGCGGGGAGCTTGATCGGCGGCTTCGGCGGAGGTGGCAGCACGACCGTGGGCGTGGCGGGTGGAACGGGCACATTCTCAGGCACCATGTCGGACAACAACACCGCTCTCTTTCTCATCAAAGCGGGCACGGGCACGCAGATCCTCACCGGCACGACCACCTCCACCGGCACGACCACCATCAGCGGTGGCACGCTGCAAATCGGCAATGGCGGCACGAGCGGCACGCTCGGGACGGGTGCGGTGACTAATAATGCCGCGCTCACTTTCAGCCGCAGCGACAGCCTCACGATTGCCAACGACATCTCCGGCACGGGCACGCTGGGCGTGACGGCGGACGGCATCACCACGAACGGCGTGCTGAACCTCGGCGGAGATACGACCTTCACCAGCACGGCGGGGATCACTTTTAATAACTCGGTGACGATGGCGGTGAACAAGAGCTTCGCCGCGACGGCGAATGGGACGAGCAATGGGACGATCAACTTCGCCAACGCGAACGCCGACCTTGTCGCGAGCGGCACCGGCGCGATCTCGCTCACGACGGCGCGGGACATTTCGCTGGCGAGTGGGGCGAGCGTGGTGACGGTGAATGGGAACCTCACGCTCTCGGCGAATGTGGCGGGGACGACGACGGGGAACTTCGTGGGAGTGGACGTGAACAACGGCGTCGTTCAATCGAGCGGCACGGGCTTGGTCTTGATCACCGGCAAGGGAGGCAACGATGTGGGCGGATTCCAATACGGAGTCCAGGTTCGCAGCGGCGGGAGCATCCTCGGTGGAACGAGCGGCCTGAGTGACATCGAGGGAACCGGAGGCATTTCGAGCGGTCACGGCAATCGAGGAGTGTATGTAAGAGACTCGAATTCCATGATCAGCTCAAACGGAGGAGCATTGCTCGTCGGGGGAACAGGCGGAGGCACGGGCGCAAGCATTTCAAATAATGGTGTTGACCTCGATCAATTCGGAGCCATCTCCAACCTCGGAACAGGGGCCGCTTCCACCGTCACCGTTCAGGGCACTGGAGGCAACCTGACCGGGCCATCGGGAAGCTCGGGCGCGAATCACGGAGTGGCCTTGCATTTCAACACCACCATCACTTCTTCCGGTGGAGCCGTGCTCGTTCAGGGAACAGGCGGTGGAGCCTTGGCGAGTAGCTACAACTACGGAGTTCTCGTTTACAATGGTGCATCCCTCACCAGCGCGGGGACAGGAATAGGTGCCACGGTGACGATTTCCGGGACGGGTGGTAATGCCGGTGGCACGGGCACGTTCAACTACGGCGTGGGGGTGGACGGCACCAATTCGATCATCTCCTCGTCCGGCGGCGCCATCAATCTCACCGCCATCGGCAGCCCCAATTCCCATGCGGTGGCCTTCGAAAACGCCGGTTCGATGTCTTCCGGGCTCAATGCCGCCATTACAATCACCGCCGACAGCCTCGACCTCGTTTCCCCGGGGACTATCAACTCCGGCACCGGCGCCACGTCGATCCTGCCCCGCACCGCCGGAACCTTCATTAACCTCGGCTCTACCGATGGCCCGACGGCGAACACGCTGGAGCTTTCGGATGCCGAGCTCGACCTCATCACCGCTGGCACCGTGCAAATCGGCGACGGTAGCAACGGCACCACCACCATCAGCGCCGTCATCTCCCACACAGGCGATCTCAGCCTCACCGCCAACCTCATCAATTTCACCGCAGGCGGCGGCATCAGCTTTGCCCTTAGCGGCACCGGCGCAGCTCCCGTCTTTGGGCGAGTCCTCATAGAAGGCGACATCAATTTCACAAGCGGCACCCTCGCCCTCACCGGCAGCCTCAGCAGCGTGCCCACCGCCCCCATCAGCCTCATACGCTTCGCATCACAAGCCGGCGTCACCACCCCCACGGGCATCCTCACTGGCCTCCCAGAGGGCGCAGTCATCCCATTCGGCGGCTCACTTTACCCCCTCAGCTACCTCCCCGGTGCCGGCGGCAGAAGCGTCCTCCAGCTCCTCGCCCCCTCAGGCCATACAGACGACACCGTCGTCACCGTCACCGATGTGGATGCAGACATCATCACCATCTCCACCAGCAAAGGCAAAATCACCGCCGATATGTTCACCTTTGGGCCAAACGGCATCGCCGTTGTGGATCTCCACGTCGGCAACGTCTTCCTGAATGGAGCCAGTATCACCTTCGCTGTCACCCAGGTCCTCGGTGGCAATGGCATCATCAACATCGGCGCGATTGACGCCAGCGGCATGACCCTCGGCGCAGTCAAAGTCACCGGCAACCTTGGTAAAATTGACATCGGCACCAATAACCCAGCCGTCCCCGCCCTCCGCTCCCTCACCGTCGCCAGCCTCGGCACCCTCGACGGACTCCCGCCGCTCCTTACCGATGCCGCCGCCATCGCCGCCG
>JAYVQK010000334.1:0-12852 GCA_043757005.1 Verrucomicrobiaceae bacterium
TGCCGATTTGGTTCACTTTCACGAGGATCGAGTTCGCGGTGCCAGTCTCGATTCCTTTGCGAAGGAAATCTACATTCGTGACGAAAAGATCGTCGCCCACGAGCTGCACTTTATCGCCGAGTGCGACAGTCAGTTTCTTCCAGCCCGCCCAATCGTTTTCGGCGCAGCCGTCTTCGATGGAGACGATGGGGAATTTCGCGCAGAGGTCGGCGTAGAAGCTCACGAGTTCGTCAGCCGTGAATTTCTGGCCACTGCTCTTTTTGAAGACGTATTGCTTCTTCACTTTGTCGTAGAATTCCGAGCTGGCGACATCGAGTGCGATGAAGACGTCTTTGCCGAATTTGTAACCCGCTTTTTTCACCGCCTCGGCGATGGTCTCGATGGCGTCGTCGGCGCTCTTGAGGTTTGGCGCAAAGCCACCCTCGTCGCCCACGGCGGTGCTCAGTCCACGGCCTTTCAGCACGCCTTTCAGCGCGTGGAAAATCTCGGCTCCGCAGCGGATCGCTTCACTGAAACTCTTCGCGCCTTTGGGGATGATCATGAACTCCTGGAAATCAATCGGCGCGTCCGAATGAGCACCGCCATTGATGATGTTCATCATCGGCACGGGCAGCACTTTTGCGTTGGGCCCGCCGAGGTATTTGTAGAGCGGCTGGCCGAGCTGGGCAGCGGCGGCGTGCGCGTTGGCCATGGAGACGGCGAGGATGGCATTGGCTCCGAGTTTGGCTTTGTTAGGGGTGCCATCAATCGCGCACATCACACCGTCAATGCTCGGTTGGTCGCAGGCGTCCATTCCTTCGAGTTCGGAGGCGATGACTTTGTTCACGTTGGCCACGGCTTTCATCACGCCTTTGCCGAGGTAACGATCTTTCACACCGTCGCGCAGTTCCCAAGCCTCGTGCTCGCCGGTGCTCGCGCCGCTCGGCACTGCCGCACGGCCAATGGCACCACCTGCGAGATGCACTTCGGCCTCTACGGTGGGGTTGCCCCGGCTATCAATAACTTGGCGTCCGATGATTTCTGTGATGACGGTGAGAGACATAAATGGAATTGGTATTGGTTGGTTTTTAAAAGCACCGCAGACGCGGAAAATGAAGCGCGGAGGAAAGACGGACGCAGAGTTTTTTGCAAATGTTTTCCCCCGATTTCGCAAAGGATACCGCTCTGCCACGCAGCTTTTTTCAGCGTCTCCTCAAAGACTGCGGTGTAACCTGCTACTGCCGTCTGCGCCGGAGCGTAAGGGCGCAACCGGCGAGGAGGAGGAGGGCGGCGGTGGGCTCGGGGATGGCGGTGAGGGTGGCGTCGTTGCCGTCGCCGCCGAGGTAGGTGATAGTGAATGGCTGAGTGAAAGGGCCGCTCACGACGTTGAATTCTTTGCCCTCGGTGAGGAGCGTGCCGCCGTAGGTGAAGCGTCCGGTGATGGCGTCGGCGGCGTCATTTAGAACGATGGTGAAAGTGTCTGCGCCGTCGGTGGGATTGTAGCCGAGCGTGATGAGCAGCGGCGTGGCGGTGGTGAAATCCACGGCACCCTCGACGGCGAGCTGATCGTAGGAAGCAGCACCACTCAGCCTCGTGGAGAAGGTGCCGCCCTGAAATTGCACGCCACCCGCGAGCATCAGCACGCCGGGCGCGGTGTCGCCAGGTGAGATCGTGCCGCCGCTGACGGTGGTGTGGCCAGCGACTCGCCCGGTGCCGGAGAAGGTGCCGCTATTCACCTCCACCGCGCCGCTGATGGAGCCGGTGAGGCGCAGTGTGCCGCCCGAGACGATCACGCTGCCAAAGCCACTGCCAATGCCGCCCAGAGCCACGGTGCCTGCGGCGATGGCGAGGTCGCCGGTGAGCGTCTGCGCGGCGCTGATGGCGAGCGTGCCGGGGCCGGTCTTCGTGAGCGTGCCAGCGGCGATGTCGAGATTTACGGCGCTCACGGTGGCGGCGGTAGCGATGCTCACTTCGCCAAGCGGGCCGGTGAGCAGGCGTAAGGAAGTGGCGTCGTGCGTGCCTGCGCCGGTCACGTTGAGCAGCGCGTTTTGCGCGCCGCCCGCGAGGCTCACGGTTTCGATTTGGGTAAAAGAGGCGATGTTTAGCGTCGCGCCCGCGTCCACACGCAGGTCGCCTTTGCCGCCGACTCGCGTGCGAAAGAGCGAGCCGTCGCCGGGATCAATGGGCCGCTGGAACGCTGATCCATCCAGCGCCGTCGTGCCATTCGGGTTCAGACCGAAGCCGTAGTTGAGGCTAAAGCCATTCGTCGCTTTCGGCCCGGCGGTGCTGCTGAGATTCGCGATGCGCAGCTCGAAGGTGTGCCAGCCGTCGCCGCTCGCCCCCATACCAAAACTGTTCGCGGGCGTGGCGGAGTTTGCGACGGCGACGGTCGCGGTGAGTAGCGCGCCAGTCGTGCTCGCGGTGGTGGTGAGGACGTTGTTGGCGGTGTTTAAAATACGCGGCGTCCCATCGAGCACGAGCAGCGTGCTGTCATCAAGATTTTCGGCGAAAGTGAAGACGCCATCGGCATCGTAAAATTCGCCCGAGTAGATCCACGCCACGCCGTCTTCCCAACCGGTGATGGCGTCGCTGGTCTTCAAGTTTGTCTGCGCCATGCGCGGCTCTAGCTTGATGCCGAAATTGCCGAGGTTCGCAGGCCGCGACACACCGTAGTTTTGATCCGTGCTACGCCCCTCCAGCAGCCCTGGCACATAGCCGGGCGTGGTGCCGCTCACACTGCCGAGCGTGGTGGTGCCGCTCGTCACGCGCACAGTGCCGCTGTTGGAAATGGGCGTCGTATTCACGATGCTCGCGCCGCTGAACTCCAGCGTGCCGCGATTCGCCGCGATGAATTGCGCCGCGTCCGCCGCCACGCCGCGCACGAGGATCGGGCCACTTCCGAGGGGATTCACCGCCGCCGCAGTGGGCGCGAGTTTCAGCGTGCCGCTGAGAATTTCCGCGCCGCCAGTATTCGTGCCGCTCGTGCTCGTGAGCGTGATGGTGCTCTCGCCCGCGACGCGCAGCACGGTGGGCGTCGCTCCGTCATCCGCGAGCGCGCCGCTGAGGGCGAGCGTGCTGGAGCCGAGCGTCTGGTAAATGCCGCGCCCCCGGATGCTCGTGGCGCTGAGGCTCGCAGCGCCGCCAGTAGGGCCGACGATGCCGTTATTGCGCAGCACGCCAGTGCTCACAGGCACGGAGTCGCCGATGGCGAGCGCGCCGACGACGGAGCCGGTGGTGACGCCGCTCATACCATTCGCGACTTGGCCCGCGTTGGCACCGACTTCGAGCGCGCCGGAGATCGTGTAGCTTTTGCCCACGGCCATCGTGAAGCCGGACTCGGTGAAGAACGTCGAAAGCACATTGCTCGCAGCGCCGATGTTCAAATTGCTCGCCGCCGCGACGGACATCCCGCGCGGCCCGGAGAGCGCGATGCCGCCGGTGAAGCCAGCGGCATAGCCATCAATATCCAACGCGCTGGCGCCGCCTTTCATCAGCACGCCCGCGCCGTCCAGAGCGGTGAAGCGCACGCGGTAGCTATTGCCGCTATCCACGAAAAGCTGCGGGCTGCCAGCGGGGACGGTGAGCGTGCCGAGGACGATGGTGTTGGCGGTGGGGCCGCTAGTAGCGCGATTGGCGTCGAGGAAGGAATCGGCGCGCAGCGTGACATTATTGCCGTAAGAAAACGCGCTGTTTGAGATGCTGAAACTCGTCGAGCCGTCGTCGCGGATGCGCAGTCGCCCGCCATTCAGCGCAATGCTGGCGAGGCCGAAAGTATTGCCGGAAGAAAAGCCTTCGCCGCCGACTTTCGTGTGCAGGGCTTGCAGGATGGTGTTGGCATTGACCGTGATCGTGCCGCTGTAGTCGCTCGCGCCTGCGCCTGTGCTGATGGGGTTTCCGAGGGTAAAGGCGCTGCCCGTGCCCGCGACATTTGTGAAGTCCATGCCGACGAGATTTAGATTTCCGCTGCCCCTGAGTCGCCCGTGGTGGGTGAGATCGAAGGCGAGATTTTCCGGCAAAAGAAAGTCCCGCAGTGAGATGGTGGAGTCGCTCTGCACATCAATGACTGTCGCGCTCGCGGGCACCGCAGTGGCGACGCCAAAAGATGCCGCGCCCTCCGTCACGCCCAACGTGCCACCTTTGAGCTGCACGCTGCCGGTGATGCCCGTGGCGCTGCGACCAATGAGCGCCGTGCCATTTTGCACGTTGGTGATGGCGTTGTTGCTGCCGAGTTTATTCGCGGCATCCACGCGCACGCCGCCTTGCGCGATGTTGAAAACCTCCGTCGGCACCGCTGGGTTACCAAAGGTGCTCGCCACGCCGCTGCCCAGCGCCAGTAAGCCCACGCCCGTCTTTTGCAAACCGCCCGCTGGCACGGTGCCGATGCCTGCGGCGAGGATGAGGCCGAGGGGGAGATTCGGATTTGGTGCGGAGACTTGGATGCTCTGCGGGCTGGCCGATGTGAAATTTAAGACGCCCACATTTGCCGAGATCGTGGGCGTCGCGCCGAGGCTCTCGGTGAAAGCGGTGATCGCAACGCTCGCGGTGAGATTCAGCGCGGAAGTGGCTTGGGCGCTTGCGCGGGTGATGAGCGGCACGTTGCCGGAGCCAAAGCCTTGGTTCAGCAGGGTGAGCGCGGCGACGGTCTCCGTCGTGCTCGCTGCGTCGCGGAGGTTCCACGTCGCGTTGTCGGCGAGGCTCACGCTCGCGGTGCTCTTCACTGTTTGTGCCACGCTGTTGGTGAGTGTGGCGTTGCGGATTTCTACATTCCCCGGAATGGCCACGATGCTCGTGCCGTTCGCGCTCGGCGTGGCGAGCGCGAGCGTGCCGCCATTCACGAAGGTCGTGCCGCTGTAGCTGTTGTTGCCTTGCAGTATGAGCGTGCCCGCGCCGCCTTTCACGAGATTCATCGCGCCGCTGAGGACGGGGCGCAGGGTGAGCGTGTTTTGATTTACCCACGCGACTAGCTCGCCGCTGCCGCTGGTGATCGCGCCCTGACTGTCTGCTGTCCCGATGGTATTGGCGGCGGCGAAATTGGAGAGCAGTCCGCCGCTGGCGAGCGTGAGAGTGGCTCCTGCATTAAGCCCCAGCGTGGCGCTCGTGCTCGCGCCGAAGCGGAGGGAATTCACCGTGCGGCTCGCGACGAGGGTGCGACTCGTGCCGTCGTTCACGTTTTGTGCAGCCGTTGCGGTGGTCACATTGGTGCTGTCGTAGTCGGCGTATCCATCGAGCGTATTGCCCAGCGCACCGACGCCGTTTGCGCCGTAGCTGGCAAAGGCGTCGCCATTCACCACGGCCCACGCGCCGAGCATTTGGTTGGTGAGCGCGAGCGCTGCGCCATTGATCTGGCTCGTGGTGATGTGGATGGCGGTGGTGTCCGCGCCCGCTGTGCCGAGGAAGCCGAAGCCGCTGGCGAAATGGATTTGCGCGCCGCTGGCGAGGGTGCGGGTGAGATTGCCGAGCGCGAGATCATACGAGCCGCTGCCGCCGGAGTTCACGGTGATCGTGCTCGCGCCTTCCGCGAGGCTCACAGTGCCGAGCGTCTGCTGCGTCACGCCCGCAGACTGGCCGCGCAAGTCGAGCGTGCCGCTTTTGAAAGTGATCGGGATGCCTGCTGGGACGCGCTGATTGTAGTGGGCGAGCCCGCCATCCTGCAAAAGCAGCGTGCCGTGCGAGATGGCGAGCGCGGTGGTATTGGCGAGCCGCCCCTCGTCGCGCAACTCCAACACGCCGCCGCGCACGGCGGTGGTGCCGGTGTAGGAATTTGAGTTCGTGAGCAGCAGCGTGTTGATGCCCGTTCTTTCAAAAGAAAGCGCACCGCCGATGTGGCCGGAGAAGACGCCGCTGCCCTGCACGCTAAGGCTGGCAGGGGCTGCGCTGGTGATCGTGCCGCCCGCTGCGTCGCCGTAGGGGAGGGCGTTGGCGCTGTTTAGCACGGAGACCATCTGGCTGTTGCCGCCGAGGTTCAGCGTGCCGCCGTTCACGATGAGTGCGACGCCGAGGTAGTTGTTTTGCGCACGCACCACGTCGAAGGAATTGCCCGCCGCGAGGTTCACGATGCCGTCGTCGAGCGTGAAGGAAACGCGCATTTGATTCAGCGCGCCGGGGCCGAAATTCAGCGTGCCGGGGCCGGTCTTTATCACGCCCACGTCGGACGCGGGCGTGGCATTGAGCGTGAGTTCGCCGAAAGTGTGCAGCCAAAGACCGACGCCGCTTTGCGTCTGGAGATAGCGGCCATCCACGGTCGCCGTCGCGCCCGCTGGCACGAGCACGCCGCCGCCGTAGAGGAAGACGCGCGAGGGCGTGGGATTGTAGGCTGGCGTGCCCGCGATGCGCAGGGTGGTGGTGCCGGGGGAAAAGGTGAGCGTCTGAAATCGTGTATCGCCCGAGGCGTCGTAGCTGCCTGCCGGGAGTTTCACATTCAGCCCCGCGCCAGTCGTCCCATTATCGCGGAAAAAATACGGCGCATATTCGGACGCCGCGAGCAGTCGGAAGCCGTGCGTGAAATCTTCCTGTGTGATGAAGCCGATGCCTCCGCCGGTGAGGCTCGCATCGCCGAGGAGGTCGCCGCGTGAAGGCATGAGCGGCGTGCCGATTGCGCCGGGGATGGTGTTGGCGGCGGTGTTGAAGGTGGCGTTGAAAACAAGGCTGGGATTGATCGCGGAGATCAGGCCGTTGTTGGTATTCAGCGGATTCGGCGCGTAGTTCGAGGCGCTGTCGTAGCTGCCGGGCGCGTTGCCGAGTGACGCCGCGCGGAAGACCCAGGTGGTGCTGCGAGCAGTCGTCGCGGTGTCGAAGCGGCGGATGTCTGTGATGCTCAAACGAGTGTCGAGACCGGGCACGATGTTGAGGTAACTTTTACTACCGCCGGTCGTCGCGGCGACGGCGGTATCCAGCACGCGGAGGAGCGGGGCCGTGGCGCTGGTGGGGCTGCCGATGATTTGCAGCGTGCCGCCAAAACCGAGCACGGGCTGCGTGGCGAGGGCGGCGGAATTGAAACGATCCGGCGTGGCGGCAGCGGTGTCATCCCAAGTCAGCGTGCCGCTTTTGCTGAGGCGGATCGTGGCAAATGCAAACCGTGCGGCATCGGTGAGAGCGAGTTCGCCTTGGTCCACGCGCAGCTCGCCTTGCGAGTCGCTGGCGGCGTTGGTGAGGGTCATGCGGGTGGGGCCAATTTTGAAAAGACCGGGATTTTTCTGCACGCCGATCGCCGAAGTGGTGCGGAGGAAAACGCCGTCGAAAGCGAAGTCCGTCGTGGCATCCCAACCGACGCCGAGTGAGGCTGCGTCTTGGCTCGCGAGCACTGCGCCTATGCCGGTCAGGGGGCCGATGACTTCGTTGAAATTGGCCGTATTGAGCCCGATGCTGCTGCCGTCGCCGACGAGGACGGAGTTGGTGCCGGGCACGCTGGTGAGTGCGTAGGGGAGGTGGATGCCTTTCGTATCGGGCCACGTATTTTGCGCGCCAAAAAGGATCTCGCTGCCGGGGAGGAAGCTGATCGTGGAGGAGGTGGGGATGCGGTTGCTATTGGGCGCGGTGAGTTGGAGTGCGCCGCCGGTCTTGGGGTTGGCATCGGCCCATTTGCTCGCGCTGCCGAGGGTGATGGTCGCGCCCTCGGCGACATCGAGCGGCTGCTGCATGGTGAGCAGCGTGAGCGCGGTCGGCGCGATGACGAGGCCGTGGGCAAAGGTGAGCTTGCCGCGCCCGAGCAAGAGCTGGCGGTCGTTGCTGTCATTGGTGAGCGTGACGCCTGCGCCGAGGGTGATGTTTTCCAGCGCGAGCAAGGGCGTGCCTGTGGCGGCGATGAGGGTGGGGTTGACTTGGTTTGTCCACGTGCGGTTCGCGCCAAAAAGCTCAATGACTACGCCGCCCGCTGCGACGCCGGGCGCGACGACTTGGCTGCCAAAACCGAGCACGCTATTCACGCCGTAGCGGACGACGACATCCGGCTCCCACACGAGCTGGCCCGCGTTCAGGTAGCCGCCCGCGTTGCCGAGGAAGGCGCTGGCGTGGGCGAGTTCGAGCACGGCGTTTTGGCGGAGTGTGAGGGTGCCAGCGGGGGCGAGGCCGAGACCGGAGGCGTCGTTCAGCAAGAGCCGCGCGCCCGCTTGGATGCTGGTGATGCCGTTGATCGGGCTGGGCACGGGCGCGGGGTAGGCGGGCGAGGCGAGGGTGCCGAGGCCGATGCCTGCAGCGAGGCCGACGGCGCGGTAGTTGCCGGGGTCGAGTGTGCCGCCAGCTTGCACGGTCACTTTCGCAATGCCGCTGCCGGGGCGCGTGGTGGGGTCGCCAAAAGAAAGGCTGCGCGCGGGCTGGAGAGTCGCGCCATTTGCTACGAGGAAAGTGAGGTCGCTGGGCATGGAGACGCCGCTGTCTTCATCGAGCACGACGCTGCCGGTGACGGTCGCGGTGATGGCTCGCCCGGCATTATTCACGATGCTGTAAAAGCCCGCTGTGCTCGCTGCGCCGAGGGTGAGTGTGGCCACGTCGCCATCGCGCACGAGGCCTTGCAGGGTGATGTCGCCATTCGCGATGAGCGTGCCCGCCGACCACTGCGCGCCTGCGCGGCTGGAGCTGAGGCCGCGCCACGGTGTGCCGGTGCCGAGGGTGAGCGTGGCGGTATCCGTCATCGTGCCGCTGGGGGAAAAGTAGAGGTCGGCGGCGGTGCCGAGATTGTGGACGAGGCGGGAGCCGAGCGCCGCTGTGGAGGTGAGATTTGCGGAGCGCACGATGGCGTCGGTATCGAACACGACTTGGCCACCGCCGGTGAAGACGGCGACGCGCGTGAGTGAGGCGAGCCCGGCAGTGTCGCTATCCGCATACGCGGTGAGGGTGGCTCCACCGCGCAGGCTGTAGCGGTCGCTCGGGGCGTTGTAGGGCACGTCGGCGGTGAGCGAAATTTCGGCGTTGTCTTGCGCGAGATAGACGGGGGCGTTTGCCGCGACGCCTGTGCCCGTCGAGGTTCCAGAGGCGGCGAGCTGGAGCACGGATGCGCCGCCTTTTACCACCACTGCACCGCTGCCGAGCGAGCCGGAGACGCTGCCGGTGAGTGTGCCGCGATAGACGCGCGTGCCGCCGGAATACGTGCTCGCCGCGCCGAGTTGCACCGTGCCGTCGAGGTCTTTGATGACGGTGATGGTGGCGGCGGCGTTACTCGAATTATCCACGATGGCCGCGTTGATCGTGAGTGTGCCGGCGCTGTTGTGGAGGGTGAGCTGTTGCGGCGCGATGGCCGTGGTCGTGCCCGCAGTGAGTAGGCCGATGCCGATGGTGCGCGTCTGCACGCTGCCGTCGGTGAGGATGCTACCGCTGGCGACGTTCAGGCGGTCTGTGGCGCTGGTAAAAGCGAGAATCTGGCTCGTGTCGTTACCGAAGCGGAGGGCCTCCAGCTCTTGATCCCCGGCGGAGAGTGTGGCGACGCCGACTTCGTTGAGGTTGTAAATTTTCCCCGCCACGGGAGTGAAAATGCTCGCGCCTTGGGTGAGGAAATTCCCCGTGCCGAAGGCGGAGATAAAGACGCCGTTGGCGACGCTGTAGCTGGCGAAATTCGTGCCGTTCACCGTGGCCCAACCGCCGAGCAGATCGAGCGCGCTGCTGGCCACGCCATTGAGTTGGCCGAGGAGCGCCCGCGCGCTGCCCGTAGTCGCTGCACCAAATGCGCCGCCGGTATTTGTGAAGTTCACGGTGCCCCCGCTGGAGGTGCGGGCGAGGTTCGAGAGCGTCACGCCGCCAGTCTCGCCGTTCGTCTCGATGCGGATGGTATTTTGCCCCGCACCGAGCGTCGTCGTGCCGAAGGTCTCGCCGGTGCCCGCCGCATTTTGCACGCGGTAAAGGAGCTGCCCTCCCGCGAGGCTGATCGGTGCGGTGTCGCTCACGCGATTGGTGTTAGCGACGAGGGGATTTTGCCGCGTGCCAAGGCCGTTTTGATTGTCCACCACGAAGAGCGCGCTCTGCCCTACTGCGATGCTGGCGACGTTCAAAAGTGAACCCGCCGCGCGCAATTCCACTCGGTCGCCGGAGATCGTGAGCGCGCCAGCGAAGTCCGATGCACTCAGCAGTAGCAGCTCGCCGAGCCCCGTCTTCGTGAGCGCGCCGCTGCCCGTGAGCGCGTTTGTGCCCACTGCGGCGTAGCCCGTGCCGCCTGCGGAGGAGGCTTGGATCTCGATGGTGCCGCCGCCTGTGCCGATGATGAGCACGCGCGGTGTATTAGGCAGGAGCCGATTGCCGAACTGCCCAAAGAGCCCCGCCACATTTCCCGAGGTGAGCGTGGGCACGAGCGTGCCGCCATTCGTGAGCGTGAAAGTGCCGAGGCCCAGCTCCGGGTCATTGGTAAAAGTGAAGCGCGCGCCCGGCCCATCTATGTCCGACAAAAATGCGCCGGGCCTGTGCCAGAAATCGTCCCAGCCGATCACGATGGGATTGCCCGCCGCATCGCGACTCAGCGTGGCGGCGTCCACTTTCGCCAAAGCAAACGCCACGAGCGCCGAGAGCGCCTGCACAAAGGCACGCCCCAGCCGGACGCGCTTCGGAGCGCGGGCGGTGGAGCGTAAGAATGCGTTCATATTTCTGGCGAAGAAAAGGTGAGGCTCTGAATTGCGAGATACAGAGACAGTTTCTCGCAGCGTCCGTCAACCGTCAGGCGGTGAGGCTTACAGCCTATTCACGCGGGCGCGTTCAGGCAAAGAGCTGGCGGAAAAGCGCCGCGAGCCCTGCTTTGTCGAGGCGATGCTCGGCGATGGCGATCATGGCGGCGTAGAGTTCCGCAGTGGCAGTGCGAGTTGGCACGCCATTCAGCTCCAGAAAACCAAGCGCCGAAGCAATGGCCGTGCGCTTATTGCCATCGAGAAAAGCTTGCGACTGCGCGATGTGGAAAGCGTATGCGGCGGCGATACCGAAGAGCTCTGCGCCACCATAGTAAAAGTCGTTCTTGGGCTGATCTATCGCAGAAAGCAGAGTTGCTTCATCGCGGATTCCATCAATGCCGCCGTAGGCTTCTAGTGAGCGGCGATGCGCGCGCATCACTTGCTCAAAACTCAAAAAACAGGCTCCATTACTGCGCGAGTTTTTGGAGTAAAACGTCGTGCTTCGCAAAGACGCTATCGAGCGCGCTATCGAAAGCATCCTTGTTCTCGGCGCGGTTCGTAACATCATGACTATTCTCATCAAGGTTGAAGACATACGCCTTCACCTCCTGCTGCTCATCGAGTGGCAGCGCCTTGATTTGTTGGATGATTTCTAAAGCACTCATGCGGGCAAGATACACGGCAGGAATGAGGCAGCAAGCGGCTACTGGAGCTTCGGCGCTTTGAGAAAAAAACAAATGCGGCCTCCGAGCGTGCGGACTTTACCACCGCCGCATGCTGTGCTATCGCTGCCGTATGAATCCGACACTCGAAGCTCTGATCGCACCCCTTCGCCATTCGCCGCAACTGCGCGAGGTGGCCGATGTCTTGCAGGAAATCATCCGCAAAGAGAGTGAGTTGCGCGGCAAATTTTACGAAGAGATGACGCCGGATCAGAAGATCGAATTCATAGACGGCGAAGTCATTCTCCACTCGCCCGCGAAATATAAACATCTCGACGTGACGAAGCGCGCGCTCAGACTTCTCGATACCTACGTGGACATCCACCACCTCGGCGAAGTCCTCTGCGAGAAGTGCCTCTGCGTCTTCCCTCGCAACGACTACGAGCCGGACATCGTTTTTTATAGCAAAGCGAAAGCCGCCACCCTCCTGCCTAATACGATGAAATTTCCCATCCCCGATCTCATTATCGAAGTGCTCTCGGACTCCACGGAAGTGCGCGACCGGGGCGTGAAGTTCGAGGATTTCCAAGTCCACGGCGTCGCAGAATACTGGATCCTCGACGCTGAAAAATGCGTGACGGAACAATACCTCCTGCGCGGCCAGGCGTATGAACTCACGCTCAAATCCGGCAGCGGCGAGCTGCGCAGTGAAGCCATTCCTGGCTTCGTCGTCCCGGTGAAGGCGCTCTTTTTCGCCGAAAATAATCTGAGCGCACTGCGCGGGATGCTCGGCGACGAATGACCCTATCGTGCGGGCTTCGGCGCGCGCGGTGGGGCGGGTTTCCAGTCGGCGAGTTTGCCGAAGGTGTAGTCTTTGGATTTCAGGAACTGGATGAGGTTCTTTAAGATTTCGCGGTTTGCGCCGGCCCAGTGGCGGTCGTGGAAAAGAATCACGGCACCATCCGGCGGGAGCCCGATGTCCTCCGTCGCGACACCTGCGACGCCTTGCCAGTCGGTCTGTTTGAGCCATTTAAAAACGCCATTGGTCGCGATCTCGAATTGCCAGTGGAAATGCCGCATTCCCAGCCGCTCAGTCTCCGCCACGAGCTTCGGGAAAGTGCTGCCGTCGCCGGGCAGACGGGCAAAGGCGAGCGCCAGATCGGGCTTTTCCAGTGTCTTGCGGAAGTGCTCTGCGTTCCGCGCGTAGTTGGTCTGAAATGCTGTCTTTTGCGCATCCGTTTCGAGATCGCCGTAGGTCGCGGCATAGTCGGCTTTGGTCATCGGTTTATGGATGTAGCAGTGGTTGGCGAGCGTGTGCCCCTCCGCGATTTCGCGCAGGACGAGCTGCGTCTGCGGCGCGATGCCGCCGATGGTGATGGCGTTGCTGCCAGTGAGGAAAAAC
Organism: Verrucomicrobiaceae bacterium; assembly: GCA_043757005.1. Classification (GTDB taxonomy): domain Bacteria; phylum Verrucomicrobiota; class Verrucomicrobiia; order Chthoniobacterales; family Chthoniobacteraceae; genus SXWH01. Next base: position 12,624 of record JAYVQK010000334.1, read on the forward strand.
GCCGCCGCGACGCCCTCTTCTTTCAGCACATCGAGCACCTCCGCCGTGCCCTTCTGCGGGCCGTCGTCAAAGGTCAGATAGACCGTCTTCGTCTGAGCGAAAACGGGCGCGATACAGGCCATCCAGAGCATGAGTAGGCGTAACATGAGTGCCACCGTAGCAGCGGCTGGAGCGAGCGTGAAGGACAGTGGTGGTATATTTTTAGCCACTGATGGACACAGATGAAACA
>JAYVQK010000335.1:0-41088 GCA_043757005.1 Verrucomicrobiaceae bacterium
CGCAATGCCGACTTCAGCCTCGCTGAGAGCGGGGGCGTCGTTGATGCCGTCGCCAGCCATCGCAACGTGTTTGCCTTCGGCGCGCAGCTTTTTGACATGGGCGACTTTTCCGGCGGGTTCGATCTCCGCTTCCACCTCATCGAGGCCGAGTTGTTTGGCCACGGCGGCGGCGGTGCGGCGGTTGTCGCCGGTGAGCATGACGAGCTTCAAACCGAGCTTGTGAAGTTGAGCGATGGCTTCGGCAGTCGTGGGTTTTATCGGGTCTGCAACGGCGAGGATTCCCGCCGGCTTGCTATCAATGGCGACAAACATTGCGGTCTTGCCGGCTTCTTGAAGTTTTACGGCCGACGCTTCAAGCAGCTCCAGGCCGGTGATCTTTTCGTTCCGCAGAAAATCCGGTTTGCCGATCATCACCGCACGTCCCGCGATGGTGCCGAGAACACCGCCCGCCGTCACCGACCGAAAATCTTTCACGGCTTCGAGGGTGAGGCTCTGCTCCTTCGCGCCCTGCACAATCGCAGCGGCAAGCGGGTGTTCGCTGTTCTGCTCCAGCGAGGCGGCGAGACGCAGAAATTCTTTCGCGTCGAAACCGTCGGCTGGCAGGACATCCATGAGCTTGGGTTTGCCCTCGGTGAGCGTGCCTGTCTTATCCACGACGAGCGTGGTGATTTTTTCCAACCGTTCGAGCGCCTCGGCGTTTTTCACGAGCACGCCTTCCTGCGCGCCGCGTCCGACGCCGACCACGATGGACATGGGCGTGGCCAAACCGAGGGCGCACGGGCAGGCGATGATGAGGACGGCGACGGCGTTGACGATGGCGTGCGCAAGTTTGGGCTCCGGCCCCAGCCACATCCAGAGGACGAAGGTGATCACCGAAACCGCCAGCACCACCGGCACGAAGATGCCCGCGACCTTGTCGGCGAGACCTTGAATGGGCGCGCGGCTGCGCTGCGCTTCCGCCACCATATTCACGATCTGCCCGAGCAGCGTGTCGCTCCCGACCCGCTCGGCGCGCATGACGAAACTGCCGGGGCCATTGACGGTGCCGCCCGTCACTTTGTCGCCCACGGTTTTTTCCACCGGGAGCGGTTCGCCGGTGATCATGGATTCTTCGACGCTGGAGTGACCTTCGACCACCGCGCCATCCACGGGCACCTTGTCACCGGGAACCACGCGCAACCGGTCGCCGACTTTTACCTGGTCGAGCGGGACTTCATGATCGCCGTCCGGTGCGACTTGCCGCGCCGTGGGCGGTGCGAGGTTGAGCAATGCTTTGATCGCGCTGCCCGTGCGGCTGCGGGCGCGGAGTTCGAGCACCTGCCCGAGCAACACGAGCACGATGATTACCGCTGCGGCCTCAAAGTAGATGGCCGCCCTGCCGCCGTGACCTACCGCTGGCGGGAACACCTGCGGGAAGAACATCGTCACCGCGCTGAAGGCATAGGCCGCGCCGACGCCCAGCGCGATGAGGGTGAACATATTCAGACTGCGGTTCACGAGTGAACGCCAGCCGCGCACGAAGAACGGCCAACCCGCCCACAAGACGACAGGAGTGCTAAGAATGAACTGTCCCCAACGCGAAATCTCACCGCTCAACCACTCGGCATGACTCCATGCGGGCACGAGATGCGCCATCGCCACGATGAAGACGGGCAAGGTCAACGTCGCTCCGATCCAGAACCGCCGGGTCATGTCGCGCAGTTCGCCATCGTCCTCTTCTGCTGCCGCTGTGCCTGCTTTGGGCACGAGCGCCATCCCGCACTTCGGGCAATCGCCGGGATGATCCTGCTCGATCTCCGGGTGCATCGGGCAGGTGTAGATCGTTTTCGCCGCCGCCTTCCACGCCGGATTGCGCTCCAGCGCCATGCCGCACTTCGGGCAATCACCGGGCTTGTCGGATTCCACGCCGGGACACATCGGGCAGAAGTATTTCGCCGCCGCTGACGGCTTCGCATCGCCGTGATGATGATGCCCGTCTCCGCCGCCGCAGTCGGCCTTCGTCTCGGGTTTGCCGACCTCGCCTTGGCTACCGCAGCAGGCGTGATGAGTCTGTTCGTCGTTCATGGCAGTGATTGGATCCTTCAATGATGTTTGTAAAAGCCGACGCCTTTGATGTCGTTCCACGAGGTTGTTTGGTGGCAGAGGAAGCACTGGCTCACCTCGGCCTTCTCCACGCCGGCGGTCGTCATGGAGATCATTTTGAAGTGCATCATGTAGTGGCTCGGCGGGGCTTGGTGGCATTGGGCGCAGGACTGCGAGGCGGAGGACGGGTGGCGAAACTCGGCGATGGTCCACTTCGCGGTGGCGTGGCATTGCGCGCAGTCCGCACCGAACAGGCCACGATGGCGGTCTTTCGTCGCGTGGCAGGCGGCGCAATTGAGCTGCGATTCGGTGCGCTGGGGTTGCGGTGCGGTCTGCTTCATCCAAGCGGCGAGCGCGGTGAGTTGCGGATCGTGCGCGGGGGCGGACTTCTGCGCTTGCTTTAAGCCGATGTGCGCTAGGGCGGCGTGGTCCATTTTCGTTGTGCTCGGGATGCGGCCTTGGTGTTCGATGTGGCACGGGGCGCACGCGCTGATTTCGGCGTGAAATGCGCTCGGCTGGCGGGCGAGGACGGTCTTGTTGTCGGCGTGGCAGACGATGCAGTTCTTTGCTTCGACGCCTTTCACCGGCGTGTGACACGCGGCGCAATTATTGGCGAGGAACGCGTGGGGCTGCGATAGTTCGCCGGGCGCGACCATGTGCTGCCAAGAGGCGGGTGAGAGTGCTGCGTGCGCGGTTTTATCGGGATGGCGCGGGGAGAAGACGAAGAAGGCGAGCGCGAGCAGGACGAAGGCGAAGGCTGCGGAGAGTAGTGCTTTTGTGAGGCTCATGCTGACCACCTCAGTCCGAAGTGAATCCCTACCCAGATGTGCAGCCCCAGCAGGACGTAGAAGAGCAGGGAGAGAATGATGTGGAGCTTCAGCGCGAGGCTGAACCAGCGTTTGAACAGCTCGTGGGTGCGCACCGCATACTCGAGGTCTGCCACGGCTTCGGCGGTGCGGGTGACTTCGCCAGTGGGGCCGCCGGGTGAAAAATCGATCCCAAAGTTTGCCATCGCAGCGATGAGGAAGGGGGCTTGCGGTGGTGTGCTCTGCTCCGCTGGGAGGTTCTCCAGCACGCCCCACGCATGGTCGAGGTCACCGCGCGCAGTTTGCAGCAGGAGCAGCTTATCTTTTACCTCCTGATTGACGTAGGTGAGCAGGTAGCGAACGGCATACCCGCTCACGACGACGAGCAGCATCACCGCGGTGAGCGTGATGCCCAGCCAGCTTTCATATTTGTGGCCGGTGTGGATGATCGCCAGCAACGGGCCGAAGATGCCCGCATAGACGTGGAGGATCATCAGCGTCTCCATGGACACATGCTTGGTGACGCGGCGGTTGATTGCCGGGATGCGTTTGACGAGTGGATAGGCGAGCGGGAACAGCATGAGCACCCCCGCCGCGATGCCAAACACCGCGCCCATACGGCTGCCCGCAAAGCGCGGCGAGCTGTGCAGGAGAAAGCCGAGCCAGCCCAGCACGAGAAGGCTGAGGATGCCGGTGATGACGATGCGTTCGCGTGCTTTCATCTGGGCTATGCCTCCACGGCGATGTCGCCTTTTGGGATTGCTTGGCAGGCGAGGATGAGGCCGTTGGTTTTGTCGTCGGCGTCGAGCGAGTCCTCGACGGCCATCGTGACTTCGCCGGAGGTCATCTTCACTTTGCACACGCCGCAGGTGCCGACGCGGCAGGCGGATTCGATGCCGATGCTGAGTTCTTCGGAGAGTTCCAGCACGGTCTGTCCGTCGCGGATTTTTGCGGACTTGTTGTTCTTGGAAAAGGTGACGAGTGCGCCGGTGGCGGCGGCGCTGGGTTGGGCGGTGGTGCTGGCGGCGGCGGGGCTGGGCTTGGGTGTGCCGAAGGCTTCAGTCTTGAGTTGGTCGGGAGGCACGCCCAGCTCGGCGAGCAGTGCTTTCGTCGCATCCATCATCGGGATTGGCCCGCAGAGGTGGATGCGCCGCGAAGTCAGCTCGGGGACGGACTGTGCGAGGAAGGCCGCAGTGAGATGTCCGCGCGGGCCTTGCCAGTCGGTGCCTTCTGCACGGGTCATGGTGATGATGACGTGCAGCTTTGGATTTTCGCGGGCCAGCGCGGCGATGGCGTCCGCCAAAATATAGTCGGCGGGAGTGCGGCACGCGTAGATGAAGTAGATGTCGCCGGGCCACGACTGCTCCGTGAGATAGCGGCTGATGCTCACCATCGGCGTGATGCCCACGCCGCCGGAGATGAGGACGATGCTGTCCGCCTCGGTGCCATCAAACGTGAATTTGCCGACCGGCCCGCCCGCTTCGATGGTGTCGCCTATTTTGAGCAGGTCCACGATGTGACGCGAGACTGCGCCGCGTGGTTCGCGTCGCACGGTGAGGTCGAGGTGCTCGCGCTGGTTTGGGGAGGATGAGATGGAGTAGGAGCGGTTCATTCGCGCGCCGCCAATCCAGAACGCGAGGTTGAGGAACTGACCGGGCACAAAGGTGAAAGGGAGGAAGCGCTCGCCGGAGGCAGGCAGAAGGCGAAACGTTTTCACGTTCGGCGTTTCCTTGATGATGCGCCCCACGCGAAGCTGTCCGCGCCAATTCGCAGTCAGAATCGGCGTGGCTTTTTCTGGCGGCATGTCGCTCATGGTGCAGCAGGTGCGGCGGGTTTGCCTCCCGCAAGTTCCGGTGCCGATCCCGGCGGCGGCGAACCTTTGTCGGCCTCTATGCGCCCAAAGAGGGCCGCAGCGCGGCGCATCTTGAAGAAATACATGGCGACCATCGCTAATGCGAACGCGACGAGTAGCACCATCGTGAAGAGGTGAAAAATCGTGACGCCTGACCCCTGATGCGCACTGGGCGCGGCACCCGGCGAGAGGTTCATCTCCTGCTTGAACCAAGCGCCCGCGACCGCGCGTGGAGCGATGCCTTCCAAAAGAGCGCGGTGCGCGGCGATGCCACTTTCGAGTTGCGCCGTGCCTTCGCGCAGCCGCGTGATGGCGTCGTGCATCGCGGTGTAATCGCCGGACTGTGTGCCCGCGTTGAGTGTGTCGAGCGCCTGTCCCATCAGCATCGTTCCTGCGTGCATCCGTTCCGCCGCCTGCTGCTCGACGAGCGTGCGTTGCTCGGGCGAAAGCTCCGGCAACGCCATGAGCGTCGGATAAAGTTCCTTCGGCGGTGTCGCGCCGTGCATCCCTTTCATCATCTCGCCCATGCCTTCCATCATGCCGCCCATTCCACCGGCTGCGGGCGTTGCACCCATCGCCGGGGCAGCGCCGGACGCGGATGGCATCGCGCCCGTTCCTGCGGCTCCGGGATGATGTTGCGCGTGGTCGGAGGGTGAAACTTCCGCGTTCACCCCTGATCCCATCGTGAATAGCAGCGCGATGGCTACCAGAACGCCGCAAGCGCGATGGTGCCGCGCGAATTTCACGAGACTTCCAACACGCGGTTCATCGTGCCGAGTTCGTTCGCCACGCACTCGTTACTGCTACGATGTTCGTCTTGGATGCCCGGTTCACAGCACCACTCCCCGTCCACCACGAATTTGAATTCGTGGCGACCCGTCGGGAGCGGCAGAGTGACGGTCCATTTGCTGTTGGGCAGGTGGTTGTGAAGTGGCGTGGCGTCCGGCTTCCAATCGTTGAAAGTGCCTGCGACGAATACCGCCTTCGCCTTGGGCGCGTGGCAGGAGATTTCGACTTGTTTGGTTTTAGTCTTTTTCATGTGTTTTGTTTCTTGGTGTGTTGTCCGCTCACATGCCTTTCATCGGGGCCATCGGTGCTACAGCGGGAGCGGGAGCGGGCGGCGCGAAGCCAGTGAGAGCTTTGCGCTGCTCGTCGGTGAGGAGTTTGCTCGCATCGCCCACGGCGCGGATAAAAGCGAGGCGTTCATCGCTGGAGAGCTTGCCGATCTCGGCGAGCTTCGCTTCGATCTTCGCGGCGTCGGGCTGGTCGGCGGCGGTGAGAGTCCACAGTTCCTGCTCCGCTTGCTCTTTCGCGCGATCTGCGGTGCCTTTGGCCAGCAGTGCTTGCTCCTTGGCTTTGTTGAGCCCGGCTTGCTGCTCGGTCGTGAGCGCGATGTGCTGAAGATGATCGAGGAAGAAGCCAGTCGCGCCGAGGTGGTAAAGATGTGATGCGCCAGGGAAGCCGGGCAGTGCGGATTGCAGCACCGCGGCCATATTGCCGCCGCCCATGCCCATCATCCCCATCATGCCCCCGCCGCTCATGTTGGCCATGCCGCCTGCTACTGGTGGCGCGGGCATCGCGCCCATCTTCATCATATCCATGTCCATCATGCCCATGCCGCCGCCACCGGGCATCGCGCCGCCGGCAGGCATCGGAGCGCCGCCGCCCATGCCCATCATTTTGTCCATCATCCCCATCATCTTATCCATCATGCCCATCATATTCATCGGCGGGCCGCTCATGCCCAGCATTGCTGCACCGCTGCTCATCCCAGCCATTGCCGGGCCCGGTGCTGCGCCTGCGCTCATGCCCGGCATCGCTGCGCCTGGTTTCATTTTGCCCATCCCCATGCTCATCGGCGGAGCGGCGGCAGGCATCCCCGGCATGGGTGCGCCCGCTGCCATCGGCGGCATATTTTTCGCGAGCGATGCTTCGAGCTGCGCGATCTTTGCCTGCAATTGCGCGAGCTGCTGTGCGAGCGAGAGATCACCTTTTTCCGCATCCGCCCCGCTCGCGGCGAGGCGCGCTGCGTAGGTCGCGGGATCAACGGCGGGGGCCGCTGCGGGCGCAGTCGGTTTCGGTGTCTGCGCGTGCAATTTGTCGGCGCTGGAAAATGTGAGGAACGTCCCGGCCAATGCGGTGGCAAAGAACGAACGTGAAGTAGAACGATGGAGTTTCATTTTTGGGTAATAAAATTGGTTATGATTCAGCCGCGCGTGCCGGGCTGGCTGGCGTTTTTGCCGCGAGGGATTTCTGCTCGTGCGGATGCTACCCGCAGCAACTGCCCGATTTTTTCTCGGGCTTTGCATCGGCGGGCGCAGATAGAAACTTTTGCCGACACTGCTCGCAGCAAAAGTAGAACGTCTCCCCATCGCGTTCGGTGTGGAGTGCGGTGGCTTTGTCCACGGTCATTCCGCAGATGGGGTCTTTGGCTTCGGTTTTGGATTCCTGCATGGTCTTGATTTTATTGGTGGTGGTTGGCGGTTGCCAGCGATGGAGAGTCGCGTTTGCCCACGCGACTCCCCATTGCGCGGCACACTTCAGCGACCGGGCATGTCCCTGTCGCGCATCGTGGATGGGCTTTTGATGTTTCCCATTTGGTGCGATCCCTCCCCGGAACTATTGCCCATGTGGCGGGCGGGCATATCCCTGTCGCGCATCGTGGATTGATTTTTAATGTTTCCCATTTGGTGCGTTCCGCCGTTGCTCTCGCAGCCGGAGAAGGCAAGCGCGAGAATGGCGAGGCTCAGCGCGGCGAGTGTGGATTTCAGTGTTGTTTTCATGTTTTTGGTTTTCCTATTTTTGGTTTTGGTTTGTCTGTGAATCGTCGGGTTTGCCTACGGCTTCGGGGCTTCCTTTGCCGCGTGTTTCATCGGGGCACCGTCCATGCTCATCATCTCACCCTCCTTCATCTTCATGGTCTTCCCGTCCTTCATCGTGACGGTGCCATCGAGCGCCACTTTCGCGCCATTGGTGAGGGCGATTTCCTTATCCGCTGCCATGCTCTTGCCGCCCATCATCATCGTGACCTTTCCGTCTTTGAATAGGATGTGATCCTTCATGTCTTTGTGGTCTTCGGCGGTAAGGCCGGTGCTCACAAAGGCGAGGCTGAGGATGGCGACGGCGAGGGTTTTGATTCGTAGTTTGATCGTGTTGGTTTTCATTTTTTAAATTTTGGAAAGGCTCGTGTGGCTGACGTTTATTTTTTCGGGGCGTCTTTTTTGTCGCAGCAGGGTGCGCATTTATCCTTGGTGCATTTGTCGCAGCAGTCGCCGCCTTGTTTGCAGCAGGTGCCGCAATCCTTGGTGGCCTTCATTTTTGCAGGAGTGTCCTGTGCGAACGTGGGAAATGCTGCGTAGGCGAGTGCGAGGAGTGTGAATTTGAGTGTTGTTTTCATAGTTGTTTTTCTTAGTTGAGGTTGTCGGCTTTTTGAACGAGCCGCGCCGTCGGTGGGAGTTCGATTCTCGCGGGCGCTTTGGATGTGTCTTCGTCGCTTTGATTTCAAAACCGGGTGCTCATATCGGCCAACTCTGCGACTGCGGCAAAAATCCCGTTACGCGTCCCATCGGAAAGACTGCGCGTTTCTTCGGCAGGCGAAACGCCGTGTCAGGACGGCTCCCATTCCTCCGCCGCATCGAACCCGACAAGCGGGCGCGCGGTTTCGGCGAGGATGGTAAGTCGCCCGTCGCGGAGTCCGGCGGCGGCGTTTTCGAGCGCGTAGCGGAGGACTTCGCCGCCCATTCGCAGGGTGATTTCCGTGGTGCGGACGAGGCTGAGGTGGCTGTCCTGCCCAGGACGGATTTCGATGATGCCGTCACTGGTCCGCATCTCCACGCTCTCGGTCGCGCCTTCGAGAAGGACGCCGTGCGGTGTTTGGAGTTCGACGAAAAGTGTGCCGGTCATAAAGCAAGCGCAGACCGCCGGGCCGAGCGACCCGGCGGCCTGTCTGCATCAGGTTACTTCGCGGCTTTCGCGTGGGTCGAGCAGGTGAAGGCGGAGTCTTTGCCGCACTTCGAGCATACATGGGCGTATTCTGTGTCCTGCACTTTGCCGCCAGCGATTTGCTTCACAGTGATTTTGCCTTTGCAGCCATCACAGTCGTGCATCGAATCAGCTTTGAACCAACCGAGAATGCCTTCTTTTTCGGTGCCGGGCTTTTCGTTCACGGTCTTGCAGTCTTTGCAGACGAGCGCGACTTTTGCGTCGGCTTTGCAGCAGTCTTCAGCCATGGCCTTGGTTTTCACATGGTTGTCTTGATACGTCAGCGGCCAGTTTGCGGGGCTGGCTTGGGCGTTGATGGCCACCGTCGCGAGGACGGCGATGATGAGGTTGCGGATGTGTTTCATAGTTTGTGTTGTTTGTTTTTTCGGCGTGGCGTGTTGCCGCGCACGAGTGGGAACATCCGCTAAACCCACCCGGCCCGCTACGCACCCATTCGGAAAGACTGCGCAATTCTTCGGATTCGCACGGCTACGCCACCGCTGCCGTGCCGAGCGTTTCACGATACTCGCGCGGGGATTGTCCGCAGTGCTCGCGGAAGCTACGGTTGAACTGCGAAAGGGATTGGAAGCCGACATCGAACGCCACCTCGGTGATGCGGCGGCGTGGGTCGTGCAAAAGGCCGCAGGCTTCCTCGACGCGAATCCGTGCGACGTATTCCACGAAGTTGATGCCGGTGGATTCCTTGAATTTTTCGCTGAAGTAATTCGCGCTCATGTTCGCCACTCCGGCGACTTGCGCTAGACGCAAATCGGCGTGCGCGTGCATACCTATGAAGGTGCGCGCGCGTGTCATCGCCAGTGGCTCGGACTGCTCGCTGTGGAGTGAGCGCGCGTTGGCACCTGCGGCGAGCTGCTCGGCAAAAATCGCGAGTAGCCGCACGAGCGCCTCATACTGCGCCGGTGCGAGCACGCGGGTGTTGAAGTAGGCCGCTTCGAGTTTTGTGAGGTTCACGAGCGCGCCCCACCCAAGCAGTGTGCGTGTGATTTTCTCGAAGCTCGCCTTGCTCGGGCGGTGCAACAGCACCTGGCCAGTTTGGAGAAATGCGAGGAGCTTTTCGCCGACGCGCACGGGCACGGCGGTTTCGCACAAGCCGGCAAAAAACTTCAGCGTGTGCGGCGCGATCTGGGCTTCTTTTTCAAGCTGCTGCTGGAGCGCGCAGCATTGGGCGCAGCTCTGCGCGCAGCTTTGGTTCGTGGTCGCCATCAGCGCGCTGAATGGATTTTCCTGCGCTCGCGGGTAGCGCGCGATAATGAGCATCTCCGGCGTGTGGAGCCGCAGCGGTAGGCCGGTGCCACGGGTGAAGGCGCGCTCGTAGTCGTGATAGACCTTGGACTCCCGCATCGCCGCGAGCGCCCGCTCGGGCTTCGTGGAGGAGTTGGAGTTTGATGTGTCCACGGTTTTTAAAAACGGATGCTCACGCCCGCGCCGAAGCCAAAATCAGAGTGCCACTGGGTGATGAGGGAGAGCTGTTTGTTGAGCGTGTATTCCGCGCCCGCGATGGTCTGCCAGCGCGAGCGGGTATCATATTCGGCTCCGCCGAAAGCGGCGAGGCGGCTGGTGATTTGGAAGGTTTTCTCGACGCGGAAGCGGAAGTCGCCGTTCGTATCCACCCACGCGCTGGAGCCGACGTTCAGAGGGAGGAGGTAGCGCACGCCGAGAATGCCACGGTTGCCCGCGTCTTCGTTGGTGATGTCCGCGCCGGCGAAGACGCTGAGGAAGCTGGTGAGATAGCGGTCGTAGGTGAGTTCGATTTCGTAGTCGGTTTTCTCGACGTTTTGCCAGCCAACGCTCCACGCGGCGGTGAAGCCGTTGCGGTTGTTTTGCAGCGTGAGGAAGCCGTCGCTCATGTGCGTCATCGCGGTGCCTTCGCCCCACAGGAAAATCGGGTCGTGCTCGGTTTTGTCCATCTGCGCGAGGTGCGGATTCGGCGGCGAGCCTTCGTAGTGGACGACGCGGGCCATGCCGACTTTTGCGTGGTAGAGGATGTGGCAGTGAAACATCCAGTCGCCGCTCTCGTCGGCGGCAAACTCAATGGTCTGTTCGCTCATTGGCGGCACGTCCACAGTGTGCTTGAGCGGCGAAAAGTCGCCCGCACCATTCAGCACGCGGAAGAAGTGGCCGTGCAAGTGCATCGGGTGGTGCATCATGGTTTCGTTGACGATGCGAAAGCGGACGGTTTCACCGTGGCGGATGTTGATGGTGTCGGCCTCGGTGAGCGTCTTGCCGTCGAGGAACCAGACGTAGCGAATCATGTCGCCCTGTAGGCGGAATGTGTAGTCGCGCACGGGGCGGCCAGCGGGCAGCGTGGTGCGGCGGACGGAGCGGAGCTGGGCGTAGGGCGCGTTCGGGCGGGCGGGATCGTCCATGCTCATCGCACCGGGTTTCATGCCGGGCATCGCGGCCATGCTGTCGGCGGCTGCGGGCGTTTTCGGCGAAGGCATTTTCATTTCCGGCATGTCGGCCATCGTGTCGTCGGCAGCGGCGGGTTTCTTTTTCGCGGGCATCTTCATGCCGGGCATATCGGCCATGTCGTCGGCTGCGGCAGCCTTCGCAGCGGGTTGCTTTGCTGCGGGCATTTTCATCCCCGGCATATCAGCCATGCTGACGCCCACTGTCGCGAGCGGCGCGGATGTCGCGCTGTGATTCATGCCCTCCATTTTCCCCGCCGCTGGCATTGCTGCGGGCGCGGGCATCTTCATTCCTGGCATCGCGTCCATTGTTGGAGCGGCGTCCATTTTCATCCCCGCCATGCTGGCGTAGATGTTTGGCTTTGGCACATCGGGCGCGGCGAGGCGCTGGCCGCTGCCGATGAAGAGCGAAGTGCGGCCTGTGCCGTCCTGCGCGGTCGCGCGAAACTCCGCCGCGCCGCTCGCGGGCACGGTGAGCACCATGTCGTAAGTCTCCGCGATGGGCATAAGGAAACGGTCGAGCGCGACGGGCTGCACGTCTTTGCCGTCCGCCGCTACGACGCGCATCGGCCCGCCCGCCCAGCCGAGGTGAAAGTAAGTCGCCGCCGCCGCATTGATGACGCGCAGGCGCACGCGCTCGCCGGGGCGCGCGGCGAGTGTCTGCTCGGGCTGGCCATTGACGAGGAAGCGGTCGTAGGCCACGTCGGACAAATCCATCGGCGGCATCCGCGACCACTCGCGCTGGAAATACGCACCGAGCGCGCCCGCCTGCGCCGCGCCGACGATGCTCTGCGCCGTGCCTTTTTTCAGCGAGTAGTAGTCGCTCCCGCGCCGCAGAGTGCGCAGAACTTCGCGGGGCTGCTCGTCCGTCCAGTCGCCCAGCACGACGACAAAATCGCAATCGGCGCGCACCTTTTCCCCACCGCGCGGCGCGATGACGATGGCCCCGTAAACGCCCCGCTGCTCCTGCAAAACGGTGTGCGAGTGATACCAATACGTGCCCGCCTGCCGCAGCCGGAACTCGTAGTGAAAAACGCCGCCCGGTGCGATGGGCGGCATGGTCACATGCGGGACGCCATCCATCACATTCGGCACGAGCAGCCCGTGCCAGTGGATGCTCGTTTCCTCGCGCATCGCGTTGCGGACGGTGATGCGCGCGACATCGCCCTCGGTGAAACGCAGCGTCGGGCCGGGGATGCCGCCGTTGATCGTCATCGCCTGCACCGTGCGCCCGGTAAAATTCACGGGCGTCTCGGCGATAGTGAGTTCGATCTCTACAACCTTCGCGTGCAGCGTGGCGGAAAGCAGGGTGGCCACGAGAATGGCGATGTAATATTTCATGCGATATGTATTTGGATGTGTTTTATGTAGCGAAAAGTGCAGCCATCGTCGCCCAGACTGTATTTTAAAACATCAAGGTGAAGCTGCTTGCTGCCATTCGCGGCGGCTCATGGTTTTGGCCGTATTTTTGCTAAGTGCCCCCCAAGGAAGCCAATCGTTGCCGATACTCGCGCGAAGACTGCCCGCATCAGGCTCTATTTATAAAGGCGCGTTCGTAGTCACAATACATCTGCGATTAGCAAAGAATTTCCAATGTGTGCTGGCTGGCTTAGTTCTACTGTGTTGAAAAAATACAGACCGCGAAGAATGAGGCTGCGATAAGTTATTGGAAGTAAGAGCGAGAGCCAGCGACGAGGGGTCGCTTCTACGGGCGCAGTGCAGCATGGAGGTGGAAAAAAAGATGCGACTCTCCGAGTCGCTGCGCTCCGTGCTGTCCTCGCTACGTGCGTTAAATCTTCGAGCCGCTCTTTTCGAAGATCGCGAGGATCTCCGCCGCATCCGCCGCCGTGCCGAGACGCTCTCGGACGCCTCGGTCGTTGAGAAATTTTGCGATGGCGGCGAGGGTGCGCAGGTGTGTCTGGAATTGATCTTTGGGCACCACAAAGAGGACGACAAATTTCACTGGCGAGCTATCGAGCGCCTCGAACTCGATGCCCGCGCTGGAGCGCCCAAAGGCGGCGACGACTTTCGTCACGCGGTCGCTGGAGGCGTGTGGGATGGCGATGCCAAAGCCGATGCCTGTGCTCATCGTCTCTTCGCGAGCCTGGAGCGCCGCGAGCACCGCGTCGCTATCGTCTGGGGCGATTTGCCCTCGCTCGACGAGCAGGGCGACCAGCTCCGAAATGGCTGCATACCGTTCCGTAGCGTGCATCTCAGGGAGGATAGCGTCTGCCGACAAAAGATTACCGAGCGTCATTATTCGTAGAGTCCGTAGTGTGAAAGATTTCGCGCAAAGTAGTGAGCCCGCCAAACGTGGCAAGCGCTTTTCATCTGCGCACAACATTTGTAGCCGCTGTCCCCTCCCCCAGCCTTTGGCTTTTAAAAAGGAAACTCTGACGTGAGATGGAGGTTACTTCGCCGCTTTGACTTCGATGATGTCGTGCGGGGCGCTTTCGCGCTGGCCGGCGCTGGTCACGCGGATGTAGCGGGCTTTTTCGCGGAGCGCGCGGAGGTCGGGAGCGCCGAGGTAGCCGAGGCCGCTTTGCACGCCGCCTGCGAGTTGGGTGAGGACGGTTTCCACGGCGGGGCTGACTTCTTTGAGCGCCTCGACTCCCTCAGCGGTGACTTTGCGGGTGGCGTCTTTATTCACGTGGCCGTAGCGCGCGGCGCTGCCGGATTCCATGGCGGCGAGGCTGCCCATGCCACGGTATTGTTTATAGAGTTTGCCGTTGATTTCCATGATCTGGCCGGGGGCCTCGGGGCAACCGGCAAGGAGGCTGCCGCAGATCACGGCATCGGCGAGGGTGAGGGCTTTCACGATGTCGCCGCTTTTCACGATGCCGCCGTCGGCGAGGATGGTGACGCCGCGTTTCGCCGCCTCGCGGCTGGCGACGTAGAGTGCGGTGAGCTGCGGGATGCCGACGCCTGCGACGACGCGGGTGGTGCAGATGCTGCCGGGGCCTTGGCCGATTTTGATGATGTTTGCGCCGCAGTCTGCGAGGAAACTGACGCCGCCGCCGCTGGTGACGTTGCCCGCGATGATGGGTAGCTCGGGGAAGGCTGCGCGCACGAGCCGCACAGTGTCGCCGACGCCGAGGCTGTGGCCATGGGCGGTGCTCACGGCGAGCACATCGCAGCCGCGCTCCACGAGTGCTGCGACGTGGGTGAGGATGCGCTCGCGGTCGAGCGTGCCATCCGCCCGGCGTGTGCCGGTGAGGCTTGCGCCGCAGAGGAGGCGGAATTTTTCGTCGCGCGCGGGCTTTAGCTGCGAGCCGCGTTCGTGCAAGATGCGCTCGATGTCACTGAGGGTGAAGAGTCCACGCAAGGTGTCGCCATCGCCGACGACCAGTAATTTATGGATGCCCATGTGGGCGGTGAAAAAGCGGTCGGCGGCGGCGATAGGATCGCGCCCCAGTTCGCTCTCGTGGATGGTCTGCACGGCGCTACGCGGGATCATGGCCTCGGCGACTTTGCGCGTGGCGTAGCGCGGGCGGACGACGTGGCCGGGGAGGATGCCGAGGAGGGTGTTTTTTTCATCCACCACGGGGAAGGTGCTGAAGCCAAAGCGGCGCTCTTCGATCATCTCCAGCACTTCGCCGATGAGTAGGCCGGGTTGGATTTTGATGGGCTCTTGGATCAGTCCGTGGACGTTGTTTTTTACCCGCGAAACTTCCGAGAGCTGCTGCCGCTCGGGCATATTGCAGTGGATGAGCCCGAGCCCGCCCGCCCGCGCCATCGCAATGGCCATGGGAGCTTCCGTGACGGTATCCATATCCGCCGAGACGATGGGGAGCTGGAGGCGGAGTCGCTCGTGCAGCGGGGAATCGAGCCGCGCCTCGCGGGGCAGCACGTCGCTGTAAAGTGTGGCCAACGTGATGTCGTCGTAAGTGAGCGCAACGTTCGCGTTCGCGGGGAAAAACCGGTCTGCCGATTGGTAGAATTGCTCGTCGAGTGGTGCCATGACGGAAGCTGCCAGAAAGATGCGGCGCGAGTGAAGCAGGAAGTTGCGCTGCTAATCGTCATCCTCTGCGAGATGCACGGCCCACGCAGGATACGGTGCGCTCGTGCCCTTTTGCGCGTGCCAGAGGATGCGGTTTAGCGCGTCCTCGGGCACTCGGTCTGGCTCGGCAAAGTTGAACGTCGTGCTCTTCTCTTCGTCGCTTTTTAGGAGTGGGTCTTTGATCTGTTTGGGGTCGGGGTTTGTATTATCGAGCGGCACGAGATTGGGCACGGAGGCAAAGGGAGTGAAGTCGGGCTTGTCCACGAAGACATCGCTCATGGGCGTCGCGGTGGCATCGAGGAGATTCATCGGCGGCAGGCCGAGGATCAGCTCGATAGTCCGCACGAGGCTGGTCTGGTTGTATTGCGTGCTCACGGTCGTCTTGCGCTTCGCATACGGCGACGCCACGTAGCACGTCGTGCGATAGCCGCTCACATGATCGAAGCCATTTTGCGGGTCGTCCTCGATGGCGAAGATCGCCGTGTCTTTCCAAAACTTGCTGTGGCTCACCGCCTCCACGATCTGCCCAAACGCGAGATCGTTATCCGCCACTTGTGCGCCCGGCGTAGGAGCTTTGCCGCGCGTGCCGCCGGTATGGTCGCCGGGGAGTAAAAGGATCATCAACTGCGGCAGCTCGCCGCTCGTCTCGCAAGCGTGCAGATCGGCGATGAATTTCTCCGCGCGCACGACATCGGGCACATTCAAATCCCAGCCCACGGTGCCGAGATGCGCGACCTTGCGCAGCGACTCGATGCCGGGTTTGCACGCGATCTTTGTGAACGCGGTTTTGTTCTTCCAGTCGTCGTAAAAATCGCGCCATGTCGGCTTGTCCTTCTTCGTCTTGTCCGCCCACACGCAGTCGGTGGTGCAGCCCTCGCCGTAGTCCCGCACGCTCACGCCGTGAGCCGTGCAATGATCCCACAAAAAGCCGCTCGCAGCATACGCCAGTGCGTCCATGGACTCCTCAGTTTTGATGTTCGGGTAGCTGCGCGGCCAGCCTGCGTGCTGGCGTTCCACGTATTCATTGGCAAAGGCGCTATCCGTCCATTGATGCCCGTCGGCGCTTTGGATGCCGCTGCAATACGTATTATCCAGCAGCACGAAATCGTGGACGAGCTTGTGTTGATTCGGCGTCGTCTGAGCGCCGAAAATGCACAGCTCCGTGTTGCCATTGCCCTCCTTCACGTCGCCGAGCACTTGATCGTAAGTGCGGTTTTCTTTGATGATATAAAGGACATGCTTGATGGGGCTTGGCTCACCGACCCGCTCTGGCACAGGCTTTGCGAGGGTGCCGGGGCGGGCGGGAAGCGCGGCGTCCTTCATCATGGCGTAGCGCATATTGATGCTCGCGGCGGCGGTGTGTTTGGCGAGATCGGCTTTGCTCGGCACGGGGACGAGCGAGAGCGTGCCCGAGTATTCCTTCGAGTTAAACTTCGGCTTCTCGCCCGGCTTGAGGATTTTCTGAGCGCCGTTGCCTTTGATATTTGCGACATAGAGCCGCTTGCGCGCTGCATCGCAGGCGATGCCACCGGGAAACCAGCCGACGGGAATGAAGCCCTGAAATGTGCTTTGGCCGGGCTCAAATTCAATCACCGCAATCGCGTTGTGTGTGCCATTTGCCACGTAGAGCCAGTCGCCACCGGGCTGGAAGGCGAGCGCATTGGGTTGCGCGCCGAAGAGATCGCTGGGCGTGGGACGCGCCCAGATTTTCTCAATGATCTCGTCGCTCTCCGTGGCGATTACGCTGAGGGTATCGTCGCCCGTATTGCACACCACGACGTGCTTACCATCCGGCGAAAGTGCCATGGCGCTGGCGTGGCGGCCTGTGAGTAGCTCGGCTTTCACATTTCCTGTGGCCAAATCGAGCACGCTCACGCTGCCTTCGCTCGCGATGTGGCGCACGGGGTCCACGCGCACAAACGTCCCCCGCCCCGCCGGGCCCGTGAGGTCGCGCGGCGTGGCGCGACGCCCGCCAGTGTTGGAGACGTAGGCTTTCCCCGCCGCGAGCACCACGTCGTAGGGTGCGACTCCGACATCGAAGGTGCGGAGCGTTTTGCCGCTCTCGATTTCGACTTCGGCGAGCTTGTTGCCGAGGTTCAGACACACGTAAAGCAGCTTGCCATCGCGCGAGACGGCGAGACCCGTGGGAATGTCGTTCTTGCGCTTCGGCGCGCGCGCTTCAGGCAGGGGGATCGTCACCTTGGGCGTCACTTTTCCATCCACTGCCACGTCAAAGACCTTCACGTTGCCGTTCACATTCGAGAGGTAAATGTGCGCGCCGTCTGGCGAAAAGACGAGGCCCGTGAAGCTGAGTTGCCCGCCCTTATCCGTAGTCGGCGCTGCGGGTGCGGGCGCGCCGCTCACTCCGCTCTGGATCGTGCCGCTCGGTGCGCCGACGCCTTTTGCATCCGCTGGTTTCTCCGGCGGCAGTGCGACTTTTTGCAGCACTTTGCCGCTCACGGGGTCCACGATCACCAGCTCCGCCGTTTTGCCGGAAGTCGCGAGTAGCTTTCCATTTGGCGAGAGTGCGATGGCCTGTGGGCGCATCCCTGGCAGCTCCACTTGCGTCCCGGCGGGCGTGAGGATTTGGTTCGTCGGCGTCATCCAGCGCCCCTCGGCGAGCTTCCCCACGGGTGCGGCGGGCGGCTTGATTGCAGGCGCAAGCGGCCTTGTCTCGGCAAATGCTGAGACGCTGAGGATGAGTGAGCTGAGGATGATCGGTCGTAGGGTGTTCATTGAGGCGCGGAGACTCTACAGCCAAAGGCCGTTGTCAATTTTTGCGTGCCCCGCCCCCTTCGTGCTCGGACTCAGCACAGCAGGCGTCGCCGCATCATTCACCGCCTACGAACTCCCCGCCGCCACGAACCCGCCCCGCCCGCCTGGCAAATCTTCACTGAAAAGCTCGCCGCCCGCGCGCCGTTCGCGCATGAAAGCTCGCACATGACTTTACCCGCAAATCTCCCGCTAGAGTTCCGCACCGCCGCCCGCGAATTTGCGGACACACTGCGCGCCAGCTTCGCCAGCGGGATGCCCGCGCAGCCGGAGGATCAGCTCAAAGGCCCCGTGCAAGCCCTCCTCGCCAGCGTCACCAGCGGCGTGCTCACAAAGACCGAGGCGCAAGTCCACGACCTCGGCGGGCGGCCCGACATCGGCGTCGAGGTGAGTGGCGCACTCTGCGGCTTCATCGAGCTAAAAGCCCCCGGCCTCGGCGCTCAGACAAAGAAGCTCAAAGACCGCGACAAACGGCAGTGGGAGAAATTCGCCGCGCTCCCCAATATCCTCTATACCGACGCCCTCGAATGGGCGCTCTACCGCACTGGCACCCAGTCCGAGCAGGATAAAAAGCCCATCCTCATCCGCCTCGACGGCATCATGGAAAAAGGAGCCGCCGCCCTTGATGACACCACGCTCGCCGCCCTCCACACGCTGCTCCTCGATTTTCTCTCGTGGACGCCCATCGTCCCACACGAGCCGCGCAAGCTCGCCGAGATGCTAGCCCCGCTCTGCCGCTTGCTGCGGGCGGATGTCTTTGCCGCCGTCGAGCGCGAGGGCAGCGCGCTCGCCCACCTCTGCGCCGAGATCCGCCAATACCTCTTCCCCCATACCGATCACAAAGAATTTGCCGACATCTACGCGCAGACCCTCACCTACGCGCTGCTCCTCGCACGCTTGGAGAGCGACACCGGCTCCCCGCCTGTGCGCCACGCCAATACAGCGGCGGCGTCCCCCTCCATCGAAGACTCCGCCGCTCGGCTCGATAGCGGCCACGGGCTCCTCGCACAGACGCTCCGCATCCTCACCCAGCCGGAGGCCCGCGCCGAGATCGAGACCGCTGTGAGCGTGCTCGTGCGAGTCATCGCCGCCGTGGACCCGCGCAAACTCGCCAAGCGTGGCGACCCATGGCTCTACTTCTACGAACACTTCCTCGCCGCCTACGACCCCCGGCTCCGCGCCGCCTACGGCGTCTATTACACCCCGCAGGAAATCATCGCCTGCCAGGTCGCGCTCGTCTCCGAGCTGCTCACCGAACACTTCCACAAGCCCCTCACCTTTGCGGATGAGGGCGTCGTCTTTCTCGATTCCAGCGCGGGCACCGCCGCCTACCCCCTCGCCGCCATCGAGAGCGCGCTGCGCCGCGTCGAGGCCCGCTTTGGCAAAGGCGCAGTCGCCGAACACGCCACGCGCTGCGCGCAAAATGTGTATGCCTTCGAGCTGCTCGTCGGCCCCTACGCCGTCGCCCACTTGCGGCTCACGAAATTGCTCACCGACGCCGGAGCCACGCTACCCGCCGACGGCCTCCACGTCTTGCTCACCGACACGCTGGAATCGCCGCACACCGTGCCC
This sequence comes from Verrucomicrobiaceae bacterium, assembly GCA_043757005.1. GTDB lineage: Bacteria > Verrucomicrobiota > Verrucomicrobiia > Chthoniobacterales > Chthoniobacteraceae > SXWH01. The sequence goes on from JAYVQK010000335.1 coordinate 19,495, forward strand.
TCGCAGCCGCCGCTTTTTGGGAAAAAGCTCACCGACGAGCGGCGGCGCGCGAACAAAGTGAAGGCCGAGCAGCCCGTCTTTGTTTGCATGGGCAACCCGCCGTATTTCCGCGAGGAGAGCGGCGACGGCGACGGCGAAAAGACGCGCGGCAAGTGGGTGCGCTTCGGCGACGACGAGCGGCCCGGCGAGCCGCCCATTCTTCAGGATTTCCTCACTGAGACCGTCGGCGGCCACGCCAAGAATCTCTACAACCTCTACGTCTATTTCTGGCGCTGGACGCTATGGAAGATGTTTGAAAACGGTTACGCCGAACGGCGCGGCATCGTCAGCTTCATCACCGCCTCCAGCTACCTGCGCGGGCCGGGCTTTGCCGGGATGCGCCAGCGGATGCGCGAGGCCTTCGACGAGCTGTGGATCCTCGACCTCGAAGGCGACAACCTCGGCGCGCGCAAAACCGAAAACGTCTTCGCCATCCAGACGCCCGTCTGCATCGCCACCGGCATCCGCCTCGCGGCGAAAAAGACGAACGCGCTGGCGAAAGTGCGCTACGCCCGCCTCACCGGCACGCGCGAGGAAAAGCTGGCGAAGCTCAAAGCCATCCACGGCTTCGGCGATGTCGGGTGGGAGGATTGCTTCGCTGGCGCGACCGAGCCGATGTGGCCGCAGCGAATCGGAAATTATTTCGCGTGGCCGCTGCTCACGGACTTGTGGCCGTGGCAACAGTCCGGCGTTAAGTTTTCGCGCACATGGCCGATTGGCGAAACAAAGGAGGTGCTTGAGCAACGATGGAAAACACTCGTGAACAGCGACGCGGCGCAGCGTGCGGGTTTGATGCGCGAGTCCGTGGATCGAAAAGCCAACGCGACTTATCGCGATTTATTCGACCCAGACACGAAGCTGCGCGCCATCGGATCGCTCTCTTCCGATGCATCGGCGTTGCCTCCCTTGCGTTACGGTTTTCGCAGCTTCAACCGCACTTGGATTCTTCCCGATGGCCGCGTTTGTGATCGTCCAAGTCCGACGCTTTGGTGCGCACACTCCGAGCGGCAAACTTACATCACCAGCTTGGTGACAGGGATTCTCGGCGCGGGTCCGGCTGCGGTTTGTTCGGCAAACCTTCCCGACCTTCATCACTTCTGCGGACGCGGCGGAAAAGACATCATCCCACTCTGGCGCGACGCCGCCGGGACGCAGCCAAACCTCCCCGCCGGCCTACTCGCAGTCCTCCAAAGCACGCACGCCGCTCCTAGCACGCTGCACAGCACTGCTGACACACTGCGCGCCGCTCCTAGCACGCTGCACGGCACCGCTGACACACTGCACGCCGCTCCTAACACGCTGCACGGCACCGCTGACACACTGCACGCCGCTCCTAGCACGCTGCACAGCACTGCTGACACACTGCACGCCGCTTCTAACACGCTGCATAGCACTGCTGACACACTGCACGCGGCTGCTCACACATCGCACGCCGATGTAGAGGATTTCTTTGCCTACACCTACGCCGTGCTCAGCGCACCGGGTTATGTGGAGACCTTTAGCGAGGAACTCACCGTCCCCGGCCCGCGCCTACCCATCACGCGGGATGCCGCACTTTTCACCCGCGCCGTGGCAGTGGGGCGGCGGCTGCTTTTCCTCCACACCTACGGCGAACGATTTGTGCCGCAGGGTAACAAGCGCGGGCAGATCCCCAGCGGCACCGCAAAATGCGCCAAAGGCATCCCCACAAAACCCGAGGAATACCCCGAAGAATTTGCATGGGAAGACTGTGGCACCCTGCGCGTAGGCGCGGGCGAATTCACCCCCGTCTCGCGCGCCGTGTGGGAATTTAGCGTGAGCGGCTACGAAGTGGTAAAAGGCTGGCTCGGCTTTCGCATGAAGGAACGCAGCGGGCGCAAAAGCAGCCCGCTCGACGCCATCCGCCCCGCCGCATGGACTGCCGCCCTCACCACCGAGCTGCTGGAACTCCTCTGGGTGCTCGAAGCTACCACCGCCGCCCAGCCAGAGCTGGATGCGCTCCTCGCCGAAATCCTCGCCTCCCCACTCCTCCCCGCCTCCGCCTTCCCCACCCCCACCGCCGCCGAACGCGCCGCGCCGGGCGAGCCGCAGGAACAGGCACAGGCAGAGCTAGAGATGTGATACCAAAGACCGATTTTGCCGTGAGTCTTTCCGCCGCGCTTGCGTTTTTGGAGTGCGGCAGTCCTCTGCCGCGTTGAGGAACGCCGCCCTCTCTGCGACGCCGAAAGCGTCAGAGGACAGGCGCACTCCAAAACGCAAGCGCACTCCGGTAGCACGAGTGGCTTTCACCACTCTAGGGCACCTCTGGAAACTCTGTGGACGACTCTGGAGTGCGGGGGCATGACCCCGCTCTGGCGGGCGAGGAACGAGCGGGTGGGGCAGCCGCTCGCCATTCCGACCGTGTGCCCACCCGAAGGCCCCTCCAAAGCGGGGTCATGCCCCCGCACTCCAGAGGCACCGCTCGCAAGTCCCAAGGTGCGAGTTTTCGGGAGTGCTCATATTCCGATTTGCTCTCAAGTTTTATTCCGTCGCCGATAGCCGCCGCTTTTCGCTTGCCGCTGGCTCTTCGGGCGCGTTGTCTCTGCGGCCTTTCGCATGATTTATCCTATTTGGCTCACGCTCAAACTCACGATGTGCTCTGTGGGCGCGCTGCTGCTGCTCGCTCATTTGTTCGCGCTTTTCAGCGGCAAGGCTTTGCAGGCGTGGCTGCGCACCTTCCCCCGCAGCCGGGAAGCGGGCGTGCTGCTCACGATTGCGGCGGCGACTTGGTTTTACTTCCTCGTGACGATGATGGACCTCGGGGAATTCTCGCCGTGGCGCGATACGGTGCGCTGGCTCACGCCAGTCGCAGGCGTGCTCTCGATCCTCTATATGCGCGATTTCCTCGCGGTGCGCGCGCTCGGCACGCTGGCTCTGTTGCTTGCGCAGCCGCTGTTGGAGTCCGCTTTTCTGCGCGAGGAAAACTCACGCCTGCTGCTCGTCGTGCTCACCTACGTGTGGATCGTCGCGGGGATGTTTTGGGTAGGGATGCCTTACACGCTGCGCGATCAGATCGGCTGGGTCACGGCCTCGGAAGCCCGCTGGAGGGGTGCCGCTTTTGCCGGCATAGCCTACGGTGCCGCGATGCTTGCGGCGGGATTATTTCTGGCCTGAGACGAGGTCGTTTAGTTTGAAGATCGGCAGGAACATCGCGATGACGATGCCGCCGATGACTGCACCGAGAAGGACGATGAGGATGGGCTCCATAAGAGAGGTGAGGGCGTTCAGTGTGGCCTCGATTTCCTCGTCCCAAAAGTCGGCCATCTTCTCCAGCATATTGTCAATTTTACCCGTGCTCTCGCCCGCCGCCACCATGCGCACCATCATTGGCGGGAAGATCGGCTGCCGCCCCAGCGAGGCAGTGAGGTGGTCGCCTTTTTCCACATCGGCGGAGACGCCCTTGAGCGCATCCGTCACCACACTATTGCCCGAGGTGTCGCCGACGATTTGCAGCACTTCGAGGATCGGCACACCCGAGCGGATGAGCTGAGCAAAAGTGCGAGCAAAGCGGCTCATACAAATCTTATGAACGAGTGGGCCAAAGACTGGCATTTTCAGCTTCCAGCGATCCCAAATCTTCGCGCCGCTCGGAGTTTTTAACCACCAGCGTATGCCGTAAATCGTGCCCACGATGCCGCCGATGAGCAGATACCAATAGCCCCACATGAAGTCCGACAAATCAATGAGGAGCTGCGTGGGCCCTGGGAGTTTGGCCCCGAAGTCTTTGAAGATGTCGGCAAAGACGGGCACCACTTTCAATATGAGGAACGTCGTGATGCAGATGGCGATGCTGATGACGATGGCCGGGTAGGTCATCGCGGACTTCACTTTTTTGCTCAATCGCGCGGAGTCTTCGAGGAAGCCCGCGAGACGATCCATCACTTCGGCGAGCATACCGCCGGATTCTCCCGCTTTCACCATGGAGGTATAGAGGCGGCTGAAGACTTGCGGGTGTTTCAGAATGGATTCGTAAAATGTCGAGCCGTCCTGCACGTGCGCCGTCACTTCGCCGATGACACGGCGGAGGCCCGCCTGCCTCTTGGGGTCGCTCTGCTCGTAGAGCGCCGTGAGGCCGGTGATGAGCGGGAGGCCCGCATCAATCATCGTCGCGAGCTGGCGGGTAAAAATGACGAGATCCGTCTGCGAAACTCTCGCCCGCGCGCGGACGATTTTGCCGCCCGCCTTTTGCTGGATCGAGAGCACCATGAGCCCGCGATTCATCAGCGCGTTGATGGCGTTTTCTTCGTTGATTCCTTCTTGGACGCCGGAAGAGATTTTCCCGTTTAGATCACGGGCTTGGTAGGCAAAAGTCTGCATACTCGGTGAGATAAGCACGCTCGGTGCCAGCAGGAGGGGCGGGGTGAGTGGCCGAGCGGCATTTTACGGGGACTCCTAAAAAACTCGCGTCATACTTTTTGGGGAGTGCCCTCTTCGCGCTGGCAAATCAGTCTTTCTCCACCGCCCGCTCGTGCGCTAAAAGCAGCGCGCCATGCTCACCAAGATCACCACTTTCCTCGATGAACTACTCGCCCACAAAGCCATCGCCGACTACCCCGGCGCGCACAACGGCCTCCAGCTCGAAAACAGCGGGCGCGTGGCGCGAATCGTCTCCGCAGTGGATGCGTGCGAAGCCGTCCTCGCCCACGCCGCCCGAGTCCCCGGCACCCTCCTCCTCGTCCACCACGGCCTACTTTGGAGCGGCGCGCAACCCTTCACCGGTGCGCTCCGCCGCAAGCTAAAACTGGCTCTGGAGGCTGATCTGGCGATCTACAGCTCCCATCTCCCCCTCGATCTCCACGCACGTTTCGGCAATAATGCGCTCCTCGCAAAAGCACTCGGCCTACGGAAATGCGCCCCCGCCTTTCTCGCCAAAGGGCAACCCATCGGCCTTATCGGCCAGCTCCCCCTCACCCGCCGCGCCCTCGTGCAAAAGCTCGAAAAACTCCTCGGCAGCCCCGTCCACCTCGCCCCCGGCGGCCCCGAGCGCGTGCGCCGCATCGGCCTCTGCTCGGGCGGCGCGGGCGAGCAAGTCGCAGAAGCTGCCGCGCTCGGCTGCGACGCCTTCATCACCGGAGAAGGCGCGCACCACACCTACACCCTCGCCGAAGAGCTAGGCGTGAACCTCCTCTACGCCGGCCACTACGCCACCGAGATCTTTGGCGTCCGCGCCCTCGGAGAGCACCTCGCTGGGAAATACAACATCCCCTTCCAATTTATAGACCACCCTACAGGGCTTTAACTTTTGGGAACTCAGAGCGGCGCGCTCGAGACAGAATGGTCCAGAGTTCAGAGGGTTTCTTAAATCGCACGGTGTAGAGCGACGCCTCGCGTAGTGCTTCCTCGACTTCCCCGTCGTATCGGCAGTTAAAATCCACACGTCATGCACCGCGTCGTTGCTTACTTCTTCATTTTGATTGGCCTCTCGTATCTCGTTGGTGCTGCGTATGACGAATACCGTGGTATTGCGAGGGACATTTCGCCGCGCAGTTACCAACACGACAACCCCGTGTCGAAAGACAATGACCCTAAAAAATTCCACGAATTCATACAGGCTGAATGGGCTGGCGGCCCCATTTACATTCTTGGCGGTTTGTTCATTCTCTGGATCATTCCTCGCCTCTTGGATACACCCGAACCATTCTCTCCCGATCTGACGGAGGAAGCGCCCTCCGATGAACTCGATGAGGCTCGTGCCGAAGAGCAGAGAAGGCGCGATCACCCGCTGGAATGATCAGGTGCGGCGGAAGTCGCACTTGTCGCTGCGGCAGTGGTCTATTTTTGAACCACGAAGGGCACGAAAGACACGAAGATGTGAGATAAAGCGGCTCTCTTTTCCCCTGTTATTTCCTTCGTGATCTTCGTGATCTTCGTGGTTTAAATCCAAACTATACCACTACCCTCGCTGCTCGCACGGCTCTCAGCGCACCATCCCAAATGCTTTGAACATTCCCCCGCACGGTCTCGTCCAAGATGATAACCAGCAAAACGGCGGTAGCGGTGTTTCCGCTGAAACTCGGCAATAAACCGAGGGAGGTCAAAATCCTCAACCGCCGACATTTTTTCGGCGATTTCTATTCGCCAAGCAGCCGAGGATGGCGCATCTCCTTACCTCTCGAAAAACCTTACCCATGAAAAAACGCATCCTTCTTTTATCGCTCGCTGTATCTGGTCTGAATTGCCTCGCCGATCCGGTGATCCCCACAATGCCGGATGGCGATTCGGTGATCGCGCCGCCTTACGCCAATGCGCCGGAACTCACGGTGAAACCCGGCGTGCCGAAGGGCGAGGTGCATGAATTCACGATGTCCTCGGCGGACAGCACGATCTATCCGGGGCTGACTGGGCCTTACTCGCGGGGCGTCGCCGTTTATATCCCTAAGCAATACGTGGCCGGGAGCCTCGCGCCTTTTATCGTCGTGCAGGATGGGATGGGCTACCGCGATAAACTGCCGCCGATGCTGGACAATATGATCCACGAAAAGCGGCTACCCGCGATGATCGCGATCATGATTAACTCCGGCGGCGGCGACAGCAAGGGGAGCGAGCGCGGGCTGGAATACGACACGGTTTCGGGGCAATACGCCGTCTTTATCGAGAACGAAGTGCTGCCGAAAATCGCGAAGGAGCTGAAGGTCGCCTTCACCAAAGATCCCGAGGGGCGCGCGACGATGGGTGGGAGTTCGGGCGGCGCGGCGGCGCTCTCGATGGCTTGGTTTCGGCCCGATTTGTATCATCGCGTTTTGACTTACTCGGGCACGTATGTGGACCAGCAGTCGCCGAAGAGCACCGAGACGCCGCACGGCGCTTGGGAATACCACGAGCACCTCATCCCGCAGAGCCCGGTGAAGCCGCTACGCATCTGGATGGAAGTGGGCGAGAACGACAACGGCTCGAAGCAGCCCGAGTCCACGCTGCACAATTGGGTGATGGCCAATGAGCGCATGGCCGCTGCGCTCAAAGCGAAGGGCTACCACTACCGCTACGTCTTCGCGCAAAGCGCAAAACACGTGGATGGCGGTGTCGTGCGGCAGACTTTGCCCGAGGCGCTGCTGTGGCTCTGGCGCGGGTATCCCGTGCGGTGATCGCAGGGGGCGGAGGGTAAAAATTCGCACTCAGCCTCGACACCCGTCCCACGCCGCGTAACGTCCGCCGCCTTATGGCTGGCATTGTTATCAAACCGCGCTCCCGCATCCTTCACGGGCACGACTGGGTGTATTCGAGCGAAATCCTCAAACTCTGGGGCGAGCCCGCGAATGGGGACGTGATCGTGATTAAAGACGGCAAAGATCGCCTACTCGGCAGCGGCATCTACAACGCGAAATCACAAATCGTCGTCCGCCGCATCTCGCGGCAAAAGCAGGAGCTCGATGCGGATTTCTTCCGCCGCCGCATCACTCAGGCCGTGCGCTACCGCGAAAAGCGTGGCCTTTCCCTGCAACTCGCGCGGCTCGTGTGGAGCGAGAGCGATGGCCTGCCGGGGCTCATCGTGGATCGTTACGGCGACCACCTCGTCGTGCAGACGCTCACGCTCGCGATGGATCAGCACCGCGAGATGATCGCCGCCACGCTCGTAGAAGTGCTCGCGCCCGCCAGCATCATCGAGCGCAACGACGCCCCCATACGCCTCGCCGAGGGCATGGAGCTGCGCACCGGGATGCTCCACGGCACCGCGCCCGAGCCCTTTTGCATCCGCGTGGCGGGGCTCGATTTCGAGGTGGATTTGCTGCACGGGCAAAAGACGGGATTTTACCTCGATCAAGTCGCCAGCTACGCCGGAGTCGCCCAGCACGCCAGCGGGCGGCGGGTGCTCGATTGCTTTGCAAACCAAGGAGCCTTCGCGCTCGCCTGCGCTGCTGCCGGGGCCAAGAGCGTGCAGGCCGTGGAGATCAGCGCCGATGCCTGCGAGCAGATCCGCCGCAACGCCGCGCGTAATCATCTCACCGTGGAAGTCTTCGCGGATAACGTCTTCGATTTCCTGAAAAAAGCCGAGATCAGCGCGGGCAACGAAGGCCGCTACGACCTCATCATCCTCGATCCGCCATCCTTCACGAAAAGCAAAGGCACGCTCGAAGACGCCCTCCGCGGCTACAAAGAAATCCACCTCCGCGCGCTAAAGCTCCTCGCGCCCGAGGGCCAGCTCGCCACCTTCTGCTGCTCGCACCACGTCCGCCGCGAACTCTTCCTCGACATGGTCAATGAATCCGCCGTGGACTCCCGCAAAACGCTGCGCCTGCTCACGACTTTTTCGCAAACCCTCGATCACCCGATCATCAACACACTGCCCGAGACAGAGTATCTCAAAGGATTCCTCTTCGAGCTCGCACCGGGCCGGTAAATCCTCCACCACACCCACCAAGCCGCTTGGCTTTATGGAGTCTTCTTTATTATGGGGACTCTCGGAAACTCGTGGTGACGCCTCTGGAGAGCGGGGGCAAGACCCCGCTCTGGCGGGCGCGGAACGAGCGGGTGGGCCAGTCGCTCGCCATTTCGACAGTGTGCCCACCCGAAGGCCCCTCCAGAGCGGGGTCATGCCCCCGCACTCCAGAGGCACCGCTTGCAAGCCCCAAAGTGTCAGTTTTCGGAACTCCCCTACAATTGAGCTGGCTGGAAGTAGCTAATCGAGTGCAACCCGCTACGAGAGCTGATGCGACGATCAACGAATCCCAAAACGACAGCGAATACCGCCCGCGCAAGCGACACGCTTCCAGCATCGTCGCCTGCTCCACCGGATCGCTCGTGCGAACAAACGCATAGAGCCACACACTTGAATCCACGAAATCCATCAAGGCTACATCCCTGCACTTTTACTTCAGCGCCTTCGTCTCTTCGTCCTCGGGGGCGAGCTGGGCGGCGCGGTCTAGGAGGGTGAGGGCGGTGGGCTTATGTTCGGGGAGGGCTACGGAGGCGATGAGCCTTGCGCCCACCTGCATGAGGGATATTCTGCCCGTGTCAAAACCCGCAACGACCATGAGCATCCATCAACTTCTCATTTCAGAAATTTCGCAGCAACCGGAGCCATTACTGCGCGAGGTGTATCATTATCTGGAGTTCCTCAAAACGCAGACATCAGGCAGTTCGATTCCCGCACAAGTCAGTGCGCGCTCCGGTTTCGGTTCATGTCCCGGAATCGTGCTCGCGGATGACTTCGACGCACCGCTGCCCGAGTTCGCCGAATATCGCCCATGAATGTGTTATTAGATACCCACGCACTGCTCTGGTATTTCAGCGGCAGCCCGAGGCTGAGCCAGACGGCCCGCGTGTTCATCGAAGATCGGCGCAACATCCTTTTCGTCAGCCCCGCGACGCTGTGGAAAATCAGCATCAAAGACACCCTCGGGAAGCTCACGCTCCCGGCGCCATTTGGCGTTCTGTTCCCTGCGCGACTGGAAGCCGACGACATCCACATCCTCCCCATCCTCGTGCCCCATCTACAACGCCACCGCACATTGCCCACCCACCACCACGATCCGTTTGATCGCCTGCTCATCGCGCAAGCTCTGGAGGAAGACATGCCGCTCATTTCATGCGATTCGGAATTCGCAGCCTACGGCGTAAAACTCGTGTGGTAGAAAATCGCGCGTCTTCCTCGCCTCGCCCTCCACCGTCGCCGCCAGCAACTCGCCGATGAAATCATCGCCCATCTCAGCGTCTTCCCTCATCAAGATCACATGCACCCGCCCCTCAAACGTCGCAGGGAAGCGACAAAACGCCCTCGTGAACCTCGGTATCAAACTGCATCGCAATCATATGCCGACGATGCCTCGCTCCATGAGGGAATCAAGGCTACATTCCTGCACTCCTACTTCAGCGCCTCGCGTAGAGCCTTCGTCTCTTCGTCCTCGGGGGCGAGCTGGGCGGCACGGTCTAGGAGGGTGATGGCGGTGGGTTTTTGTTCAGGGAGGGTCGTTGCCACGGAGGCGATGAGGCGGGCGGCGCACGCTGTGGTGGTGTGGTGTATCGAAAGTCTAGCGCGATCTAACAAAGCTCGCTCAACCTGCAAGCCATCAACCCGTCGCGACGCGCGACGCCAGCATTTACCGACTGCTAAATTCTCGCTGCCAAAACCAAAGGAAGCGCAACGGTGCTAAAACGGGTCATTTCTTGGGATGCTGGAATCTGCTGGATAAATGACTGCGGGCTTTGCGGTGTTTCGCCGATGTCTTTCAACTCGGCGGCGAAGGCGATGCGTTGAAGTGGCGTTGGCAAATGTCCTGCCGCGTATGCGGCGATTTGTTTGTAGCTCATTTCGACGATCCAGAAGTCGTCGGAAGGTGGTGTCTTCTCGGCGGCTTTTCGCAAATCCCACGTTCGCGAATAAAGCGGATAGCCTGTGCCTTTCCGCTGTGTGCCGCTCGCTCCGTGCGATTCTTCTGTCGCGCAAAGCGTGAGTGAAACATCTCGGCAGGCCCACGATTCGACGGCGGAATTTACGGGCGTGTCCCACGCGATGCAGATGCGAAGTTGAGGCGAGGTGGCGGCGGACAGCCATTCTCTGGAAATCGGAATCCGCACTCGCAATTTGTCGCCAGCGCGCTCGGCGAACCCCTGCCAGAAAATCAACGCTGAATCTGGATGTGGTTGTTTGAGTCGTTCCGCACTGGCTCTGCCGTAGCCGAGCGCGAGACCGGATATGTCGCGGTATTCCGACGGCAAGCGTGCGGCGACATTGTCCGCTGTGAGCGCGAGGATTGCCTTTGCCGTGCAGGCATAGGGCCGAGTTTCTGGCGGACAAAAACGCCTCAATTCCGAGAGGACGAACGCCGCCTCACGCGCGAGTAGTGGCGCGGCTTGGGATGTGCCGAATACTTCCAGCGGCTCTCCGAGCGCAGAAATCGCCGCCACCCCCAATCCACGTTGCTGTCGGTAGTCCTTATCGGTATTTCCTGCGGGAGCGCAAAAGTCCGGCTTAGGACTATGTGCAAACCCTGGGCCAAGTCTGAAAAACGGGCTTGGTGCGTCCTTCTCACTTGCGAGACCAGCGGCTGAAACTCGGGGATTTGTTCCACCACAGGTCAGCGCATTAAAACACCGGGAATAGGCGTGAAGCTGCCATCGCCCATCTGCATGGTGTTTTGGGTAGCCTGGCACAGGAATGTTTCCGGCATCCACATTCCCGGCAGCGATGACCAACAGCGTGTCCTCGTCGAAGGCGAGATTGTCGAAGTCCGCCATTACGGTCATCAACTGTTGGAAATATGTTAGATACGGGGGAGATGCGGGAATCGCCTTCGACGTATCGAGCGATTTTTCTGAATCAAAGCTGAAATTGAAAACGCGGACATCCGGCGCACTGTTGATGACGTTAAGCACTGCCGTGGCGACGCTTTCAGCACGAATTCGAATCACGTTTGTGGTGCTAGTTTTGGCAGCGGACCGAACTTCAAAATAGGAACACGTTGGCTGCGGCAAAGTATAGGGGTTCGCGACAAAATCCAAATCGCCAAAAACAACCCGTGAAGCGACGGACGAACCGTGGCTATCGTTCGCGGAATTCTCGCATTGAGGCGCCAGAACGATTCCCCTGCGCGACCTAGAGAGCAGGCGGTGCATATCCGGCACCGCCGTATCCACTACCCCTACACAAGGTAGAGCTGTAGAGTCAGCGCTGAGCGGCGGAAGCTCCAAATAGCCAGGCGCTGGGGCTTCTCCCGCAGAGCCGGAAAGTTTCGCGAGTATCGGTGGATGGATTGCCTGAATCGCAGCGAACTCCTCCGCCAGCGCCCGCACACAATCGGCAGACAGCGTCGCACGAAGCCAAAAGCGACCGCGATAGCCGACTTCTTTCCCGAGAAGCTCGTTTCTGGGGAATTTCCGCAACGTCTGCTCAATAGCGCGAATCACAGCGTCCGTCTCAAATGTCGTGAGAAACGGCTGTAACTTGATATGCGCAGCCGCAGCACCGGCACCGATTTCCGTGAGCCATGCCTCATCGAATTTCACATCTGCCGGAATCCAGTCGAACGATTCGATATTCACCCACTGCCCCTGCTGACGGTGATTTCCCTGCGGGAGATTTGCGAGGTCGGCACGCATTCTCGCGATTTGTTCGGGCATCGCGTGAACCGTTGCGGTGCCGTTCGGAAAAACTTCAATTAGTTGCAGTCCAAGTCGGTCGAATGCCTGCGATTGTTCGCCAGCAAACGACACCTTCTTCGTTACTCGCCCATCCACCGCATCCTTGGCAGTAGATGCTTTCGTCACATGCTGCACGGATTCAGCGAGAATATAAAATCGGCCTTTCGTGCTTGGGTCAGTGGATGAAGCAGCCCTGCGCTCGATTCGTTCAAACGACTCCGTGAGCCGATCCGTCTTGCGCTGCCAGTCCACATCCATAAAAGGCTGTTGCTTTCCGCCTCCACTTTTTTCGGGCGGAAGCTCGTGCCTTTCGTTGAGGAAAAAGTGCTTCGGTTTGTAAACAGGCGTCGGCATCGCGTGCTACTTCAGTTTTGCCAGCGCCCGCCGCCGCGCTTCGTTGGCGATGAGTTGTTCGGCGCGGGCGTAGTTGCCGGATTTTGCGGCGAGGGGTGCGAGTTGTTTTGAGGGGAAAAAGTTGAGTTGCTTGCAGCGCTTGCGGGCGAAGGCTTCGAGTTGTTTGGCGGTGGGTTTTGGGAAGTTCACGGGGAGGTCGAAGCGACGCCAGAGGGCGTCGTCGAGTGACTGAGGGAGGTTGCAGGTGGCGACGATGAAGCCTTCGGGGGAGGCGTGTTCGAGTTCCTGCATGAAGGCGATGACGACGCGGTCTAGCTCGCCGACTTCCATTGGCGTGCCACGACGTTTTGCAAGGGCGTCCACTTCATCGAAAAGCAGCACGCACGGGTTCTCCGCAGCGAAGCGGAAGACTTCGCGGAGACGCAGCGCGGTCTGTCCGAGATAGGAGCCTATGAGTGCATCGAACCGCACGAGATAAACTGGTAGCCCGACGAGTGTGCCGAGCGCGGCGGCGGTGGCGCTTTTGCCGCAACCAGGCGGGCCGTGGAAAAGGAGTCGCCAGCGGCGCGGGATGCCCTGCGTTCCGAGTGCGGCACGGTGCTTCCATTCGTGGGTAAGTTCGACGATTTCCGCGCGTAACGGAGCGGGGAGTTCGAGGGTGTCTAGCGTCACCGGTTTGGAGAGAAACGATACGCACTGCTGCGCTGTTACGCTTTGTGCGATGGGATGGGCGTGGCCAGCGTGGCCCGGCTTTGCGTAGCCATTGAGCGAGCCGAGCAAGTCGCGCGCTGCGCTGTGATTGCCCTTATCTGCTTCGGTCTCAGCGATACGGCGCGCAGCATCCACCGCGCGGGGCAGGTCGTGCCCAGACACGGCACGGAAAAGTTCTGCAAGCTGCTTCGTCGTCGCCATGCGTTGAGTGTAGGGCGTCGGCTCAGGAAATCGCCACGCCAAAGATTCAAAAGAATCATCACCCGGAGGGCGGCATACGCATCTTTCTTTTCGCCTTTTTTAGCGGCTTTGGCTGACGCACTGTGCGTGGCTTTTTGAATACTACGAATCCAACGCTCGATGAACTGCTCGCTCGCTCGGAGCCGTTGCTGGCGCTTGCGCCGATGCAGGCGGTGACGGATTTGCCGTTTTGGCGGCTGATGACGCGCTATGGCGGGGCGGATGTTTATTATACGGAATACTTTCGCGTGTATCCGAACTCGCGGCTCGATCCGACGATCCTCTCCTCCATCACGCAGAATCCCACGGGTCGCCCGGTGATCGCGCAGATGATAGGCAACGACATCCCTTCGCTCACGCACATCGCTCGCGAGCTGCAAAAGCACGCGGTCGCGGCGATTGATCTGAACCTTGGCTGCCCTGCGCCGGTGGTGTATCGCAAGTGCGCGGGAGGCGGGTTGCTGCGGGATTTGCCGCTGGTGGATCGCATCCTGGGCGCGCTGCGCGAGGCGATCACGGGACGCTTCACGGTGAAGACGCGGACGGGCTTTGAAGACGAGCGCACGCTGGATGCGCTGCTGCCGATTTTTGCGCGTCATTCCATAGATCTGCTCACGGTGCATGGCCGCACGGTGAAGCAGATGTATCGCGATGGCGTGCGCTACGACCTCATCGCGCAAGCCGCCGCCGCGATGCCTTGCCCGGTGCTGGCCAATGGCAACGTGGCCTCCGCCGCGCACGCCGATGAGCTGATGAAAACGACGGGCGTGCGTGGTCTGATGATCGGGCGCGGGGCGATCCGCAACCCGTGGCTCTTCGAGCAAATCCGCGCGCATGGGCGTGGGGAGACGTTCATTTTCCCCACGGGCCGCGAGGTGCTGGACTATGTGCAGGCGCTCTACGAAGCGGTGTGCAGTGAGGATGTGACGGAGTCGCAGCAGGTGCAGAAAATGAAGAAGTATCTCAATTTCGTGGGCGTCGGGGTGGAGCCGAGCGGGCGCTTCCTCCACGACATTCGGCGGGTGGATACGCGCGCGGGGTTCTTCGCGATTTGCACCGAGCATCTCGCGCACGATGAGCGGATGCCGCTCGTGCCGTTCCCCGGCCTCACGGCGTAGGCGCAGCCTCGTAGCGCGGACGCCCCGTCCGTCTCGCTGTAACGCGGACGCCTCGTCCGCTTGCGCGGCCTAGCGGACGGGGCGTCCGCGCTACGAGACGGACGAGGGCGTCCGCGCTACGAGGCTGGCTGCTGCGATCTCCTCCATTTCCATGAGCGAGGCCACGTGGGCAAAGCGTTCGCGTAGCCGTTTTGCATCCGGCATTTTCCGGCTGTAGGCCATGAGCTGCGTGCGCATGGATTGCATGGCGTGCATCTCATTCCCCCGCTTCGCGATCTCCCGCGCGCAGTGCGTGCAGATGTGCGCCCACTGCTCCTCCAGCGAGGGCGGCGCGAGGTGTTCGCCGGTGGCGAGGAAATGTTTGATCTCCCGGAAAATCCACGGGTGCGACATCGCCGTGCGACCCAGCATCACGCCCGAGACGCGCGTCGTCTTGCGCCGGAGTTCCACGTCTTGCGCGGTGGCGAGATCGCCATTCCCGATCACCGGCACACGCACGCTCTCGGCGACTTGCGCGATCACGTCCCAATCCGCCAGCCCGCTGTAGCCCTGCTCTTTCGTGCGCCCATGCACGGCGATGGCTTGGATGCCGCAGTCTTCTAAAATGCGCGCGGTCTGCGTGGCATTGATCGTCTCGGCGCACCAGCCGATGCGGATCTTCGCCGTCACCGGTAGCGGCGCGACGGCCTTCACGATAGCGGTGGCGATGCGGGCGAGCAGCGGGCAATCGCGCAGGATGGAGGAGCCACCATTCTTGCTCACGATCTTGCTCACCGGGCAGCCGAAATTAATGTCTATAAAATCCGGCGTTTTCCAATCGCACACGATGCGCGCCGCCTCGCCGAGATGCTCCGGGTCGCCGCCAAAAAGCTGCACCCCCAGCGGGCGCTCCTCCTCGGTGAATTCCAGATATTCCATCGTCCGCTCGTTCTTGCGGAAGATGCCCTCGGCGCTGACAAACTCCGACACCATCACATCCGCGCCATACCCCTTGCAGAGCTGGCGGAAGGTCGTATCCGTCACCCCCGCCATCGGCGCGAGATAAAGTGGAAAGCGATTTTGAAACCAAGGAAGCATCGGCGGAAAGTAGAGCAGCAGGCGGCGACGGACAAGTGCCGCGCAGCACCCATTCACGCCGTGCGAGCAGTCGGACATCACCCGCTTGCCCGGTGGCCTGAGAAAGAACTTCCCTCCTCGCAAGAATCGAAGGTTGCACGCTTTTTGCTACCGCGTAAGTTCGCCACGCTTTCGTCGCACTCACGCAGCGGGGCACCAATTTTTTAAAAACGACTCTGATTTTTCCTATGGCTTCCACGATCACCGCCGCTGATTTCGCAAAGGCATCCATCAACGCCACGCTCACGAATGAGCAGAAAACCAAGCTCCTCACAGATATGGTGCGAATTAGACGCTTCGAGACGGAGTCGCTGCGCCAATTCCAAGGGGGAAAAATGGGCGGCTTCCTTCATCTCTATAATGGGCAGGAATCCGTCGCCGTCGGCTGCGTCTCACTCATGGGCGACGACGACCACGTCATCACCGCCTACCGCAACCACGGCCACGCGCTCGCCGTCGGCATGAGCATGAATGAGTGCATGGCCGAGCTTTACGGCAAGGCCACAGGCTGCTCGCGGGGCAAAGGCGGCTCGATGCACTTTTTCGCACCGGATAAGAACTACTGGGGCGGCCACGGCATCGTCGGCGGGCAGACGCCACTCGGGCTAGGGCTCGGTTACGCGCTGAAATACAAGGGAGTGAAAGGCGCGGCGATGTGCTTCATGGGCGACGGCGCGGTGAATCAAGGCTGCTTCTACGAGAGCATGAATATGGCGTCGCTCTTCAAAATCCCCGTCGTCTATATCATCGAAAACAACGGCTACAGCATGGGCACCAGCCAAGCCCGTAGCTCGGCCTACGACACCTGCCTCGCTAAGCGCGCCGAGGGCTTCGATATGGCTTGGGTGAAGTGCGACGGCACCGACATCTACGAAGTGCGCGCAACGGTAAAAGCGGCGCTGGAAAGAGCGCACGAAGAGAGCAAGCCGACGCTGCTGGAGATCGTGACTTACCGCTACTACGGCCATTCCGTCGCCGACGCGAAGCACAAGAGCGGCTATCGCCAAAACGAAGAGATCGAATTTTACAAATCCAACCACGACCCCATCCAGAACTATAAACGCCGCCTGATCGAAGACGGCACGCTCACCGAAGAGCAATACGAAGCGATCAGCGAAACCGCAAAGAGCGAGGCGACAGCGGCCTCGCAATTCGCCGAAGAAAGCCCCATCCCGAGCGAGGCGAGCATCACCGAAGACGTGTATTTTGAAGTAGATCGCCAGACGGAAGCCGGGCGCACCGGGAAGCATTTCTTTAACGATTAAATCGGCCCCTTGCACCGCCGCCGAACAGGCGAAAAAGCAACCCTCCCCGCCAGAAGCGAGACTGGCACACCGACCGTCAATTTTTACCAAACCAACCTTACTAGCATGGCACAAATCACCTACCGCGAAGCCCTCCGGCACGCTCTCGATGAGGAACTCTCACGTGACCCCAATGTGGTCGTGATGGGCGAAGAAGTCGCTGAATACGACGGCGCTTACAAAGTCACCGAGGGGCTTTGGAAAAAATGGGGCAGCAAGCGCATCGTAGATACGCCGATCTCGGAAGCGGCGTTCATCGGCATGGGCGTGGGGGCTTCGATGCTCGGCATTCGGCCCGTGATGGAGCTGATGTTTTGGAGCTTCGCCGCCGTCGCCTGGGATCAGATCATCAATAACGCCGCGCAAGTCCGCTACATGAGCGGCGGGCTTATTAACTGCCCCATCGTCATCCGCGGCCCCGCAAATGGCGGCACCAACGTCGGCGCGACGCACTCGCACACACACGAAAATTTCCTCGCCAATATCCCCGGCCTCAAAGTCGTCTGCCCCGCCACAGCCTACGACGCGAAGGGGCTGCTAAAGTCCGCGATCCGCGACAACGACCCCGTCATGTTCATGGAAAATACGCTGCTTTACGGCGAAAAATGGGAAGTGCCGGACGAGGAATACACGATCCCGCTCGGCAAAGCCGACGTCAAGCGCGAGGGCACCGATGTCTCCATCATCGCCCACGGACGCGCCGCACTCACCGCACTCCGCGCCGCCGAGATCCTCGCCGCCGAGCACAATATCAGCGCCGAAGTGCTCGACCTCCGCAGCATCCGCCCGCTCGATGAAGAAGCCATCCTCGCCACCGTCCGCAAGACCCACCGCGTCGTGCTCGTAGAGGAAAACAAGCCCTTCTGCGGCGTGGATGCGCAAATCTCCAGCATCATCATGGAAAAAGCCTTCGACGATCTCGACGCCCCCGTGCAGCGCATCAGCTCGATAGATTCCCCCGCCATCTACAGCCCCGAGCTAGAAAAAAAACAGCTCCCCCGCCCGCTCGACATCGTGAACAAAGTGCTAGCGATCTGCGGCGCACGGAGCTGAGAAAAAGCGGCGAACATCTAGGGATACCAGCGGACTGCGGAAAACTCACATCATCGTTTCTTAGCCACTGATGGACACAGATGAAATACAGACAAAACATACGCAAGCCGCTGAATAGAATGTTAGGCGTTGCCCACTCACTCTACCAATGAAAACCATTCTCGCCCTACTGTGCTCATTAACCTGTGTGTTTGCTGGGATTCCATTCACTCCCAAAAGCCTGCCTGCAGAGGCCGTTGCTGCACTGAAGAGCGGAACGAAGTTCATCCTGTTTTCTCTGGACCCGCCGATAGTTGGCGCTCCCGAGGCTCCAGAACTTAAACCTGAGGAGAATCATCACGGCTTCAAGATTCTAGGCAGCGTCGAGCTAGTGGACGCGCCTTCGCGGGCTTCCGCAATCGCCGCCATCACCAACGCAGTTCGCAACTACAACGGTAACGCTGCTGGGTGCTTCGAACCCCGCCATTCCCTGCGTGTCATTACCGCCGCTGGCGTCACATACGATTTCGTCGCTTGTTTCGAGTGCGCTGGACTCCAAATTTATCGAGGCGAGGAGGGCTTGGCGGGCACAGGGATGACTGGCTCACAGAAGCCGCTCGACGACATTCTCACTAAAGCAAAGATACCCCTAGCCAAGCCCGCTGGTTCCAAATGACCGCATCGCTTTGCGTTATAGTCACCAGAGACTCCGTTTGTGCTGGTGACGACTGCGACGCACCGCACGAAAAGTCGCTCGTAGTGTATTCATTCGTAGATCCCGTAACATTCGCCCAAGCGGTCGCAGCCGGCTATCTGCCGTCCGTTGCTGGCGTGGGGCATACTTGGACTTGCCTGCTGAACGACACCGGCATTGCTGAAATCAGCAACTCAGGCATCCGCCCTCTTGTCCAAACTATGCCGTTCGCGGACGCGAACCGAGTCCATTTCGTGTATCACTCTGCCACTTACTGATTGGGTGCTTCGCGCTGCGTGGGCGGTGACAGAAATGACTGCGTCGGTCTTCGATTGCCGACGCTTCTTTGCGACGTGACCTGCTGTGGATGAAAGTTTCCTAAACTTTGCGCGTGAACTGGCGGTGACAACCCGCTGTCTTAGCGCACCAACAACACTCACACATTACACGTATGCAAAACACCCCAATCCCTGTCGCCACGCAAGAGGCGGATGTCGCCGCCATTGATGAACTCCGCGAGCTCTATGGGCGCATCTGCGTGGAGCTGGGGAAGGTCATCATCGGGCAGGATGGCGTGATCGAAAAACTGCTGACGTGCATTTTTGCCCGAGGCCACGCGCTGCTCATGGGCGTGCCGGGGCTGGCGAAGACGCTGCTCATCCACTCGCTCGCGGATGTGATGCAGCTCGCGTTTTCGCGCATCCAATTCACGCCCGATCTGATGCCGAGCGACATCACGGGCACCGAGATTTTGCAGGAGACGGAGCAGGCCGGGCGGCGCGCGTTCGAGTTTGTGAAAGGGCCGATTTTCGCCAATATCGTGCTTGCGGATGAAATCAATCGCACGCCGCCAAAGACGCAGGCGGCCTTGCTCCAAGCCATGCAGGAGCAGCGCGTGAACGCTGGCAGACACAGCTTTGCGCTGGATAAACCGTTCTTTGTGTTGGCGACGCAAAACCCCATCGAGCAGGAGGGGACTTACCCGTTGCCCGAGGCGCAGCTCGATCGTTTTATGTTCCTCATCAACGTGGGCTACCCGAGCGCCGCTGAGGAGTTGCAAATCGCCAAGACCACGACCGGCTCCGGCACGCCCACGCTGAATAAACTCATCACCGCCGCCGACATTCTGCGCTTTCAGGAAATCGTCCGCCGCGTGCCTGTGCCCGAGCACGTCTATGAATATGTGGTGAAGCTCGTCCGCAAATGCCGCCCCGCCGGAGCCGAGTCGCCCGAGTGGATCAAAAAATGGGTGATGTGGGGCCCCGGCCCGCGGGCCGTGCAGTACCTCGTGCTCGGGGCGAAAGCGCGCGCCGTCCTGCAAGGCAGCTACCTCGTGCGGCTGGAAGACGTGCTGGCCGTCGCCGAGCCGGTGCTGGCGCATCGCATCCTGGTGAACTTTCATGCGGAAAGCGAAGGCGTGGGGAGCGTGGAGATCATCAGGCGGATGATCAAAGAGACGGCGGAATGACGCTTATGTTTTACCGCAGAGGCGCAGAGGACGCAGAGGGCCGCAGAGGTTTGAAAGCGATGAGCGGGATACTCCTGTTGCCAGTTTCTTCCTCTCTGCGCCCCTCTGCGTCCTCTGCGCCTCTGCGGTTAAATCCGAACGCCAACGTCTGAAATGGCCCAGCCGGATCACTCCGCCGACTTCCTCGACCAAGGGGCCATCGCGCGCCTTTCGCGGCTGATGCTGAATGTGCGCAGCCCGATGCTCGGGAGCGTGACCGGCCAGCATCGCTCGGCCACGCGCGGGGCTTCGGTGGAGTTTGCGGAGTACCGGAAATACGCGCCCGGCGACGACATCAAGCACCTCGACTGGCGCGTCTTTGGGCGCACGGACAAGTTTTTCATCCGCGAGTTCGAGGCCGACACGAACCTGCGCTGCTACCTCGTGGTGGACACGTCCGCGTCGATGAAATTCACCAGCACGCCCGAGGGCGGCACGCGCTTCGACTACGCGCGGCGGCTCGCCGGCACGCTTGCGCATTTGCTCGTGCATCAGGGCGATGCCGTCGGGCTCACCTGCTTCGCCGACAAGGCGATGGATCTCCCGCCGCGCCGCACGCCCACGCATTTGCGCGCGCTCTACCGCATGCTCGCGAACACCGAGCCCGCCGGCGAATCGAACATCGTCCAGACGCTGCACGACTTCGCCGAACGCATTCGCCAGCGGGCGCTCGTGGTCATCATCAGCGACCTTTTTACCGACGTGCCGCCGCTGCTCGACGCCCTCAAGCACCTGCACTTTTACAAGCACGACATCGCCGTCTTTCACCTCCTCGACCGTCAGGAATACGACTTCGATTTCACGCGCCCCGTGCGCTTCGTGGACATGGAAAGCGGCGCCGATCTCATCACCGATCCCGCCGTCGTGCGCGAGGCTTACGGCGAGGCGCTGCGCGACTATCTGACCGCGCTCCGCCACGGCTGCCAGCAGTTCCGCGTGGACTACCACTTCACGTATCTCGACCAGGCGTTCGAGGGTGTGCTGACGAATTTCATGCTCCAGCGCATGCGCGCTTCGCGGAAAGGCGGGCGATGAGTGGGGAGCGGAAGAGGGGAGAACGTTCAACGTCCAACGTTCAACGTTCAACATTGAAGTCAGAGGCTGACGTTCGCGGTTCTTCCGACCGTTGGACGTTGGAAGTTGAACGTTGGACGTTGGACGTTCTCCCCCCTCATCGCGCCCGCTCCTCTTTCTAAAAATGGCCTACCTCCAACCATGGATGCTCTGGGCGCTGCCGGCAGTTTTGCTGCCGCTGATCATCCATCTGCTCAACCGCCTGCGCTACAAAACCGTCCACTGGGCGGCGATGATCTTTTTGCTGAAAGCGAATCGCGCCGCCACGCGCCGCGCGAAAATCCGCCAGTACCTGCTGCTCGCCGCGCGGAT